>JAKLKW010000075.1 GCA_023150455.1 Alphaproteobacteria bacterium | reverse complement strand
TCCTGGCCTTCGGCGGCAACGGCCCGGTGCACGCCGCGACGCTCGCGCGCCTGCTCGAGATCAGGCGCGTCCTGGTACCGCCCGTGCCGGGCCTGTTCAGCGCGCTGGGCATGCTGTTCCCCGAGGTCGAGCACCACTACGTGCGCACCTTCAAGCGCAGTCTCGACCGGATGGAGACCCCGGACTTCGGGGAAGCGTTTCGCACGATGGAGGCGGAAGGGGAAGCGGCGCTCGAGGACGAGGGCTTCGACCCGGCGCATCGGCGGTTCGAGCGGCAGGTCGACCTGCGCTATGTCGGCGCGAACGCCGAGCTGACCGTCGCCTGGCCCGAGGCGGGCGATCCGGGGGCGATGCTGCGGGACGCGTTCGGCGCGGCGCACGAGCGGCAGTACGGCTATCGCTCCGACGAGGAGGCGGTCGAGACGATGAACCTGCGCGTCGTGGCGCGCGGCATCGCCGCGACGGCCCATGTGCCGCAGGCGCTGTCGGTGGCGGAGACGGCGCCGGGCGCGGTGGCGGCACGCAAGGTCTATTTCGGACCGGAGACGGGCTGGGTCCGCACGCCGGTCTCGGCGCGGGCGGCACTCGGCGAGGCATGGCGGACGGGGCCGCTGCTGGTCGAGGAATTCGACAGCACGACCGTGGTCCCGCCGGGCGCCCGCGCGCGTCGCATCGCCTGGGACACCATTGAAGTCGAGCTGGACGAGATCGGGCTGGAATAGGCCATGGCGCAGACGCAGGCATCGGAACGGCCGGAAGCGCGCGATCCGTTCGCGCTCGAGCTGGTCAAGAACGCGCTGGTCACGCTCGCCGACGAGATGGCGCTGACGGTGTCGCGCACGGCGCGGTCCTTCGTCGTCAAGGAGGCGATGGACTTCTCCACCGCGCTGTTCCTGGCCGACGGCGAACTGGTCGCGCAGGGGACCTGCCTGCCGTTCCATCTCGGCGCCATGCCCTTCGCCGTGCGCGCGGTGCGCGGCGCATTCGGCGCCAGCATCCGGCCCGGCGATCTGTTCATCACCAACGATCCCTACGACGGCAGCACGCATCTGCCCGACATCGTGCTGGTCAAGCCGGTCCATCACGGCGGGCTCCTGCGCGGCTTCGCCGTCGTGCTGGCGCACATGACCGACATCGGCGGGCGCATTCCCGGCGGCAATGCCAGCGATTCGACCGAGCTGTACCAGGAGGGCTTGCGCATCCCGCCGTCGCGCCTGTGGCGCCAGGGCGAGCCCGACGAGAACCTGTTCCGCATCATCGAGCGCAACGTGCGCGTGCCGGACAAGGTGATCGGCGACATCCGCTCGCTGATCGCCGCCTGCGCCGTGGGTGAGCGCGGGCTGGTACAGCTCATGGACCGCTACGGCGCCGCCGGCTTCGAGCGCCACTGCCGTGACCTGCTGGACTACACCGAACGCTTCACGCGCGCCGAGATCGCCAAGCTGCCGAAAGGCACCTGGACCTTCACCGATTATCTCGATGGCGACGGCATCGACCCGCGCCCGATCCGCTTCGTCGCCACGGTCACCATCGGGGCCGAGGACCTGACGATCGACTTCACCGGCACGTCGCCGCAGGTGCGCGGCGCGATCAACTGCGTCTACCCGTTCACGCTGTCCACGGCGCTCGCCTGCGTGCGCTCGATCGTCGACCTGTCGATCCCGAACAACGCCGGCTATTTCCGGCCGATCAGGGTGATCGCGCCCGAGGGCACGATCGTCAATCCGCGCCCGCCGGCGGCGGTCGCGGCGCGCGGCATCACCGGCATCCGCATCGCCGACACGGTGTTCGGCGCGCTGGCCCAGGCCGTGCCGCACCTGATCCCGGCCTGCGGCGCGAACGCGCCCGAGGTCGGCGTGTCGTTCGGCGGCGTGGACGGCACGGGCGAATCCTTCGTCTATCTCGAGTTCCTCGTCGGCTCCTGGGGCGGCGGCCCGGACCGCGACGGCATGGACGCCTGCACCGGCACGCTGGTCAACTACTCCAACACGCCGGCGGAGATGATCGAGGCGGACCTGCCGATCGCGGTCGAGCGCTACGGTTTCGTGCCCGACACCGGCGGCGCCGGGCGCTATCGCGGCGGCCTCGCGCTCGAGCGCCATCTGCGCTTCAAGGCCGACGACGCGGTGCTGCAGATCCGCTCGGACCGGCGCGATCACCGGACCTATGGGCTGATGGGCGGCGGGCCGGGTGCGGCGACGGACGTGACGATCCGCCGCGCCGACGGCACGCTCGAGCGCTTCCCGGCCAAGTTCCTGACCCGCGTCGGCAAGGGCGACCTGTTCGGCGTGCGCCTCGCCAGCGGCGGCGGCCACGGCGATCCGCTCGACCGCGATCCCCAGGCAGTGCTCGACGACGTGGTGGAGGAGAAAGTGTCGGTCGCCGAGGCGCGCGCGGCCTACGGCGTGGTCATCGCCGGCGCGCCGCCGTCCGTCGACGCCGCCGCGACCGCGGCGTTGCGCGCGCGGATGCGCGCGGCGCGCGCATAAGCAAGGCCTGGCGCGGCCTTGTCTGCGTTGCCGGGATGCCGCTGCCGCGACCATGGTCGCGGCTCTTGGGGGTGAGTGGTGCAAGCGGACCAACTGGCCTGGCGGGTCGAGGAGACCTGCTTTCGGGCATTCCCGGCTCTGCGGCAGGCAAACGTCGGCGACTGGCTGCTGCGCTTCGCCGGCGGCGTCAGCCGCCGCGCCAATTGCGCCAATCCCCGGCGCGTCCGGCCCGCCGGCGACGAGGGCGTCGCCGCCGCCTGCCGCGCCCTGTTCCGCGACCAGGGCCTGCCCGTCATCTTCCGTATCCCGTCGCTCGTCGACGCCGGCATGGATCGCCTTCTCGAGCGCCTGGGCTATGCCGCCGAAGGCGAGACGCTCACGCTCCATGGCGAATTGGACGGTGCAAGCGGTGGTACCGATGCCGCGGTCGAGCTTGTGCCGCGACCCGAGCCGGAATGGGTCGCCGCCATGGCGCGGCTGCAGGGCCATGAGGGCGAGAAGGCCTTGACCTACGGCCGCATCGTCGGCGCGGTCGTGGTCCCGGCCGCCTTCGCCACGCTGCGCCGCGACGGCGCGGCTGCGGCGCTCGCCTTCGGCGTGGTGCATGACGGGCTGCTCTGCTTCGAGTCGGTCGTCACCGGCGCCGGGCATCGCGGGCGCGGTTATGCGCGGCGCGTGCTGGCCGCCCTGATCGGCTGGGGCGCAAGAAGCGGCGCGCACCGCATGTGCCTGCAGGTCCAGGCCGACAACGATCCGGCGATCGCGCTCTATCGCGGCCTCGGCCTGAAGACCGAGCTCTACCGCTACCACTATCGCCGCGAACCGGCCGCGCCGTGAGCAATTCCCGACACGCGAGGTTGCAGGGAGCCCGATGATCCCGATCGTCGGTTTCGCCGGCGTGGCCGAGGGCGGCGACGTGACGCTGAAGCGTGCGGCGGAGATGATCCGCGAGTCCTTCACCACGGTCGGCTTTTTCTACATCGGCAACCACGGCGTGCCCGACGCGGTGACCGAGGCGGCGGTCGCGGAGGCGCGGCGGTTCTTCGCCGAGCCCGAGCCGAGGAAGCGGGCGGTCGCGACCAACATGCGCCATCGCGGCTTCGGCGCAGTCGGCGACGCGCTGATGTACGAGGCGAGGAAGCCCGACAGCAAGGAGTTCTTCACGATGGGGCCCGAGCTGGCGGAGGACGATCCGGACGTGCTCGCCGGCGAGCCGCTGCGCGGCCCGAGCAACTGGCCCGCCGGCCGGCCGGCATTCCGCCTCGCGCTCGAACGGTACTACGCCGCGGTCGGCGCCTGCGTCGCCTTGGTCATGCGCGCCGTCGCCGTATCGCTCGGCCAGGCGGACGGTTTCTTCGCGGCCTCCTACCGCAAGCGCCTGCAGCGCACGCAGTTCATCCACTATCCGCCGCAGCCGCCGTAAATCGGACCCGACCAGTACGGCGTCGCGCCGCACACGGATTTCGGCTGCCTGACGCTGTTGTGGCAGGACGACAACGGCGGGCCCGAGGTCTACGACCGGCGCGCCCGGCGCTGGATCGACGCGCGGCCGGTCCCCGGCACGCTGGTGGTCAACTCCGGCGACCTGCTGGCGCGCTGGACCAACGACCTTTACGCCTCGACGCCGCACCGCGTGGTCAACCGCTCGGGCCGCGACCGCTATTCCGTCGCCACCTTCTACGATCCCGACTTCAAGGCAGTGATCGATCCCGGTGCCTTCGGCGCGACGGACGAGCCGCGCTATCCCGTGACCACCGCGGGCGCGCATATCCTCGGGCGGATCGAGAAATCCTTCGGCTATCGCAAGCAGCGCCGGGCGTCGTCGCAACGCGCCCAGGCGGCCGTTGATCCGGCCGCCGACTCAAGTGTCTGGCGCGCGGATCGACGTGCGCCTAGGCCGTCCTGCGCAGCCGGATCCAGGTCACCAGCGCGAACACGGGGCCGCCGATGGCGGCGCCCGCCAGCAGCGGCAACAGCCAGCCGAGCCACGCGACCGGCGCGAACAGGTACATGACGTCGTCGAAATCGAAGCCGCCGAAGCCTTCATAGGCCTTCACCCCGTCGGCGCGGCGCTGCTCCAGCAGCTCCGACCAGATGGAAGCGGCGGCCACGGTGATCCCGGCGATCAGCCCCATGGCGATGGTCCAGGCGCCGAGCGCGCCATGGCGCAAGCCGAAGCCGATGGCGACGAAGAACAGCCCGTTCACGGCGACGTCGGTGTAGTAGTCGTAGGCATGACCCCATTTGCTGCTGGTGCCGCCCAGCCGTGCCAGCTCGCCGTCGGCCCGATCGAGCAGTGCCGAGATCACCCAGACCACGCCGGCCACGATGTCCCACCCGCGCGTTCCGACCGCGAACGCGGCGCAGGCCGCGATGCCGGTGGCCAGGCGCGCCGTCGTCAGGTGGTTGGGCGTGACCGGCCCGCCGACCAGCGGCCGCACCAGCGCGCGCGCGACGACATGGCTCCACGATCCGCCCGCCATTGGGTCCCCGTCAGTCTCCCGGCCGACCGGCCGAGCTTCCGTCGAGCCGGCGCAACAGGAAGCGCCCCTCGGCCATCTGCCAGGCGAGCAGCCCGGGCAAACCGACGAGAAGCTCGCGCGCGCGCTTGACCAGGGCCAGCGACAGGCCGAGCTCGGGGCTCAATCCCAGCAGCGTGCCGAGCAGGATATAGCCGGTCTCCTGGACGCCAAGCGCCCCCGGCACGATGAAGGCCGCACTACGCACGGCCTGGACCAGGCTCTCCAGGATCAGCGCCTCGGCGAAGCCGACCGGATGGCCGAGCAGCAGCAGGGCCAGCCAGATCTCGCCCGAACCGATCACCCAGGACGCGAAATGCCCGGCGAAGCCGAGGGCGAGGTTGCGCCGGTTGCGGTGCAGCGCCGTGACCGCGTCGTGCAGCCCGTTGAGGGCGGAAAGCGATGCGAAGCCGAGCCAGGCCGCCAGCGCCTCGGCGCGCTCGATCAGCCGGAACATGCCCCAGCGCTGGGCGAGGACGAAGCCCAGCAGCGGCGGCGCGGCGACGCAGGCGCCGACGATCAGCCAATAGACCGTTCCGTCATAGCCGCGATACGCGACCAGCACGGCGACGCCGACCAGGCTGAAGAAGAACTGGGTGATCACCTCCATCGTCAAATCGACGATGCACCCGGCCGCCGCCAGGTTCGCCTTGGCGCCGTGCTTGGCCATCAGGCGCGCCCCGACGAACTCGCCGCCGATCTGCCCCACGGGCAGCAATCCGTCGATCGACTCGCGGATCCACCGCGCGTGCAGATAGACCCGGAACGGTGCATGCCAGACGCCGAGAAGCAAGGCCTGCCAGCCGAGCGTCGACAGGCTCATCGGCACGAGATGCAGCAGGGCGACCGCAACCAGTCCCCAGCCGATCTGCATCATGTCGGCCGCGATCTCCGCGAATCCGTGCCAGGCGACCAGCGCCACCAGCACGAGACCGCCGGCGAGCATGACGAGCACCAGGCCGCGCTTGTAGGTCAAGCCTTCCCCTCGTTCCGTCGGTCGGCCCGCCGCCGCTCCCCCAGGGCGAGCAGCGCCGGCAGGACGACCAGCGTACAGCACAACGCCAGCGTCAGGCAGATCGCCAGCAGCGCACCCATGCCGGCGGTGCCGCGGTGGCTCGATGCCATCAGGCTGGCGAAGGCGACCAGCGTGGTCAGTGCGCTGAAGAGGACGGCGCGCGGCGTGCTGGTGCGCAGCAGCTCGGCGACGCCGGCGGTCTCGCGGTAGCGCAGGACCAGGTAGATGCCGAAGGCGACGCCGAGGGTCAGCAGCAGCGGCAGCGCGATGATGTTGGCGAAGTTGAACGACATGCCGATCATGGCCATCGTCGCCACGGTCAGCGCCAGCGCCAGCGCCAGCGGCAGCAGGACGAGCACCGAGGCGACGATGCTGCGCAGCACCGCGACCAGGAGCGATGCGATCAGGACAAAGGAGAACGCTCCCGCCTGGACGAAGGCCCCGGTAATCGCATCGCCGCCCTCGAGCAGCAGGACCGGCGTGTCGGTGACGTCCGGCGCCACGCGCTGCACCTGGCTCACGAAGCGGCGCAAGGCGTCGCGGTCGGTCAGGTTCTCCCTCGGCACCACCTCGACGCGGGCACGCCCGTCCGATGCGACGTAGCGCTCGCGCAGATCGGCCGGCAGATCCGCCAGCGCGACCTTGCCGGCACTCATGGCCAGGCGCAGGTCCTCGAGGGCGCGGGGAAGATCGGCGAACAGGGATGCATCGAGCGCATTGCCGCCGGCCTCCCACGCGGCATCGGCACGCAGCCGCTCGACGGAGGCGGCCAGGCGCCGCGCCGGCTCGGCGAGCGGCCCCACGCGGGTGGAGGCGGCAAGCTTGCGGACGTCGCTGAGGAAACGCGCGGCGGCCGCGCGGTTCTCCGCCGCGCTCGGCGGCGGCAGGTCGCGGCCCGTCTCCAGCGCCGGCCCGAGGAACAGGGCCGTGCTCGCGATGATCTGCAGCTTCTCGTCCTGGTCCTGCGGAATGAACGACTGCAGCGTGATGGTGCTGTCCACGACGGGAAGCTCGTCGAGTCGACGCGCCAGCGCGGCCGCGGCATCGAGCGTGGGCGCCACGACATTGGCCATGTAGGGCGACGTACTGCTGTCTCGCGCCAAGTCCAGGTAGGTCTGAACCGACTCGGCATCGGGGTCGTCGAGCGCGATCGGGTCGGCGTCGAACCGGATCGTGGGCAGCGCGACCAGCGATACGAGGCCGAGCGCCAGGGCCGCAACGCAGATCGTGCCAGGGAATCGCTCGATGACGCCGATGCGCCACCGCAGGCGGCTCGACCGGTGCTGCGCGGCCGCCGCGATGCCGGGCCGCATGACGGTCAGCAGGGCCGGTAGCACGGTCAGGGCCCCGGTCGTGCCGATCACCATGCCGGCGGCGGAGATGATGCCCAGTTCCGCCAGCCCGACATAGGCCGTCGGCACGAAGGCCAGAAATCCGATCGTCGCGCACAGCGCCGCCAGGAAGACTGCGCCGGCGGTGCTTCCGGACCGTCGCAGCGCCTGTCGATGATCGAGCCCGGCGATGCGGTTCTCCTTGTAGCGCAGGCCGATCTGGATGCCGAAGTCGACCGCGAGCCCGATGAACATCACCGCGAACGCGACCGACAGCAGATTCAAGTGCCCGATCGCCAGAGCCGCGAAGCCCGCCGTGACGACCAGGCCCATGCCCAGCGTCAGGACGATCGCGATCACCAGACGGACGGAGCGCAGGCCGACGACGACCAATGCCGTCACGACGACGAGCGAGATCGCGCTGGCCAGCCCGACGCCGTCGCTGACGCTGCGCAGCTCGTCCGCCCGGATCGGAATCCCGCCGGTCAGCCGCACGCGGACCCCGATGGATTCGGCAAGTCCGAGCTCGGCGACAGCGCTGCGCACGGTGTCGATCGCGGGCTCGGCCAGCGACAGGCTCGAATAGTCGGGATAGGGCTGCGCCAGGATGAAGCGCCGGAGATCGGACCGGCCGGCCGGCTTCGCCTGCATCAGCTCGGACCAATCCAGTTCGACCCGGCGGCCCTCGATATGGGCCAGGATCGTGTCGGCGATCCGATCGAAGGCGCGCACGAGCTGCGCGGGATCGGATTCACCGTCGGCGACCGACGTCGAGGCGAGGCTCAGCAGGTCGAACAGCCCGCGCAGGCTCATGTCCTTGGCCAGCACCGCCAGCAGCGGCTGCGCGTCGGCAAGCCGGTCGGACATCTCGTGCAGCTCGTCGACTTCGAGGAACAGCAGTCCGTTCTTGCGGAAGAACGGGTCCCCGTCGGGATGGAAGACGTGCTTGAACAGATCGTCCCGCGCGCGCAGCTTCGCCGCCAGGGCCGCCGCCGCCTTGTCGGCACGGCCCGACGTCGCGCCGTCGACCACGATGACGATGTTGTCGCCGAGCTGCGGAAACGCGGCGTCGAACTGCGCCTGCGTCTTTCGATGCGGCAGGTCGGCCGACAGCAGCGCATTCATGTCGGTCTCCATCCGGAGATGCCCGACAATGTAGAAGCCGGCAGCGGCGGTGACGATCAGGGCCAAGCCCAGGACCAGCCACGACAGCCGCGCGGCGGCGGCCATCAGGCCGCCCAGGCTCCGGTCGACCAGGTCGGCCGGATCGCGCGGATCCGGCCGACCGGCGGCGATCGATGCCCGCGTGGTCACGGCGGCGCCGTCATGGCCGAGCGGCACGGGCGGTCTCGAGCCGGAGGGGACGCGCGGACGATCGGCTCAGGCGGCGCTGCGCCGTTCCGCGAGGAAGCGAAAGAACTCGACCCCTTCGCGCAGGCGCCGGCGCAACATTTCCTGGCTGCGGGCCATCTCGAGCGTGATCTCGGCGATCTTGCGCGGGCGGAAGTAGAAGCGCTTGTAGAAGGTGGCCAGCGCCTCGAAGATCTCGTCGGGCGACAGGTCGGGATAGCTGAGCGAGCTGACCTGGAGGCCATGCCCGTCGACGAGCGCGGCGCCGCTGTTCCGCAGCCAGCCGTTCTCGGACGCCTGGCGGTACAGCTCGGTACCCGGATAGGCGGCGGCCAACGACACCTGGATCGTATGCGGGTTGATCTCCTTGGCGAAGCGGATGGTCTCGTGGATCGTCTCGCGCGTCTCGCCTGGCAGGCCGACGATGAACGTGCCGTGGATCGTGATGCCGAGCTTGTGGCAATCCTCGCTGAAGCGGCGTGCGAACTCGACGCGCATCCCCTTCTTGATGTTGTTGAGGATCTTCTGGCTTCCCGACTCGTAACCGACAAGCAGCAGGCGCAAGCCGTTGTCGCGCATGATCCTGAGCGTCTCGTGCGGAACGTTGGCCTTGGCGTTGCACGACCAGGTCACGTCGAGCTTGCCCAACAGCCGCGCGATGGCTTCGGCGCGCGGGCGGTCGTCGGTGAAGGTGTCGTCGTCGAAGAAGAACTCCTTGACGCGCGGGAAATAGCTCTTGGCCAGCGCGATCTCGTGCGCCACGCTCTCCGGGCTGCGCGTGCGATAGCGATGCCCGCCGATCGTCTGTGGCCAAAGGCAGAACGTGCAGCGCGACTTGCAGCCCCGGCCGGTATAGAGCGACACGTACGGGTGCAGCAGGTAGCCGATGAAGTAGTCGTCGATCGCGAGGTCGCGCTTGTAGACCTCGGTCACGAACGGCAGATCGTCCATGGCATCGATCATCGCGCGCTCGGGATTGTGCGTGACGACGCCGTCCTTGCGGTAGCTCAGGCCCGCGATCTCCGCGAGCGGCCTGCCCTCGGCCACGTCCTTGATCGTGTAGTCGAACTCGGCGCGTGCGACGAAATCGATCGCGGTCGAGGCGGACAGCGACGGCTCGGGCAGGACGGCGACATGCGCCCCGACGAGCCCGATCTTGAGCTTCGGGTTCTTCGCCTTGAACGCCTCGGCGATCTTGATGTCCGAGGGGAACGATGGCGTGCTCGTGTGCATGACGAGCAGCTCGTAGTCGTTGGCCATCGCCAGCACATCGTCGGGCGCGAGCCCGCGGGCCGGCGCGTCGACCAGGCGGCTGCCCGGCACGAGCGCCGCGGGCTGCGCCAGCCAGGTCGGGTACCAGAACGACCGGATCTCGCGGCGCGCCTGGTAGCGCGACCCGGCGCCGCCGTCGAAGCCCTCGTAGGACGGCGGATTGAGGAACAGCGTCTTCATCATAGACCCGGCATCCCTTTCGCGGTCAATTGACCTTTCTCGCCGACCGACATGGCCCAGCCCTTCCAGACGACGCGGTTGCCGAACAGGCTGGTGGCCCATAAGGCGAGGCTGAGCAGCTCGCGCACCGGCAGCAGCCACGGCGACCATGTGCCGGTGGGCCCGAGGGTGGCGCGCGCGACGCGGTGGGTGGCATAGCGCAACAGCAGCGCGGCGCCGAGCAGTCCGGCGACGACGGGCACCGAACCCGAGGCCGGCACGGCCAGCACCGCGGTCAGGAGCGCCAGCGACACGCAGTAGGTCGTGAACGAGAAGGCATGGCCCCAGGGCTGGATCGAGCGGATCGTGCGGGCCCAGCGCAGCTCGTGGTCGAACAGGCTGCGCAGGCTGCGCTCGTGCACGACCGTCTCGACCAGGTAGTCGGACAGCCGGATCTTGTAGCCCTGCTGTGCCACGAGCTTGCCGAGCATGTGGTCGTCGGCCAGGTAGGCGGCCAGCCGGTCGAAGCCGCCGATCCGGTCGAGCGCGACGCGGCGAACGGCCATCGTGCTGCCGAAGCAGAATTTCGGCCCCTGCAGCTGGATCGCGACCAGCGCCGAGGGCAGGAACCATTCGTTGATCGACATCGCCGAAAGGCGCGAGGCGAAGTCGTCGGCCGAGCGTGCCTTGTAGAGGCAGGTCACGACGCCGACCTCCGGATCGGCGAAGCCTTCGACGATCGATGTGGCGTAGTCGGGGCCGACGCGGATGTCGCTGTCGGCGACGATCAGAATGTCGTGCCTGGCCGCCGCCATCATGTTGGCAAGGTTGCTGACCTTCAGGTTGGCGCCGATCGCGCGCGGATCGACCACGAGCGCGATATCGCGCTCGGGCATCACCGCCATCAGCCGGCGGACAACGTGGATCACCGGATCGTCCGGATCCCTGACGCCGAAGACGATTTGCACGTTCGGATGGTCCTGGCAGCAGAACGAGCGGAGATTCTCGTAGGAATCGTAGTCGATGCCGCACACCGGCTTGAGGATCGTGGCCGCTTCGGCCGGCCCGGCAGCGGCCGATCGGGCGCGCTCCGTGGCCGGCCGACGGCGGAAGCGCGCCAGACACAGGATTGCGAACGCCTGGTAGCCGAGCGCAGCCAGAGTCGCCACGATCGACAGATGGTAGGCCACGCTGCCAATCAAAGACATCATTGGTACATGCTATCCAACAGCGGAAGTCCGGCGGGGAGGGGGCGCTGTCCGCCGGCGCCGTCATGTCCACCCCTTCGCTCTCTCGATCGAGCCCGTGTCGGCTCTCGATCGAAACGCGCCGGCGGAGCCTATCCAACACACCGGCCATTGGCCACCATTTTGCGAGTTGCTGCGGCCGGCCATTTGTAGTCTTACGGATAAGACATGCGGTATTGGGCGATGATATTGCAAGAATATTACGCGCGCGGCGTGCAGCCCCCCTGATTTCGGCCATAATCCTGGTGCCGTTGAAGGCCCATGGAGAGGAGCTGCCCGGGGCGAAGTACCGATCCCCGATCAAGTCGTGACAACTGCGTGACAAAAGCATGAATGCGCTTGTCCCGTTCGTCCTTTGCGCCGACGACTACGGCCTCGCGCCGGGCGTCAGCGCCGGAATCCGCAAGCTGATCGGCCAGGCCCGGGTTTCGGCGACATCGTGCCTGGTGGTCTCGCCGCATTGGTCCGCCGAGGCGCCGCGCCTGCACGCGATGACCGAGCCCGTCGATGTCGGGCTGCATCTTGCCCTCACCCAGCTTGCGCCGCTCGGTCCCATGCCGCGGCTGGCGCCCTCGGGCCGCTTGCCGTCCCCGGCCCGCATCGCCGTGCTGGCGCATCTGGGCCTGCTCGATCGGGGCGAGATCGAGCGCGAGATCGGCCGCCAGATCGACGCGTTCGAGTGCGCGATGGGGCGACCGCCGGACTACGTCGACGGCCATCACCATGTCCACCAGCTGCCGATCGTCCGCGCGGCGCTGCTCGGGCAATTCGGGCGCAGATTGCCGACGCACACCTTCCTGCGCGTATGCTGCGAACCGCTGGCCGCGGTCTGGCAGCGTTACGTGGCGCCGCTGCACGCCACCATCCTCGGGCTCATGGGCGGCCGCCTGCGCCGGGAGGCGGAGCGCGCCGGCATCCCGATCAATCCGCGATTTGCCGGCGTGACCAACTTCGACGAACGTGTTCCCTACCGTGACGTGTTCAATCGCTTCATCGACGGCGCACCGCGCGGCCTGGCGGTGATGTGCCATCCCGGCTACCCGGACGCCGAGCTCGGCGCGCTCGATCCGGTCGTCGAGGCCCGCGCCGACGAGCTCGCCTACCTCGAGAGCGCGGCGTTCCCGCACGACATTCTCGCGGTCGGGATGCGTGTCGGCCGGTTCCGGGAGCTCGCGGCGCCGGCCTGAGCCCGCCGGGGCGTGCGCCGACCGCCGCCGTGCAAGGTTTCACGACGCGGTCGCCCGGCCTCCGGCGGGGTCCTGGCGGCTGACGACCTGCACGAGCTCGCGCTTGAACTGCTCGATGAACTCCTGCGCCATGCCCGACTTGGTGCGCTGGATCGAATGCAGCGCGGCAAACTCGATCTTGATGCGCGGGCGAAACGGTCTGATCGCCAGGCGGCCGTGGAACTCCTCCGCCATCAACGGATCGACGATCGACACGCCGGCGCCCGCGGCGACCAGCCCGCAGGCGATCTCCGTCAGGTTGGTCTCGACCTGGATTTGGCGCTGCACGCGCGCGGCGGAGAAGGCGAAGTCGATACGATGGCGCAGCAGCGTGAACTGGCCGAGCGAGATGAACCGCTCGCCGCGGAAATCCCTCGGCTGCAGCCAGGGCCGCGCGGCCAGCCTGTGGCCGGCCGGCACGACGGCGACGGCGGAGGCGTCCTGCATCATCTCCGCCTCGACCGAAGGGAACTCGAGCGCGTCGGAGGCGAACCCGAGATCGCACTGGCCCGAAGCGACCCATTCCAGCACGATGCGCGAGCTGACGCCGTAGACGGCGATGTCGAGCCGCGGCCGGCTGGCGAGGAAGCGCGCGACGAAGCGCGGCAGGAACGAGGTGGCGAGCGCGGGATAGCAGGCGATGCGCAGCACCCCGGCGCGCCGGCCGCGCAGGTCGGTCGCCGCCCGGGTAATGCGCTCGAGGCCGGCAAAGGACTGCTCGACCTCCTGGTAGAGCGACAGCGCCTCGGCCGTCGGCAGCAGCCGCGTGCCGCGGCGCTCGAACAGCGCGAGCTTCAGCGCCTCCTGCAGGTCGCGGATCAGCCGGCTGACCGCCGGCTGCGTGACGTTCATCAGTTGCGCCGCGGTGGTGACGCCGCCAGTCAGCATCACGGCGCGGAACGCCTCGACCTGGCGATGGTTGAGCGCGGACATTTCTCCATAATATTCCCTTATGGATTAGAGCGACAATTCGATTTGACCTGTCGGCGCCGGCGGGGGAGCCTAGCCCGAGGGCAGGAATCGATTGCATCGGCATTCGGCATGAACGGGGGTGAAGCATGCGATACGCGGCGGTACTCGGCGGCATGGCGGCTCTGGCGATGGGCGCCGGCCCGGCTCTGGCGCAGACGACGTTGACGCTGGGCCTCTACGGGGGCTCGTTCGAAAAGGCGATGCGGGAGACGGTCGTGCCCGCCTTCCAGAAGCAGCACAAGGTCGAGTTCAAGTACGTCGCCGGCAACTCGACCGACACGCTGGCACGGTTGCAGGCGCAGAAGGCCAAGCAGGAGATGGACGTCGTCTTCCTCGACGACGGCGTCATGTTCCAGGCCGTCGCCCTCGGCTTTTGCGCGCCGCTGGCGGACGGCTCGGTATACAAGGAGCTCTACGACATCGCCCGCATCCCGGGCAACAAGGCGGTCGCCGCGGGCTTCGTCGCTACCGGCATCACCTACAATAAGAAGTACTTCGGCGAGAAGGGCTGGGCGACGCCGAGCTCGTGGAACGACATCGCCGACCCGAAATACAAGAAGCTGCTGGCGATCTCGCCGATCACCGGCACATACGGACTGCACACGCTGGTCATGCTGGCGCGCGTCAACGGCGGCGGCGAGAAGAACATCGAGCCCGGCTTCAAGGCGATGCAGAAGGTCGGCCCCAACGTGCTGAGCTTTCCTCCCTCGCCGGCGAAGATGTCGGAGGCGCTGCAGTCGGGCGAGGTGGTGATCTCGGTTTGGGGCAGCGGCCGGACCGTCGCGCTCGCCAACACCGGCTTCCCTGCGGAGTTCGTCTATCCCAAGGAGGGCGCCGTCGCGCTGATGGTCGGCGTCTGCCCGGTGGCGAAGCCCGACGCCTCCGACCTGGCGCAGAAGTTCATCCAGTTCAACCTGACGCCGGAGATGCAGGCGGTCTGGGCCAAGGAACAGGGCTTCGGGCCGGTCAACAAGAACACCAAGCTCGCCCCCGACGTGGCGAAGCAGGTGCCGTACGGACCGGAGCAGGTGGCCAAGCTGGTCGCCGTCGACTGGGGCACGATGAACAAGGAACGCGAGGGCTGGACCAAGCGCTGGCAGCGCGAGGTGGAGAAATAGGCCCGCGCACGGCCAAGCTGCTCCCCTGTCGTCGTGGCCGCGGGCTCGTCCCGGACATGACGACCGGGGGGGAATAGTCGGGCCCGATTCGTGCCGTTCCTCGAGATCCAAGGTCTCGTCAAGCGCTACGGGAGCGTCGCTGCGGTCGACGGCGTCGACCTTGCGGTCGAGCGGGGGGAGTTCCTGTCGCTGCTGGGCCCGTCGGGCTGCGGCAAGTCGACCACGCTGCTGGCGATCGCCGGCTTCGTCGAGCCGAGCGCGGGCAGCATCCGCATCGACGGGCGCGAGATGGCGCCGGTGAAGCCGAACCGGCGCAACATCGGCATCGTCTTCCAGTCCTTCGCGCTCTTCCCGCACATGACCGTGGCCGAGAATGTCGGCTTCGGCCTGGAGATGCGCCGCGTGTCGGCAGCGGAGCGCGGCCACCGCATCGCCGAGGCGCTGGCGCTGGTCAGGCTCGACGAGCTCGCCGGACGCTATCCCAAGCAGCTCTCGGGCGGCCAGCAGCAGCGCGTGGCGCTGGCCCGCGCGCTGGTGATCCGTCCCGACCTGCTGCTGCTCGACGAGCCGATGTCGAGCCTCGACGCCAAGCTGCGCGAGGAGATGCGGGTCGAGATCCGCGACATCCAGCGCCGCGTCGCGATCACGACCATCCTGGTCACGCACGACCAGGCCGAGGCGCTCTTGATGGCCGACCGCGTCGCCGTGATGGACCGCGGGCGCATCGCGCGCATCGGCAGGCCCTACGAGGTCTACGAGGACCCCGGCAGCGCCTTCGTATCCAATTTCCTCGGCCGCACCAACCTGATCGCGGCAACCGTGGTCGGCCGTTCGGGCGGCCGGCTGCGGCTGCGCGTGGGCGAGGTCGAGGTCGACGCGACCGGCGACGTCAACGGCAGCACGGCGATGCTGTCGCTGCGGCCCGAGCGTCTCAGCTTCGGCAGCGACGGCGTGCCGGGAAAGGTCGAGAGCTGCCTGTTCATGGGCGGGCAGTGGCTCTATCGCGTCGCCACGCCGATCGGCGAGCTGGCCGTGATCCGGCCGAACGAGGGCGGCGCGCATGTTCCGGAAGGCGGCACGGTGCGCGTGACCTGGCCGCCGGAAGCCGCACGGGTGGTGCATGAGTGACCGCCGCATTCTGGCGCCCTATGCGCTGAGTGCGCCGGCCACGGCGGTGCTCACCGCCTTCATGGCCGCGCCGCTTGTCATGGTGCTGATGCTGAGCTTCAACAGCTTCACCATGGCGACCGGCATCCGGCCCGGGTTCACCTGGGCAAACTACGCCGAGGTGCTCGGCGACAGCTACTTCCACACGATCTTCGGCCGCACCTTCCTGCTGGCCGCCGTCGTCACGGCCGTGTCGGTCCTGATCGGCGCGCCCGAGGCATACATCATCCACCGCATGCGGCCGCCCTGGCGCTCGATCTTCCTCCTGATCGTGCTCGGGCCGCTGCTGGTGTCGGTGATCGTGCGCACACTCGGCTGGGCCGTGCTGCTCGGCAACCGCGGCATGGTCAACACGCTCATGATGCGCCTCGGCCTGATCGAGCGGCCGGCCGAGTTCATGTACACCTTCACCGGCATGGCGGTCGCGCTGGTGCACGTGCTGGTGCCGTTCATGGTGCTGTCGGTCTGGGCGAGCCTGCGCCGGCTCGATCCGGCGGTCGAGGCCGCGGGCCTCTCGCTCGGCGCCTCGCAGGCGACGGTCCTCAGGCGCATCGTGCTGCCGCAAGCGATGCCCGGCATCCTGTCGGGCAGCCTGATCGTCTTCACGCTCGCCGCCAGCGCCTTTGCCACCCCGGCGATCGTCGGCGGCAGGCGGCTCAAGGTCGCGGCGATGGCGGCCTACGACGAGTTCCTCAACTCGCAGAACTGGCCGCTCGGCGCCGCCATCGTCGTCGTGCTGCTGATCGCCATGGTGACGATCGTGCTCGGCTACAACCGCATCGTCGAGCGCCGCTTCCACCAGGTGTTCCAATGACGGTCGGCAACGGCAGGCTGGCGCTGCTGTTCCACGCCGCCTTCATCGCCTTCATCCTGGCGCCGCTCATCGTCGTGGGCCTCGTCGCCTTCACGCCCGAGGCCTATCTGTCGATCCCGACCACGCGCTGGTCGCTGCGCTGGTTCGTGGCGATCTGGAACAGCGATTTCATCCCGGCCTTCTGGATCAGCCTCTATGTCGGCTGCGCCTCGGCCACCATCGCGCTGCTGGTCAGCGTGCCGGCGGCGATCGCGACCGCGCGCCACCAGTTCCCCGGCCGCGACGCGCTGGTCGCCTACTTCCTGTCGCCGCTGATGGTGCCGCATGTCGTGCTCGGCGTGGCGCTGCTGCGCTTCATGGCCGAGGTCGGGCTCACCGCCAACATCTTCGGCCTGATCATGGGCCACGTGATCGTCATCATGCCGTTCACGCTGCGCCTGGCGCTGGCGGCCTTGACCGGCATGAACCGGCATTGCGAGTGGGCCGCGTGGTCGCTCGGCGCGCCGCTGTCGGTCGTCTTCCGCCGCGTAACGCTGCCGATGATCATGCCGGGCCTTGCCGGCGGCTGGCTGCTCGCCTTCATCCAGAGCTTCGACGAGCTGACCATGACGGTGTTCGTCGCCTCGCCCGGCACCACGACGCTGCCGGTGCGCATGTTCCAGTACATCACCGACAACATCGATCCTATGGTCGCCTCGATCTCGACCGCGCTGATGCTGCTGGCGGTCGTGATGATGGCCGCCATGGAGCGCGTGTACGGGCTCGAGCGGCTCCTGGCGGGCAAGGGGGACAATTGAGCGGCACCGATTTCATCGTTCTCGGCGGCGGGCTGGTCGGCAGCGCCATCGCCTACGGCCTCGCCCGGCGCGGCAAGCGCGTGGCGGTGCTCGACGAGGGCGACGTCGCCCATCGCGCCTCGCGCGGCAATTTCGGCCTGGTCTGGGTGCAGGGCAAGGGCTTGGGCATGCCCGAATACGCCGACTGGGCGAGGCTCTCGGCCGATGTCTGGCCCGAGTTCGCGGCCGGGATGAAGGAGCGCACCGGCATCGACCTCAACTACCGCAAGCCCGGCGGGTTCCAGCTCTGCCTCTCCGACGAGGAGATGGCCGAGCGGATCGCCTTCATCGACCGGCTGCGCGAACAGCAGGGCGCCAAGGGCTACGACTGCGAGGTCGTCGACCGGCGCCGGCTCGACAACCTGCTGCCCGAGCTCGGGCCCGAGGTGGTCGGCGGCACGTATTGCCCGCATGACGGGCATGTCAATCCGCTGCGCCTGCTGAAGGCCCTGCACAAGGCGCTGGGCGGCGCCTATCGGCCGAACAGCAAAGTGACGGCGATCCGTCCCGCGGGCGGCGGCTTCCGCATCGAGGCCGGCCAGACCGTGCACGAGGCGCCGCGCATCGTGCTGGCGGCGGGACTCGGCAACCTGCCGCTCGCCGACATGCTGGGGTTCAAGCTGCCGGTGCGGCCGCAGCGCGGCCAGATCCTGGTGACCGAGCGGCTGCCCGCCTTCCTCGACTATCCGCTGTCGGGCGTGCGCCAGACGGAGGAAGGCACGGTCATGCTCGGCAGCTCGCGCGAGGAGGTCGGCTACGACAACGGCACCTCGCCCGAGGTGATGCGCTCGATCGCCGCCAATGCGGTGCGCGTGTTCCCGCGCCTGAAGCATGCGCGCATCGTGCGCGCCTGGGGCGCGCTGCGCATCCTGGCGCCGGACGAGTTCCCGATCTACCAGACCGTGCCCGGCCATGACGGCGCCCACGTCGCGACCTGCCACAGCGGCGTGTCGCTGGCCGGTGCGCACGCGCTCCGCTTCGCCGGCTACCTGGCCGAAGGCCGGCTGCCCGCGCATTTCACCGCTTTCCACTCCCGGAGGTTCGATGTTCCGAAGGCTGCATGAGCCGGAAGCGGCCGTGACCATCACGGTCGACGGCGCGCCGCTGGTCGCCGGCGCCGGCGAGACCGTCGCCGCGGCGCTGCTCGCGTCGGGCAATCCCGTCTGCCGGCAGAGCCCGGCGAGCGGCCAGCCGCGCGCGCCTTTCTGCATGATGGGCGCGTGCTTCGACTGCCTGGTGGAGATCGATGGCGTGCCCAACCGCCAGTCGTGCCTGGTCGAGGTGCGCCCGGGCATGGCCGTGCGCCGGCAGGCGCGGCCGACGCCGGTCGGGCCATGAGCGCCATCAACAGCGGCGAGATCGACCTCGCGGTGGTCGGCGCCGGCCCGGCCGGGCTGGCGGCGGCCACGACGGCGGCGGAGCTCGGCCTCGCCGTCAGCGTGTTCGACGAGAACGCGACGCCGGGCGGCCAGATCTATCGCGGCATCGAGGCGGTCGCGGCGAAGCGCGGTGCGGACTTCGCGGTGCTCGGCGACGCCTATCGCGCCGGCGAAAGCATCGTGCGCGACTTCCGTGCCAGCAAGGCGGCCTATGCGCCCAATACCGGCGTCTGGCTGGTGCAGAAGGATCGGCAGCTCGGCATCGTGCGCGACGGCAAGGCCGGCATGGTCGCGGCGCGGCGCGTGCTGATCGCGACCGGCGCGCAGGAGCGCCCGGTGCCGATCCCCGGCTGGACCCTGCCGGGCGTGATGCTGGCGGGCGCGGCCCAGGGCCTGCTGAAATCGGCCGGCATGGTGCCGGCGGGGCCGGTCGTGCTCGCCGGCAACGGGCCGCTGCTCTACCAGCTCGCCGCCCAGCTCGTCGCCGCCGGCGTGAAGATCGCCGCGCTGCTGGAGACGCGCAGCGAGCGTGCGGCGGCGCTGCCGCATCTGCCGGCGGCGCTCATGGCCGGGAACTACCTGGCGAAAGGGCTCGGCCTGATTGCCGCCGTCAAGCGCGCCGGCGTGCCGATCCGGCGCGGCGTGACGGAATTGCGCGCGCTCGGGTGCGAGCGGCTGGAGGCGGTCGAGGTCGCCGCGGGCGGCCGGACCGAGAGAATCGACGCCGCGCTGCTGTGCCTGCATCAGGGCGTCGTCGCCAACGTGCAGCTCTCGCTCGCCATCCCGCTCAAGCACGAATGGAGCGCGGCGCAGCGCTGCTGGCGCCCGGTGGTCGACCAATGGGGCAACAGCGACGTCGAGGGTATCGCCGTTGCCGGCGACTGCGCCGGGATCGGCGGGGCCGAAGCGGCCGCCCATGCCGGCCGGATCGCCGCGTTCGAGGCCGCGCGGGCGCTCGGGCGGATCGACGCCGCCGCGCGCGACACGCACGCAGCATCGGACCTGGCCGCTTGGCGTCGGCATCTGCGCGCGCGCCCGTTCCTCGATGCGCTCTATCCGCCGGCGCAAGGCCTGGTCGTGCCGGCCGACGACGTGCCGGTCTGCCGCTGCGAGGAGGTCACCGCCGGCCAGGTGCGCGACGCCGTGCGCCAGGGCGGCACCGGGCCGAACCAGGTCAAGTCGTTCACGCGCAGCGGCATGGGCCCGTGCCAGGGCCGCATGTGCGCGCTGACCGTGTCCGAGGTCATCGCCGACGCGCTGGGGAAACCGGTCGCCGAGATCGGCACCTACCGCATCCGGCCGCCGATCAAGCCGCTGACCGTGGGCGAGCTGGCGGCGCTGGAATGACGATCCCGCGCGACTTCGACGCCGTCGTGATCGGTGGCGGGCTGCACGGCTGCTCGGCCGCCTATCATATGGCGCACGCGGGGCTGAAGCCCGTGGTGCTGGAGAAGAACGTCGTCGCCCGGCATGCGTCGAGCGCCAGCGCCGGCGGCGTGCGCCGGCTCGGCCGCGACCCGGCGGAGATCCCGCTCGCCATGGCGTCGATCGAGCTGTGGCACTCGATGCGCGACATGCTGGGCGACGACGCCGAGTTCCGCGCCACTGGCCAGGTGCGCGTGGCCGAGAACGACCAGGACATGGCGAAGCTGGCCGAGCGCGCCGCCTCGGTCCGCGCGCTCGGCTACGACCACGAGGTCGTCCTCGACCGCAAGCAGCTGCGCCGGCTGGTGCCGGCGGTTTCCGAGCATTGCGTCGGCGGGCTCTACACGGCGCGCGACGGCTATGCCTTCCCGTACAAGGCGACGGCGGCGTTCCGCCTCAAGGCCGAGGCGCTCGGCGCCGTGGTGGAGGAGGGCACCGGCGTCACGGGTGTCGAGCGCGAGGCCGGGCGCTTCGTGGTCGCGACCAATCGCGGGGCGTTCCGCGCGCCGGTCCTGGTCAACGCCGCCGGCGCCTGGGGCGCCGAGATCGCACGCATGCTGGGCGACGAGGTGCCGCTGGAGCCCGTCGCGCTGATGATGATGGTCAGCGCCCGCATGCCGCATTTCCTCGACCCGACCGTCGGCTGCGCCGGCCGGCCGCTGTCGTTCAAGCAGATGCGCAGCGGCACGGTCGTGATCGGCGGCGGCTATCGCGGCCGCGTGGCGGCCGACGGGGAGCTCACGGAGCTCGAGTTCCGCCGCCTGGCGCTGAGCGCGCGCACGGCCGCCGACATCTTCCCCATCATGCGCGACGCCACGCTGGTGCGCTGCTGGGCCGGCATCGAGGGCTTCACGCCCGACGACCTGCCGATCATCGGCCCGTCCAAGGCCGCGCCCGGCGCGCTGCATTCCTTCGGTTTCTGCGGCCACGGCTTCCAGCTCGGGCCCATCGTCGGCAGCATCACGGCGCAGCTCGTCACGCAAGGGCGCACCAACCTGCCGATCGAGGCGTTCCGCGTCGACCGGTTCGCTGGCCAGGCGGCGGTCTAGCGACCGTTCTCCCTCGGTCTTCGCCCGCAAGGGCAGGGCGACCGGACGGGGCGGCTGGGCCCCTATGTCGGATACTGTTGCTGGTGTAAGATCGCCGGGTCCTTGAACATTCGTCGACCGAGGTGACGCCGTGCCGCGCCGCAGGCAGAACCGGGCAGGGGCGGACGCCGCCACCGGAACCCAGAGTATCGACCGTGCCGTCATGCTGCTCCGGCTCATCAGCAACCACGGCGCGCGCGGGGCGCGCCTGAGCGAGCTCGCCGGCGAGGCCGAGCTGGTGCCGCCGACCGCGCGGCGCATCCTCAAGCGCCTGACCGAGCACCGGCTGGTGGCGCAGGATCCCGACACGCAGCGCTATTCGCTGGGCGCGCTGACCTACGAGCTCGGCCTCGCCAGCGGCTTCAAGCCGCCGATCATCGCGCAGGTCCGGCCGTTGATGGACCGCATCGCCGCCACGCTGGGCGACACGGTCTACCTGGTGGTGCGCAGCGGCTTCGACGCCGTCTGCGTCGAGCGCATCGAGGGCAGCTTCCCGATCAAGACCTTGACGCTCGAGGTCGGCGGGCGGCGCCCGCTCGGCGTCGGCGCCGCGGGCCTGGCGCTGCTCGCCGCGCAGAGCGACGACGATATCGAGCGCATCCTCCAGGCCAACCGCGAGCTCTACAGGAAGATCAGCCGGTTGTCGGCCGACCAGGTGCGCGCCGACGTCGCCAAGACGCGCCGCCAGGGCTATGCGATCCGCCATGACGGCATCACGGTCGGCGTGGCCGGCGTCGGCATGGCGATCCCCAATCCCGGCGGCGTGCCGTACGCCGCCATAAGCGTCGCCATGATCACGCCGCGGCTGACCGACGACCGGCTGAACGACTACCTGGGATTGATGCGCGGCCTGCCGGCACGGCTGGCGGCCGGCCGCCGCTGAAGCCGCTGCGTCAGCCCGGCGCCGCGGTCGCGCGGCCGGCGACGATCTGCAGCGGTACGACCAGCAGCAGCGAGCCCAGGACCAGCAGCATCGACAGCGCGGCGGCGCCGGGCAGGTCGGGGAAATCCCACATCATCCACAGCGCCGAGGCGATCACCATGTTGCTGGCGGTCATCAGCGTCAGCGGGATGGTGAGGTCGCGCGCGCTGTGCGCGACGACCCAGAGCCAGCCGTTCAGCATGTGCGGCCAGACCAGCGGCAGGGTGATGCGGCGCATCGAGGTCAGCCAGCTGGCGCCGCTGGTGAGCGCGGCGTCGCCCAGCTCCTTGTGGATCTGCATGATCGCGGCGACCATCGTGCGCGCGCCGAAGGCCAGGTAGATGCTGACGTGGCCGATAACCAGGATCGCGATCGTGCCGTAGAGCGGCGTGCGCAGGTACAGCAGCAGGATGGCGACGACCATGACGACCGGCGGGATCGCCGTGGGCGCGAAGGACAGGATGTCGACGATGCGTCCGATCCTGCGTCCGCCGCGCACCGAGAACCATCCGACCAGCGCCGCTAGCGCCATGACGATCGTGCCGCTGAGCACCACCAGCAGCACCGTGTTGAGCGCCGCGCGCTGCACCATGCTGCTGCCGATCGCCTTGGCGTAGCTGGCGAAGGAGGCGCCGGCCAGCAGGTCGAGGCTGGGCGTGCGGTAGACGGGGAAGAGGCTGGCCCAGAACAGCATCAGGAGCGGCATCAGCATGACCAGGAAATAGAGCATCACGCCGCCGAGCGCAGGCCAGCGCCAGGGCCCGAGGACGAGGCGGCGCGGACGGAAGCCCTTGCCGGTCACGACGCGGAAGCGCTCGCCGACCCGCGTGGCATGGAGATAGCCCCACATCAGCAGCGAGGCGAGCAGCAGGAGGAAGATGCCGAACGTGGAGGACAGTCCGTAGTTCGGGATGCCGCGGTCGGGCGAGGACAGAAGGTAGACGCGCGTGCTCAGGACCGGGATGCGCGCGGTCAGCCCGATGATCAGCGGCAGGTCGAAGGTCTGCACCACGGCCATGAACATGTAGATCACGACCGACAGGATGCCGGGCGTCAGCAGCGGCAGGGTGATGCGCCTGACGACCGACCAGGCGCTGCCGCCCAGCACCTTGCCCGCCTGCTCGAGTTGCGGGTCGATGTTGCGCAACAGGCCGCTGACCATGACAAAGGCGGTCGGCACGGCGGCCAGCGCCGTGATCACGATCAGCGTCCACATGGAGTAGAGGGTGAAGGGGGCATCGGTCGCGCCGAACCACGCCCGCGCCCACACGTTGAGCAGCCCTTGCCCCGGGTTGATCAGCAGGATCCAGCCGAAGCCCAGCACCAGCGGCGGCACGGCCATCCACGAGAACATCAGGATGCGCACCAGCACCTGGCCCGGCATGTCGGTGCGTTCGGTGAGCCAGGCGACGGCGGTGGCGAGCGCGACCGCGATGGTGACGCTGCCGACGGCGTAGACCAGCGTGTTGCGCAGGAGCACCAGCGTGTCCGGGCTCGCCAGCATGGCGCGGTAGTTGTCGAGCGTGACGACGGTGGTCTCGAGCGGCGCCGTGCCGGCGGGCGCGAAACTGGTGCGCACCAGCACCAGCAGCGGCCCCAGCACCAGCACGCCGACCAGCAGCAGCAGCAGCGCCAGCGCGACGTTCTGCTGGGTGAGGCGGCGCGACAGCGTGCCGGCGCGGGTCACCGCTCTTCCGCCGGCACCACGACGCAATGCGCGGGCGGTATCTCGACCGTGAGCGCCGCGCCGACCGGCGCCTCGCGGTAGGGGCTCAGCAGCACGCGCAGCGAGCCCTCGCCCACGGCAAGGTCGGCCTCGACCACATCGCCGAGGAACACCTGCGCGATCACGCGGCCGCGGAACACGTTGGCCAGCCCGTCCGCGGGCGCGTCGTCCGGCAGCACGGTGACGGCCTGCGGCCGGACCACCGCGAACACCTCCGCGCCGGCCGGCAGGCCCGGGGCACCGTCGCTGCCGATGAGGCCGAGCGGCGTGGCGATCGCGGCAGGCGGCCCAGCCTGCACCAGCCGGCCGCGGATCATGTTGGTGCGGCCCATGAAGTCCGCGGCGAAGGCGCTTGCGGGCTTGAGGAACAGGTCGCGCGGCGATCCCAGCTGCACGACGCGGCCCTGGCGCATCAGCGCCACCCGGTCCGACATCGCCATCGCCTCGGTCTGGTCGTGCGTGACGAAGACCGTGGTGATGCCGAGCGACTTCACCAGCTGCCGGAGCTCGACGCGCATCTGGTCGCGCAGCTTGGCGTCCAGGTTGCTCAAGGGCTCGTCCAGCAGCAGCAGCCTGGGCTCGTGCACCAGCGCGCGCGCCAGCGCCACGCGCTGCTGCTGCCCGCCGCTCAAGAGCGGGGCGGGGCGGTCGGCCAGCGCATCGAGCTTGACCCGCTCCAGCGCGCGCCGGACGCGCGGCCCGACCTCGCCGGACGCCGCCTTGCGCATGCCGTGGACGAGCGGGAAGGCGACGTTCTCGTGCACGGTCATGTGCGGCCAGATCGCATAGGACTGGAACACCATGCCGAGATTGCGCCGATTGGCCGGCACCGCGATGCGGCGCTCGGAGCAGAACACGACGTCGCCGCCCATGGTGATGCGCCCCGAGTCCGGCGCCTCCAGCCCGGCGATGCATTGCAGCGTCGTGGTCTTGCCGCAGCCGCTCGGCCCCAGCAGCGTGAAGAAGTCTCCCGGCGCGACATGGAACGACACGCCGTCCAGCGCCGCCGGCGCATCCTCGGCGCCGGCGAAGCGCTTGCGGATGGACTCGACGGTCAGCACGGGAGTTCATTTCCGTCCCCCCTCCCCTTGCGGGAGGGGGTTAGGGGGAGGGGGCAGTCCGAGCGGCACGATGATGCGCCGCCTCGCGCGACGCTGTGTAGAGGCTTGTGCACTCGGCTACGAGGATACCTCCATCGGGGATGCATAGCCGCTCTGTGGCACACCCCTCCCCCTAACCCCCTCCCGCAAGGGGAGGGGGGACCGGAATGGGGTTCGAGCATCGACGAGGCACCTGAGCGTCGGCAGTGCCGTGGATTCGCCCTACTTCGCCGCCGTCATCATGTCGGCGATCTTCTTCCGCAGGGCCTCGTGCTCCTTGACGGCCGCGAGCGAGGGGGCGGAAACGATCTTGGCGCCCTGGGCGGTGCGCGCCTTCACCAGCTTGCCCACCTCGGAAGCCGGATCGCCGGCGCGCGGGATCAGCTCGAGCTTCTCGGCGACGGCGACGCCCTCGGTCACCAGCCAGGCGGCGAACAGCCTCGCGGCGTTGGGGTGCGGCGCGTTCTCCGGCACGTAGACATGGGTCGGGATGATCGGGATGTAGTCGGCGGGCAGCTTGAACTTCTGCGGCTTCTCCTTCGTACCCGAGCGCGCGGCGGCGTGGAAGGTGGTGACGCCGATGGGCGCCTGGCCGACGGCGACGGCGCGCCCGACCGCGGGCGTGCCGCGCTCGAGCACCGGCTGGTTGGCGATCAGCTTGCGCACCAGCGCGGTCGTGGCATCCGGGCCGGTCACGTGCGCCGTCATGTCGAACGGGATCAGGAAGAAGGCATTGACGGCGATCTTGCCCTTCCACTTCGGATCGGCGAGGTCGACCAGCTTCTCCGGCACCTCGGCGTCCTTGATCAGGTCGCTGTTCCAGGCGATGCCGTAGACGGCGTCGAGGATCGGCAGCGCGATGTTGCGGATGTCGGCCATGGCCCAGCCGGCGACCTCGCCGATCTGCGGCAGCTCCTTGCCGAACACCTGCGCCCAGGGATAGGGCTTGAGCAGGTCGCGCGCGAGCAGCACCGCGACCTCCTCGGCGCCGCCGGCGCCGACGATGTCGATCGCGCCCTGGCCGCGGTCCTTTTCCGCCACCAGCCGCGCGCCGGTCTGCACCGAGCCGGCCGGCGACCACTCGCCCTTGACCTGGAGGCCGAAGCGCTTGTTGAAGGCCTCGAACAGGGCGGCGTGCGTCTCGGGCCGGCCCGGGCTGCTGACCCAGACGGTGACGCCGCCTTCCTTGCGCGCTCCGTCGAGCACGGATTGGAAGCTCGGCGCCTGCGCCGACGCGGCGAGCGGTGTCAGGAGCAGGGCGGAGACGACAGAGAGGGCGGTCAGGATGGGTGTTCTCATTGGTTTCCTCCCAAGGTCCGGGTCCGGGTTGGTGAGACCGCTCAGGCGATCTCGAACAGGCCGGCGGCGCCCATGCCGCCGCCGACGCACATCGTGACGACGGCCCGCCTGAGGCCGCGCCGCTTGCCTTCGATCAGCGCGTGCGCGGTCATGCGCGCGCCGCTCATGCCGTAGGGATGGCCGACGGCGATCGCGCCGCCGTCGACGTTGAGGCGATCGGACGGGATGCCGAGCCGGTCGCGGCAATAGACCACCTGCACGGCGAAGGCCTCGTTCAGCTCCCACAGGTCGATGTCGTCCATCTTCAGGCCCGCGCGATCGAGCAGGCGCGGCACGGCGAACACGGGGCCGATGCCCATCTCGTCCGGCTCGCAACCGGCCACGGCGAAGCCGCGGAAGACGCCCAGCGGCTTCAGGCCCCGCCTGGCGGCGAGCCCGGCCTCCATGACCACGCAAGCCGCGGCGCCGTCGGAAAGCTGCGAGGCGTTGCCGGCGGTGACCGTCTTGTCCTCGCCCAGCGTCGGCTTCAGCTTGGCGAGGCCCTCGGCGGTGGTGTCGGGCCGGTTGCCTTCGTCCTGCCGCAGCGTGACGGTCTCGCGGCGCACGAGGTCGCTGCCCTTCTCCGTGACCGTCTTGACCGATTCCAGCGGCACGATCTCCTCGGCGAAGCGGCCGGCCTGCTGCGCCGCCGCCGTACGACGCTGGCTTTCCAGCGCGTAGGCGTCCTGCATGTCGCGCGTGACGCCGTAGCGCTTCGCCACGACCTCGGCGGTCTCCAGCATCGGCATGTAGATCTCGGGCTTGTGCTGCAGCAGCCACTCGTTGCGCAGCCGGTAGCCGTTCTTGTGCTCGTTCTGCACCAAGCTGATGCTCTCGACTCCGCCGGCGACGGCGACCGGCACGTTGTCGACGATGACGCGCTGCGCCGCGCTGGCGATCGCCTGCAGGCCCGACGAGCAGAAACGGTTGATCGTGGTCGCCGCGGCGGTCGGCGGGATGCCGGCGCGGATCGCGGCCTGGCGCGCGATGTTGAAGCCGGTGGCGCCCTCGGGCATGGCGCAGCCCATGATCACGTCCTCGATCTCGCCCGGCTCGATGCCGGCGCGCGCGACGGCGTGGCGGATGGCGTGGCCGGCCATGGTCGCGCCGTCCGTGTCGTTGAAGGCGCCGCGATAGGCGCGGCCGATCGGCGTGCGCGCGACGGAAACGATGACGGCCTCTCGCATCATTGTGTCCTTGCCAAAGCGGTGTTGGGATCGCGGTGCCACAGCTCCAGGGTCAGCGCCTCGCTTCCCTCCGCGCTCTCCAGCCGGCGCAGCCCCAGCGGGTCGATCACCTGGCGGATACAGCTGAGCTCCTCCGGCGTCGGCGCCGGCGTGACCGGGACGTCGCCGTCCGGGCGCAGCAGCTCGAAGCCCGTGCGCTTCTGCGCCTGCTCGAAGGTGACGCCCGGATGCAGCGACTGCACCCGCATCCAGCCGGTCTTGGGGTCGAAGTCGTAGACGCCGAGATCCGACACGACGACACCCGGCCTGGCCGCGCGCGGGCCGTACCGGTCACGGTCGGGCCCAAAGCCGAAGCCGCACACGAAATCGACCTTCTCGACGAAGGAGCGCGTGGTCTGCGCCCGCATGTGGTAGCACAGGCGCTCGCAGCCCCAGAGGTCGTCCGGCACGCCGCGCGCACCGACCAGCTGCACCTTCGGCTTGTCCCAGGACCCGACGACCGAGATGTTCGACGCGCCGCTTCGATCGATCTGCACGGCGCCGATCCAGATCTGCAGCCGCCCCTGCGCCACGAGCTGGAACATCTCCTGCCACTCGAGCGCCATGCGCGCGGAGGACGAGAGCGTCCATTCGTCCAACAGCGACTTGGCGTGCACGTCGCAATCAGCCGCCGCACGCGACTGGGTGGTCAGGAACAGCTCGGGCACGTAGAGCGCCTTGGCCAGGCGCGCGGCGAGGTCGGACAGGATCGTGGCGCCGACGCCCATCGCCTCGCCGCGGAATTCCTTCGCCATGCGGGCGATCAGCAGCTCCTCGAGCGTGCAGTCGGCGCTCATGCCGCCCTACCGTTCAGTTGCTGCACACGCAGTGCCTGACGCCATGATCCTGGCATGCCAGGATCATGGCGCGGCGGCGGCGCTGGGATGGTTTTCATGCTGGCTGCCCACGATGGCTCAGGAGGCAGATCC
>JAKLKW010000074.1 GCA_023150455.1 Alphaproteobacteria bacterium | reverse complement strand
GCCCGGCGCTCCACCGCGGCGACGCGCGTGCCGTCCACGACCTGCGCACCGGCGCGCCGCGCGGCCTGCGCCAGGCCCTGGTGATAGAGGCCGGGATGCAGCGCGCCGGTCGCCGCGGCGACCATGCCGCCGTGGTAGTAGTCGCTGCCGATCTCCTCGCGCTGGCGCTCGCGCGGCAGCATGTAGGCGTCGAGGCCGGTGGCCGCCTTGAGCGTCTCGACACGCGCCGCCAGCCCTTCATAGGCGCGGCGGCAATGCGCGCCGACGAAGCGGCCGGTGCGGCGGTAGTGGCACTCGATCCCCTCGCGCCGGATCAGCTCCTCGAGGAAGGGCAGCGAGCCGGCCGCCTCCTCGACGAAGCCGGCGGCCTTGTCGGGCCCGAAGCGCTTGGCGAGATCGGTGGCGGCGAGCTTGAGCCCGCCCGAGACCATCCCGCCGTTGCGCGAGCTGGCGCCGAAGCCGATGCGCTCGGCCTCGAGCACCAGCACGTCCACGCCGTGGCGGCGCAGCTCGAGCGCCGCCGACAGGCCGCAATAGCCGCCGCCGACGATGGCGACGTCGACGCGTGCGGGCAACGCGGCCGCTTGCGTCGCGGCCGGCGGCGCGGCGTCCCACCAATAGGGTTGCTCCTTGAACCCGGGCGCGAACAATTCACCCACGTGAACGACCTCCGGTTTGACCCGCCAAGTTTGACCATGGGCCTGGATGTTGCATAGCATCGTACGCGCTTGCACAGCGAATCCGGCGCGGCCCTTCGCATGCGGCCATGCGCCGACGTCATAAGGGGGTCGTCATGGGACAGTCGCCTGATTTCCACAGCGATTGCGCAGCACTCCTGCGCGAGAAGCACGCACGCGGCGAGATCGACCGGCGCACGCTGATCCGCCTCATGGGCGTGCTGGGCGTCGCCGCCGCGCTGCCGGCCGGCGCCGGCCCGGCGCGCGCGCAAGCCGGCAAGACCGTCACGCTCGTCAACTGGGGCGGCATCGCCAACGACGCCTTCGGCAAGTACTACGGCAAGCCGTTCGAGGAGAAGAACCCGGGTACCAAGGTCGTGATGGATTCCTCCGGACCCTCGGCCGGCAAGATCCGCACGATGGTGGAATCGAAGAAGGTCGTGTGGGACCTGTGCGATTCCTCCGCCAGCTCGTCGATCCTGCTCGGCGGGCAAGGGCTGCTGGAGCCGATCGACTACAACGTCGTAAAGAAGTCCGACCTGCTGCCGAGGGGCTTCGCCTACACCTACGGCGCGGCGCCCTATTCCTTCAGCTCGGTCATGGTCTACGACTCGAGCAGGTTCGGCAGCAACCCGCCCAAGAGCTGGGCGGACTTCCTCGATCTCGCGAAGTTCCCGGGCAAGCGCCTGCTCCGGCGCGACGCCATCGCCTGCCTCGACGCCATGCTGATGGGCGACGGCGTCGCCATGGACAGGATCTACCCGCTCGACGTCAAGCGCGCGCTCGAGGTGCTGAAGCGGATCAAGAAGGACGCGGTGTACTGGACCTCGGGCTCGGAGTCAGAGCAGATCATGCGCACGGGCGAGGCGACGATGGGCATCATCTGGCACACGCGCGCCAAGGTGCTGTTCGACGAGACCAAGGGCCGCATCGCCTCGACCTGGAACCAGGGCGTGCTGCAGGCCGGCATCTTCGTCATCCCCAAGGGCAACCCGTCCGGCCCGCTGGCGCAGCAGGTGCTGGCCTCGGCCTGCGCCAACTGGGAGGCGCAGATCGGCCTCTTGGGATTCCTCGGCAACGGCCCGACCAACCCCAAGGCCGCCGCCGCCGTGCCGCAGGAGCTGCGCCGGTTCAACCCGACCGACACCGAGAACGCCAAGCTCCAGCTCGTGCTCGACGGCGAGTGGTGGGGCAAGAACTACGCCGACGCCAACCAGCAGTACCTCGACGCGATCGCGAGCTAGCCCTCGTCGTCGCTCAGCGCCATGGCCGGGCTTGACCCGGCCATGCGCGCTATTCAGGCTGACCACCAAGACGCCAAGGGGCGCCGAGAGGGCGACGTCTTCCTTGGTGTCTTGGTGCCTTGGCGGTTCGTCTTCGCAAGGGCGTCGTGGCCGGCTGGCGCCGGTCCCGGGCGCCGGGTGAAGCGCATCCGCCCCGACAGTCAGCGGCAGCGACGGCGCTCCCTTGAACCTCAAGCAGTTCGAAGCCTTCTACTGGATCGCGCGGCTGGGCAGCTTCCACGCGGCAGCGCGGCACCTGCGGGTGGCGCAGCCGTCGGTGTCGGCGCGGGTGCGCGAGCTCGAGCGGCACCTGGGCGTGCCGTTGTTCGACCGCTCGGGGCGCAACGCGCGGCTGACGCCGAAGGGGCGCGAGCTGCTGCACTATGCCGAGCAGATGCTGAAGCTGGCCGGCGAGGTCGAGCAGCAGATCGGCAGCCGCTCGGCGCTGGTCGGGCGCGTGCGCTTCGGCGTCACCAGCGTGCCCGCGGTCACCTGGATGCCGAAGCTTCTGCGCCGCATGGCCAAGGCCTATCCCGGCATCGAGGTCGAGTTCACCGTGGACTCGAGCGAGAACATGCGCACGCAGCTGCTGCGCGGCGAGCTCGACCTCGCCTTCCTTGCCGGGCCGCTGGCGGAGCCGAGCCTGATCACGGATCAGCTCGGCAAGTCGGGGCAGGGCTGGCTCGCGAGCCCCGCCCTGCCGCTGCCGAACCGGCCGCTCGGCCCCGCCGACCTCGTCGACGTGCCGATCATCACCGACGTGCGCGGCAGCTTCCTCTACGGCATCGCGCGGGAATGGTTCCGCCGCGGCGGCGTGGAGCCGAGGCGGCACCACGCCTGCTCGAGCCTGACGGTGCGCCTGCTGCTGGCGCGCGAGGGCATCGGGGTGTCGATCGCGCCGCCCGCGGTCGCGGCGCGCGAGATCGCCGAGGGCGCCTTGCGCCTGGTCACCGCCGACCCGCCGCTGCCGGAGCTCGAGTACGTCATCGCCATCGCGGGCGGCGCGCGCACGCCGCAGGTGACCGCCCTGCTCGACCAGGCGCGCGAGATCATCGCCGCCGAACCCAGCTTCGACATCGCGCCGCTCCTGCCGCGGTGAAGACGCCGGCGACGCGCGTTAGTCGCGTGCAGTGCCGTCATCGCGCTTGACCGCTGCCGGCGCCGCCAACAGGATGGTTGGCGCAGCACAACGCAAACGCAGCCGGCCGCAAGCAAGAGACCGGCGCAATCTGGGGAGGGGAATGATGACGTTCCGCATGTCATGTCTCGTGAGAACATGCCTGGTTGCGCTGGCCGCGACGCTGGCCGGCGCGGGCATCGCCGCGGCCCAGGTCAAGGAAATGAGCCTGGGCAACGTCAATCCGCCGAAGCACGGCACGTCGCTGGCGTCGCAGGAGTTCATCGACAAGCTGGCCGAGCTCAGCGGCGGCAAGATGAAGGTCGCGCATCACCATTCCGGCGCGCTGGGCGGCGAGCGCGAGGTGGCGCAGCAGATCCAGCTCGGCGCGGTGGAGTTCGGGCCGATCACGACGGCGCCGCTGTCGACGCTGGTGCCCGAGATGTCGGTGTTCCAGCTGCCCTACATCTTCCGCGACTACGACCACGTGTTCAAGGCGCTGGACGGCGGCGACACGATCACCAAGTACTACGACGGCGTCCTCGAAAAGAAGGGCTTCAAGCTGATCGGCTTCATCGCCGCGGGCTATCGCGGCATCTACGGCCATTTCCCGATCAACAGCATCGCCGACGTCAAGGGCAAGAAGGTGCGCGTGCAGGAGGACAAGATCCTGGTCGCCACCTTCAAGGCGCTCGGCATGATCTCGACGCCGATCGCCTTCCCCGAGGTGGCGACGGCGCTGCAGACGAAGGTGATCGACTCCGCCGAGGGCGGCATCAACACCTTCTATCACAACAAGTTCTACGACGTGGTGAAGAACGTGGCCGACGTGCGCCACACGCACCAGGCGGTCGCGCTGGTCATGTCCAAGTCGGCCTGGGACAAGCAGGACGCGGCGGGCAAGAAGGCGATCCAGGACGCCTGGGCGCACGCGCGCGCCTTCAATCGCAAGTTCATTCTCGACGAGGACAAGTCGATCCAGGACCAGGTCCGCGCCAAGGGCGTCGCCATCACCAAGCCCGACGCCACGCCGTTCCGCCAGGCGACCATGAGCGTGTACGAGGAGTTCTACGCCACGCCCGCCGGCAAGGACGCGAAGAAGATCGTCGACCACATCCTCGCCGTTAAATAGGGCATGACGGCCGGTCGCGACGAGGGCGCTCCGCCGCAGCGCGCGGCGGGGGGCGCCTTCGGCCGCGCCTACGAGGCGCTCGGCCATCTGGGCGGCCTGATCCTCGCCGTCATGGCCGGCGCCGTGTTCCTTCAGGTCGTGCTGCGCTTCCTCGGCCGCACCGGGATCGACGGGCTCGAGGAGGTGCCGCGCTACCTGTTCGTCTGGCTGATCATGATCGGCGCGGCCTCGGCCATGCAGCGCGACGAGCACACCGTGCTCGACTATTTCCTCAACCGCTTCAGCCCGCGCCTGCGCGCGCTCGTCGTCGTGCTGACGACCGGGCTCGGCATCGCGCTGTTCCTGTTCCTGATCGAGATCAGCTTCGTGCTGGTCCCCAATGCCCAGCTGCAGACCAGCGCCGGCCTCGGCCTGCCGCTCGGCTACGTCTTCGCCGCGATCCCGCTCGGGGCGGCGCTCATCCTGCTGCCGATGTTCCGCAAGCTCCTGGGGGCGCTCAAGGACCTATGGCCGAGACGCTCCTGATCATCTTCGTCGCCTGCCTGCTGCTGGGCATGCCGATCAGCATCGCGCTGGGCGTCGGTGCGCTCGGTGCGTCCTTCTTCTACCCGATGCTCAACCCGATCATCATCCCGACGCGCTTCGTCGGGCTGATCTCCGATTCCTACCTGCTGCTGTCGGCACCGCTGTTCATCCTGGCCGGCAACATCGCCGCGCGCGGCGGCGTGGCGCGCGTGATCATCGACCTGGCCACGGCCGTCGTCGGCCGGTTCCGCGGCGGGCTCGCCTATGTCAACGTCGCCGACAGCATGTTCTTCGGCGGCATCTCGGGCTCGGCAGTGGCCGACGTGTCGGCGCTCGGCACCTTCCTGATTCCGCAGATGGTGCGCAAGGGCTACGACCCCGACTTCGCCACGGCGCTGACCGTCTCGACCGCGGTGGTGGCGCCGATCATCCCGCCCTCCATCATCGCCGTGATCTATGCCTGGATGGCGGAGGAATCGGTCGCGGCGATGTTCGCCGCCGGCGTCATCCCGGGCATCCTCATCGGCCTCGGCATGGCCGTGCCGGTCTTCGTCATCGCCAAGAAGCGCAACTACCCGAAGGAGACGCCGCCGACCCTGCCCGAGTTCCTCGCCGTGCTGCGCCGCGCCTTGCCGGCGCTGATGATCCCGGTGATCATCATGGGCGGCATCCTGTTCGGCTGGTTCACGCCGACCGAGGCGGCGGCCGTTGCGGTGGTCTATGCGCTGATCGTGCCGCCGATCTTCTACCGCGAGCCGTCCTGGCGCGAGCTGCCGAAGATCTTCGCCGACTCGGCGCGGCTGTCGGGCGTGATCGGCATGATCATCGGCTTCGTCGGCGCCTTCGGCTGGGTGCTGACCTATTCCAAGTTCCCGTTCAAGGTCGCCGCCGCCATCGCCGCCGTGGCGCCGCACTGGGCGCTGTTCATCCTGCTCATCATCCTGCTCTACCTGATGCTCGGCACGTTCCTGACGCCGTCCGAGATCATCCTGGTGACCGTGCCCGTGCTGCTGCCGGTGGCGCAGGCGATCGGCGTCGATCCGATCCATTTCGGCATGGTCTGCGTCATCGCCTCGGCGATCGGCCACATCACGCCGCCAGTGGGATTGTGCCTGTTCGTCGGCATGGCGATCAGCGGCCTGCCGATGGACAGGCTCGTCCGCCCGCTCCTGCCGTTCCTGGCGGCGATCGTCGTCGCGCTGCTGCTGGTCGCGATGCTGCCGCCGATCACGCTGTTCCTGCCGCGGCTGCTGGGTTTCGCCCAGTAGGCGGCGCGGACGCGGGCGACGCCGCGGCAGCCGCCGCGCTAGTGCAACGGCGCGGTGGTCAGGAGCTGCTCGTGAAGGAACCGGGCGGTCGGCACGACGTCTGCCACGGCCTCTGCCACCGCGTTGCGGTCGTCGAGCAGCCGCGCGCGCGCGATGGGTCCCGCCAGCTCGACGAGCTCGGCGTCGAAACGGCCGCGGCCCGGCAACGAAAGAACGAACCGGCTCGGCAGCATGGCGCCAGCCGGCAATCGCAGCTTCGATCCCTCGGCGGAGATGTTGAGGACCACGCACCTGATCATCGCCCCGCCGACGACCAGCCCGTCCCACACGACGGTGAAGCGCCGGAATCGGCGCCGTTCGGCGCGGTGCCCGTCCCGCACCGCCGGAATCTCGAGATTACAGCCCATGCACGTCCCCCTACCTGGAGTAGCGCCACAACGGCCCGGCTGTTCGATGCCCCCTGTCCCCGATGGACGGCGCATCTAGTCGCCTTTTGCCTGCATTTGTCGAGAAGATTGTACCGTTAAGGTTAATCGCCCGGGGATTCCCAAGCGCGCACCGAAGTCTGGACGTCCCCGTCGCCGGAGAGACGGGTATCGTTCCGCCCCGGAATATGCATTGCTCGCGGATAGCGAACTGGGGGAGTGCCCGATGAAAGCATTCGAAGGACAAGTCGTCTGGATCACGGGAGCCGGCACCGGGATCGGCAAGGCCGGCGCGCTGATGTTCGCCGAGGACGGCGCCACCGTCGTGCTGATCGGCCGGCGGCGCAAGGAGCTGAGCGAGGTCGCCGACGCGATCGGGAAATCCGGCGGGACGGCGGTGGTCGAGCCGCTGGACGTCTCGGACCGCGAAGCGGTGCGGGCGGCCGGCGCGCGGCTGATCGACCGCCTCAAGCGGGTCGACATCCTGGTCAACAATGCCGGGCTCAACGTCGTCAACCGCCGGCTCGAGGAGGTCACGGCCGAGGACTGGGACCACGTGCTCGCCGTCAACCTGACCGGTGCCTTCAACATGGTGCAGGCGGTGATGCCGGCCATGCGCGCGCAGAAGGACGGGCTCGTCATCAATGTCGCCTCGACCGCGGCGCGGCGGGTCAGCGGCGTTGCCGGCATCGCCTATTCCGCGTCCAAGTTCGGCATGCTGGGCATGAGCCTGTCGCTCACCCAGGAAGCCTGGAAGTTCGGCATCCGCGCGTGCTGCCTCTGCCCCGACGACGTCAACACGCCGATCATGGCGCGGCGGCGGTTCAAGTACCCGCCCGAGGTGCTGGCCCAGTTCATCCAGCCCGAGGATCTCGCCGCGACCATGCGGTTCGTCGCGCTCATGCCGAAGAACACCTCGATCCCCGAGATGGTCATCTGCCCCACCAATGTCCGCCCCTATACGCCGGCGGAGAGCGGCGTGCCCTCCTAGCGTCCTCGACCGCGGCGACACCGGCGCGGAACGCAACACCCGATCGGATGTTGGGCGCATGTAAGTCAGCCCTATTGCGATTGATCGTAATTTTCTATCGACCGCGCTCCGAATGCCGAATATTGAACAATAGTCTTGACCATTGCCCGGTCAAACCGGGAAGAATAGCGGCGAGGCTCAAGAACTCGGGGGAGTGACATGCGCCACGCCGCTGTTGCCGTATCGACCGCACTGACGCTGCTGCTGGCCGGGGCGGCCTCGGCCGCGGAGCTCCGCGTCGGCTATTCGTCCGACATCACCACGCTCGACCCGGCCAACCATCGCAGCCGCGTGACCGAGGGCGTGATCCACAACATGTACGACGCGGTCGTCACGCGCACCGACGACATGAAGGTCGTGCCGGAGATCGCCGAGAGCTTCAAGCAGATCGACGCGACGACCTACGAGGCCAAGATCCGCAAGGGCATCAAGTTCCACGACGGCAGCGCGCTGACGGCCGAGGACGTGAAGTTCACCTTCGACCGGCTGACCAAAGAGAACGCCATGGGCGGCAAGACCAGCCCGCGCAAGAGCCTGGTCGGCCCGGTCGCCGACACGATCGTGGTCGATCCGCTCACCGTCCGCTTCAAGCTCGGCAATCCGTGGCCGATCTTCCCGGCCTACCTGCCGTTCAACCAGGTCGTGAGCAAGGCCCATGTCGAGAAGGTCGGCACCGACGGGATGGCGACCAAGGCAATGGGCTCGGGCCCGTTCAAGCTGGTGGAATGGCGCCGCGGCGACTCGGTGATCCTCGAGCGCTTCGCCGACTATTACGGCGGCGCCGCCGACATCCCGCCCGCGGGCCCCGCGCGCGTCGACCGCTTGATCTTCAAGGTCATTCCCGAGCCCGCCTCGCGCGTCGCGGCGCTGATGGCCGGCGAGGTCGACCTGATCGACGAGCTGCCGCACCACGCCATCAAGCAGATCGAGGGCAACCCGAAGACCCGGGTGCTGAAGACCAACGGCACGCGCAGCTTCTTCATCGACCTCAACAACAGGAAGCCGCCCTTCAACGACGCGCGCGTGCGCCAGGCGGCGAACCACGCCGTCAACCGCCAGCTCATCATCGACCGCATCCTGAACGGCCTTGCCGTGCCGCTCGCCACGCTGATCAGCCCGGACTCCTACGGCTACAACGCGGCGCTCAAGCCCTATGCCTACGATCCCGCCAGGGCCAAGGCGCTGCTCGCGGAGGCCGGCCATCCAAACGGGCTCGAGGTCACGATCGACGTCGACAACGCCTTCAAGGACCAGGCCGAGGCCGTGGCGGCCTCGATGAGCCAGGCGGGCTTCAAGGCCAGCGTGCGGCTGTGGGAGCGCACGGCGCTGACCGACCTGTGGAAGGACCCGGAGAAGCACGACCGCCAGATGCAGTTCCGCTCCTGGGGCGACGGCGCGCTCGACCCGGTCGGCATCTTCGTGCCGGTGCTGAAGTCCAGGGACCGCGGCAACTTCTCCGGCTACAGCAACGCCGAGGTCGACAAGCTCCTGACCGCCGCCGACACCGAGACCGACGTGGCCAAGCGCTCGAAGATGTACCAGGACGCGCAGGCCATCATCCACAAGGAGACGCCGCTCATCTATCTCTGGCTGCCGCAGGACGTCTACGGCGCCAGCAAGCGGCTGAAGTCGTGGCAGCCCTCGCCCCGCGGCATCATCAAGCTGCACCGCGCCCAGGTGGAGGGCTGAAGGCGCTTTGCGGCGCCGGCGTTCCTCATCCTTCGAGACGGCCGCGAAGCGCGGCCTCCTCGGGATGACGCGGACCATGGGCGCGAAAGCGACGCGTCATCCTGAGAAGCGAGCACCGCAAGCGCCTCGAAGGATGCAGAACTCGCCATGACGCCCGTCGCGCTCGTCGAGCGGCTCTTGCAGCTCGTCCCGGTGCTGCTCGGCATCGCGGCGGTCGTGTTCTTCATGATGGCCCTGACGCCGGGCGATCCGGTCGAGCTGATGCTGGGCGACGCGCTGGCGACGCCGGAGCAGAAGGAGAGCCTGCGGCGCGACATGGGGCTCGACCGGCCGGCGCCCGAGCGGTTCGCGCTGTTCCTCAAGAACGCCGCCACCGGCGAGTTCGGCATGAGCTTCCATCACCGCCGGCCCGTCGGCCAGGTGATCCTCGAGCGCGTGCCGGCGACGGTGGAGCTGACGCTGGCCTCGATGCTGATCGCGCTGGTCCTCGGCATCGGGCTCGGCGTGCTGGCGGCGGTGAAGCGCGACAGCTGGATCGACCGCGTCGCCACCGTCACGTCGCTGGTCGGCGTGTCGATGCCCGGCTTCTGGTTCGGCATCCTCCTGATCCTGCTCTTCGCCGTGGCGCTCGGCGTGCTGCCGGTCTCGGGGCGCATCGGCTATGCCGGCGAGGTGCCGTTCGTGACCAGGTTCCTTCTGGTCGACACGCTCATCGCCGGCCGCGTCGACAGCTTCCTCGACGCGCTCAGGCACCTGCTGTTGCCGGCGGTCACGCTCGGCCTCGCCATGGCGGCCTTCCTGATGCGGGTCACGCGCGCCTCGATGCTGGAGGCGCTGGCGCAGGACTACGTCACCTTCGCCGAAGCCAAGGGCATCAGCCGCGCGCGCGTGCTGTTCCGCCACGCGCTCAAGAACGCGCTGATCCCGACCGTCACCGTGGCGGCGATCGAGACCGGCACGCTGCTGGGCGGCAACATGATCGTCGAGACCGTGTTCGGCTGGCCCGGCCTCGGCCGGCTGGTGGTCGAGGGCATCTTCACCCGCAACTACCCGCTGGTGCAGGCCTGCGTGCTGCTCTACGCGGTCACCTACGTGCTGCTCAACTTCTGCGCCGACCTGCTCTACGCGGCGCTGAACCCGCGGGTGCGGCTGTGACCGCCGGCGCGGTGGAAACGCCCCGGCCGGACGCGGCACCGGAAGCGGCCCGGGCCCGCGCGCAGTCGATCCTCGCCGCCAACCTGCGCGATTTCCTCGCCAACCGCCTGGCCGTCGGCTCGGCCGCCGTCGTGCTGCTGTTCGCCGCCATGGCGGTGTTCGCGCCGCTGATCGCGCCGCACGATCCCTACGCATCCGACCTGTTCCGCCGGCTGCAGCCGCCGGGCTGGATGGAGGGCGGCGAATGGGCCTATCCGCTGGGCTGCGACGCGCTGGGCCGCGACATCCTGAGCCGCGCCATCTACGGCGCGCGCGTGTCGATGACGATCGGCGTCGCCGTCATGCTGGTCGCCGCCGTCGTCGGCATGCTGGCGGGGCTCGCCGCGGGCTATCGCCGCGGCATGACCGACGTGGTGATCGCGCGCGTCGTCGACGTGCTGCTGGGCTTCCCCTACCTGATCCTCGCCATCGGCCTCATGGCCGTGATGGGCCCCGGGCTCGGCAACATCGTGCTGGCGCTGGCGATCAAGGAGTGGGTCCTGCCCTGCCGCGTCGTGCGCGCCGAGACGCTGGCGGCGCGCGAGATGGACTATGTCGAGGCGGCGCGCGCGCTCGGCGCCTCGCAGCGCCACATCATGCTGCGCGAGATCCTGCCCAACGTGCTGTCGCCGCTGGTCGTGGTCTCGACCTTCCGCATGGCCACGATCATCATCATGGAGGCGAGCCTGTCGTTCCTCGGCCTCGGCGTGCAGCCGCCGGTGCCGTCCTGGGGCTCGATGGTCGCCGACGGACGGCAGTTCCTGATCGGCGCCTGGTGGGTCAGCACCTTCCCCGGCGTCATGATCCTGCTGCTGGTGCTGGCCATCAACCTGGCGAGCCAGGGCCTGCGCGACGCTTTCGATCCGAGGCTGCGCCGATGACGGCGCCGCTGCTCGCCATCCGCGACCTGCGCACGTGGTTCCACACCCGCCAGGGCGTCGTGAAGGCCGTCGACGGCGTCGACCTCGACGTGATGCCGGGCGAGTGCCTCGGCGTGGTCGGCGAGTCCGGCTCGGGCAAGAGCGTCACCTTCCTTTCCGTGCTCGGCCTGGTGAAGCCGCCCGGCCGCGTCGAGGCGGGCCGCGTCATCTTCGGCGGCCGCGACCTCGCGAAGCTGCCGCCGGACGAGCTGCGCGCGCTGCGCGGGCGCGACATCGCCATCACGCTGCAGGACGCGCTGACCGCGCTCAACCCCGCGCTCAGGGTCGAGGAGCAGATCGTCGAGACGATCCTGGCGCACGACCGCGACCTGCCGCCCGGCCGCGGCCGCAGCGCCGCGGCGCGCGCCAAGGCGCTCGAGATGCTGCGCCTGGTCGGCATCCCCGACGCCGAGCGCCGCATGCACGACTACCCGCACCAGTTCTCCGGCGGCATGCGCCAGCGCGTCATGATCACGATCGCGCTGGCCTGCCGGCCCAAGCTCCTGATCGCCGACGAGCCGACCACGGCGCTCGACGTCACCGTGCAGGCGCAGGTGCTGGCGCTGATCGCCCGGATGCGCCGCGCGCTCGGCATGAGCGTGGTGCTGATCAGCCACAATCTCGGCGTCGTCGCGCGCTATTGCGACCGCATCGCCCTGATGTACGCGGGCCAGGTGGTCGAGACCGGTCCGACCCGCGCCGTGATCGCGGCGCCGTACCATCCCTACACGCAAGGGCTGCTGCGCTCGATGCCGCTGTTGTCCGATCCCGACCGGCCGATCCAGCCGATCGACGGCCAGGTGCCCGACCTGATCGACCTCGAGCCGGAATGCCGCTTCCTGCCGCGCTGCCCGCGCGCGGCCGAGATCTGCCGCCAGCCCGTGCCGCTGCTGCCGATGGGCGACGCGCGCCTGGCGGCCGTCGATCCGGCCGCCGACTCAAATGAAGGCGCGCGGATCAGCGCGCGCCTGGCGGCCGTCGATCCGGCCGCCGACCCAAATGAAGGTGCGCGGATCAGCGCGCGCCTGGCGGCCGTCGATCCGGCCGCCGACCCAAATGAAGGCGCGCGGATCAGCGCGCGCCTGGCGCGCTGCGTGAGGGCCGCCGCATGACGGCCGGCATGGCGCAGACGGGGCCGCTCGTCGCCGTGCGGGGCTTGCGCAAGCACTACGACCTGCGCCGCGGCCTGCGGCGCTTCACCGAGGACGCGCGCGCGCACACGGTGCACGCGCTCGACGGCGTCAGCTTCGACATCGCCCGCGGCGAGACGCTGGGCGTGATCGGCGAGAGCGGCTGCGGCAAGTCGACGCTCGGCCGCACCGTGCTGCGCCTGCTCGAGCCGACCGCGGGCACGGTCTCATTCGACGGCGCCGACCTCGCAGGGCTCGACGCCGCGGCCATGAAGGCGCTGCGCCGGCGCATGCAGATCGTGTTCCAGGACCCCTATGCCTCGCTCAACCCGCGCCGCACGGTGGAGCAGATCGTCGGCCTCGGCCTCGCCATCCATGCGCGGCCCTCGCCCACGCGCTTGCGCGAGCTTGTGGCCGAGATGCTCGGTCGCGTCGGCCTGTCGCCGGCGCACATGCAGCGCTACCCGCACCAGTTCTCGGGTGGGCAGCGCCAGCGCATCGGCATCGCCCGCGCGCTGATCGTCGAGCCCGACTTCGTGGTCTGCGACGAGCCGGTCTCGGCGCTCGACGTCTCGATCCAGGCGCAGATCCTGGCGCTACTGGAAGAGCTCAAGCGCGCGTTCGACCTCACCTACCTGTTCATCTCGCACGACCTCGCCGTGGTCGGGCATATCAGCGACCGCATCGCCGTGATGTATCTCGGCCAGATCGTCGAGCTGGGACCGGCCCGCAGGCTGCTGCAGACGCCGGCGCACCCCTACACGCAGGCGCTGCTCGAGGCCGTGCCGCGCGTCGACGCCGAGGCACAGGATCACCGGCCGCTCGGCGGCGACGTGCCCTCCCCGCTCAAGCCTCCGCCGGGCTGCCGCTTCCACACGCGCTGCCCGCACGCGACCGCGCAGTGCCGCAGCATCGCCCCGGAGCACCGCACGGTCGCGCCGGGCCACCACGTCGCCTGTCACCTCTACGAAGGAGGCCCCGCATGATGCCGTCGGACGCCGCCGCGGCCGAGCCGCTGCTGTTGGCGGGCGGCCCCCATGCGCGCGGACTCGCCCAGGCCGCGCTGTGCCCCGACATGGTGCCCGCGGTGCGCCACGCGGTCCGGCACCGGCTGGAGGAGACCGCGCCGGCGCTCGCCGACAGCGAGGTGCGGCGCTTCATCGCCGCGCAGCGCGACTTCACCGAGCGCCACTACCCCCAGATCATGGCCGAGATCCAGGGCATCGCCGCCGGCTTCGGCATCGCGGAAGCGGCGCTGTTCGACTATCTGCACTGCTCCAGCGCGTCCGATCTCGCTTCCCTGGCCGAGCACGCCGCGGACGGCTGCACCTCCTTTGCCGTGACGACGGCCGACGGCGCGCTCCTGGCCAAGAACCGCGACTACCGGCCCGAGCACGTGCCGATCCAGCGCGTCATGCGCCACGCCGACCCGGACTGGAACGGGCGCCGGATCCTGGTGCTCGGCTCGCTCGGCAGCCCGGGCAACTTCTCGTCGGGCATCAACAGCGACGGCCTGGCCGTGTCGGACACGGCCAGCCGCACGACCGACATGGGTGTCGGCTTCCACCGCTACTTCCTCTTGACCTGGCTGCTGGTCAACTGCGCCAGCGTGGCCGAGGCGCTGGCCGCGATCCGGCGCATCACGCATACCGGCAGCGGGCTCCTGGTCCTGGCCGACGCGATGGGTGCCGTGGCCGCGGTCGAGCTCGGCCATCGCCGCGTCGGCGTCGAGCATCGCGCCGCCGGACGGATAGGCCGCAGCAATCATTTCGTCCTGCCCGACATGGCGGCGGCGAACCTCGACGTCGCCGACAATACCGCCAGCCGCGCGAACTCGATCCGGCGCTTCGCCTCGCTCTCTCCCGCGCTCGAGGCCCTGGCCCCGACATCCGGCATCGACGCGGTCGCGCGCGTACTGGCGACGCATGACGCGGCGGGCCGCACCGGCTTCTGCCGCCATGGCGGCGACGACCTCAGCACCACGATCTCGGGCGCGATCTACGACACGGCGGCGCGCCGGATGGTCGTCGCCCTCGGCAATCCCTGCACCGCGCCCTGGCGGCGCCACGCCTTCGACCCGGCCGCATCGGCGGCGGCCGCGCAATGACCAGCCGAAATCAACCCGGAGCCCTGTCATGAAACCCGTGAAAATCCTCTGCCCGACCGGCCATCTGAGCTTCACGCCGCTGGAGAAGGGCAGCTTCCTTTTGGGCTGCGAGGAGCGGCCCGACTTCATCATCGCCGACGCCGGGTCGTGCGACATGGGCCCGCGCCCGCTCGGCGCCGACCAGCATGTCAGCCTCGAGGCCTGGCAGCGCCACGACCTCGAGGTCATGCTGCTGCAGGCGCGCCGGCTCGGCGTGCCCATGATCGTGGGCTCGGCATCGGACACCGGCACCGACCGCGGCGTCGACCAGTTCGTGCGGCTGATTCGCGAGATCGCGCAGGAGCACGGCCTGAAGCCGTTCAAGCTGTCGGCGATCTATGCCGAGCAGTCGCTCGAGGACCTGAAGCGCCGCCTCGAGGCCGGCGCGCGCATCGAGGGGCTGGACGGGCGCGCCGACGCCGACCTCGCCACGCTCGAGCGCACCACGCGCGTCGTCGCCGTGATGAACGCCGAGCCGATCCGCGCCGCGCTCGCCGCCGGCGCCGACGTGGTGATCGCCGGCCGCAGCAGCGACTGCGCGCTGTTCGCCGCCCCGCTGCTCAACGCCGGGTTCGGGCCCGGCATCGCCTACTACACCGGCAAGCTGATGGAGTGCGCCTCGTTCTGCTGCGAGCCCTACATGGGCAAGGAGTCGATCCTGGGCCGGGTCGAAGGCGACGCGGTCCATGTCTCGGCCATGCATCCCGGCCAGCGCTGCACGCCCGCCTCGCTCGGCAGCCACGCCATGTACGAGCGCACCAATCCCTATCGCGAGGACGTCGCCGGTGGCCATGTCGACATGACGGCCTGCCGCTACGAGCAGGTCGATCCAAAGACCACGCGCGCCTCGGGCCAGAAATTCGTCGCCTCGCCGACCTGCAAGGTGAAGCTCGAGGGCTCCGGCATGATCGGCCAGCGCCGCCTCGCGGTGGTCGGCATCCGCGACCCCTACACGATCGGCCTGATCGACAAGGCGATCGAATGGGCCAAGGGCAAGATCGCCGAGCGCTTCGGAGCTATCGGCGAGGGATACCAGGTGTTCTATCACCTTTATGGCCGCAACGCGGTGATGAAGGATCTGGACCCGAAGCCGGAGCTGGCGCCGCACGAGCTCGGCATCGTGGTCGAGGCGGTGCACAAGGACGGCGACAAGGCGGCCGAGATCGCGGCACTCGCCGCGCGCAACCTGTTCTACGCCCGCCTGCCCGAGACCAAGGGCACGGCCGGCGCCGCGGCGCTGATGTCGGACGAGATCCTGATCGGCGAGGCCGCCTACGAATGGACCCTCAACCACGTGATCGAGGTCAGGAACCCCATGGAACTGTTCCGCACCAAGAGCTTCATCGTCTCCGGCGCCGCGCTGAAGGAGGCCGTGTGATGGCGCGCCTGCGCGAGCTCGCCTCGACCATCCGCTCCAAGAACGCGGGGGTCGACCACATCACCTTCGACATCATCTGCCGCGACCCCAAGAACTACGAGCGCGTGCGCCGCAGCAACGTCTTGAGCCGCGAGGGCGTCGCCGCGCTGTTCAGCATCCCGGTCGAGCGCGTGTCGCACTTCACCGTGTTCGAGCCGGCCAACGCCATCAAGTTCACCATCCGGCGCCTCAAGCCCAGCGGCAGCCCCGGCGAGACCGACGTCTTCGGCTCGCAGCAATACGCCCCGCTGTTCGACGTGGAGATACCGTAAGGCGCGGCCGCCTACGCGCTCCGCGGCACCGCGTAGTCGGCCGGGAAGGTCGCCCGGAACTCCGGCCGCGCCTCCAGCCGCGCCGACAGGGCATCGAGCGTGGGATAGCGGCCGGACGGCAGCGACGCGGGGTCTGTCATCGCGACGTAGCGCAGCATGCAGCCGTCGTGATCTGCGCCTGGTCGATCGGCGCCGCCGCCGGCCAGGGCTCGACCGCGAGCGCGGCGATGGCGCCCTTGCCCTGGACGAGGCAGCGCTCGATCCATTCCGGCCAGCGATATTGCGATGGACGGATCATGCGCTCGTAGTTGGCGGCGCCGATCTTGTCGATGGCGCCGGTCGCCAGCGCCATCAGCTTGAGCGCCCGCCGCCGCTCGGGCCCCGACCGCGGCAGCAGCGCGCGCTCGGGGCCGACGGTCTCGTCGATCCAGTCGAGGATCGCCGCCGAGTCGATCAGCACCTCGCCGTCGTCCAGGATCAGCGACGGGATGCGGCCGACCGGGTTGGTCTTGCGCATCGAGTCGAAGTCGCCGAACACCGAGCGCGTGTCGTGCTCGTGCTTCAAGCCCAGCACGCGCAGCGAGATCGCGACGCGGCGGACATAGGGCGAGTCGTATTGGCCGACCAGAATCATGAAGCGATCATAGCCCGATCGCAGCGCATGTCATCCGATCGCCGCGACCGGCAAGCGAACACGTCGCGTGCGTGGTCGCAACGGCAGTGGAACCTCGCGCGTCTTGCCGCTATGGTCTCCCGCCGAACGAACCAACCTAGGGGTTGAAGAGATGACGAGAAAATTGACGAGACGCAGCTTGGTCGTGCTGGCGGCGGGCATCGCCGCGGCGACCGTTTGGGCCGGCGCCGGCTGGGCGCAGCAGCAGTTCTTCCGCATCGGTACCGGCGGCACCGGCGGGACCTACTATCCGGTCGGCGGCATGATCGCCAACGCGATCTCGACCGACAAGATCGTGTCGACCGCGGTGGCCTCGAACGGCTCGGTCGCCAACGTCAACGCGATCGTCGGCGGCGGTGCCGAGTCCGGCTTCGCGCAGGCCGACGTCGCGACCTGGGCCTATACGGGCACGGGCGTGTACGAGGGCAAGGCCAAGGTCGCCGAGCTGCGCGCGATCGCCAACCTCTATCCCGAGAGCGTGCACCTGGTCGCCAAGAAGGGGCTCGGCGTGAAGTCGCCGGCCGATCTCAAGGGCAAGCGCGTGTCGCTCGACGAGCCGGGCTCCGGCACGCTGATCAACGCCAAGGCGATCCTCGCCGCCTACGGCGTGACCGAGAAGGACATCAAGCCGGAATACCTGAAGCCGAACCAGGCAGGCGAGAAGCTGAAGGACGGCTCGGTCGACGCCTTCTTCTTCACCGGCGGCTACCCGGCCGGCGCCATCACCGAGCTCGCGGCGACGACCGGCATCGAGCTGGTGCCGATCGCCGGTCCGCAGGCCGACAAGCTGCGCGCCGACCTCAAGTTCTTCGCCGCCGACGAGATCCCGGCCGGCACCTACAAGGACGTGCCGGCGACCAAGACCGTCGCCGTCGGCGCGCAGTGGGTGACGTCGTCCAAGGTCCCGGCCGACCTCGTCTACCAGATCACCAAGGCGCTGTGGAGCGACAAGACCCGCACGGTGCTCGACGCCGGCCACGCCAAGGGCAAGGCCATCCGCAAGGAGACCGCGCTGCTCGGCCTCGGCGTCCCGCTGCACGACGGCGCCGCGAAGTTCTACAAGGAAGCCGGCATCCTGAAATAAGCGCTGCGACGCCGCGGACCGCCATTGAAGAAAGATGAACCACAGAGACGCAGAGACACAGAGGTAAGACGGAAGCGAGAGGTTTCTTAGCGGCCGGAGGCCGCACGACACCTCTCCTCCATCTTCCCTTCGTGACCTTCGTGTCCTTCGTGGTTCAATCCGAAAAGATCAACCACGAAGAGCACGAAGGTCACGAAGGAAAAAGAGAAGGAGGAATTATGACGCGGCTGCGCCGCGCGACGAGATCCCTCCTCTTTATTTCCTCTCTGTGTCTCCGTGGTGAATCTTCTTCTTCGAGGGCGGCTCGCGGCGTCGCCATTTCCGACGCCGGGGGGCTCAGGTTCATGGACGCCAAGGCCGAGCTGAAGCTCGAGGAGATCCAGAAACTCGAGGAGCAGCTCGACCACGAGATCCGCTTCCGGCCGCTCTTGCCGGCGGGCGGCGTGCTCGTCTCGGGCCTGCTGCTGGCGCTGTCGTTCTTCCACTACTACACGGCCGGGTTCGGGCTGCTGCGCGAGACGACCCATCGCGGCATCCACATGGCCTTCGTGCTCGGCCTCATCTTCCTGGTCTTCTCGCTCCGGCGGAAGGACAACAGGCGGGAGCCGCGGGCGCGGTTCTGGGCGCCGCTCGGCATCGGCCTGCACGACTGGATCGCGGCGCTCGCGGTCGCCGCCGCCAGCCTGTACGTGCCGTACATCTTCGACGACCTGCAGTTCCGCGTCGGCAATCCCGAGCCGATCGACGTGATCATGGGCACAACCTTGATCGTGCTGCTGCTGGAGGCGACAAGGCGCAGCGTCGGCTGGCCGCTGCCGGCGATCGCGGTGCTGATGATCCTCTACGCGCTCTACGGCCGCAGCTTCCCCGGCATCTTCGTGCATCCGGGCAGCACCTGGAGCGGCGTGGTCAACCACCTCTATCTGACCAGCCAGGGCATCTACGGCATCGCGCTCGGCGTGGTCGCGACCTACGTGTTCCACTACGTGCTGTTCGGCGTGCTGGCGACGCGCATCGGGCTCGGCAAGTTCTTCATCGACCTGGCGACGGCGATGTTCGGCCGCTTCGCCGGCGGGCCGGCCAAGGTGTCGATCTTCGGCTCGGCCATGTTCGGCATGATCTCGGGATCCTCGATCGCCAACACCGTGACGGTCGGCTCGCTCACCATCCCCGCCATGATCCGGCTCGGCTATCCGCGCCATTTCGCGGCGGCGGTCGAAAGCACCGCCTCGACCGGCGGCCAGATCACGCCGCCCATCATGGGCGCCGCCGCCTTCCTGATGGTCGAGTTCCTCAACGTCCCCTACCAGCAGGTCATCCTGGCGGCGGTCGTGCCGGCCTTCATGCATTTCTTCGGCGTGTTCTGCCAGGTGCACTTCGAGGCCAAGAAGCGCGGCATGCAGGGCCTCGCGCGCGAGGACCTGCCCGACGTCGGCGCCGTCATCCGCCGCGACTGGGTCACTTCCATCCCGCTCGCCGTGCTGCTGGTGGTGCTGTTCTCGGGCTTCACGCCCTATCTCGCCGCCTTCTGGGGCATCACCGCTTGCGCGGTGGTGGGCCTGACCGGCCGCAGCGCCGTCGTAGCGCTGGCGCTGCTCGCCGCGATCGCGATCGGCGTGCCGACCGACCTCCTATCCAGCGGCCCGGCCACGGTCGCCCTGGTCGCGGCGTCAGCGGCCGTCAGCCTCGCCTTCGTGCTGCGCCATCCGGAGGGCCGGCGCCGATTCCACGACGTGCTGGACAGCTTCGTGGTCGGCGCCAAGTACGCCATCGCCGTGGGCGCGGCCGCGGCGACCGTCGGCATCATCGTCGGCGTCGTCACGCTGACCGGCGTCGGCTTCAAGCTGTCGGGCATCGTCACCAGCATGGCCGGCAGCCTCGCCGGCTTCACCGGCGGCTTCCTCCCTTCGTCGCTGTTCGTGCTCAAGGACTGGACGCTGTTCTACACGCTGGCGATGACCGCGGTGGTCTGCATCCTGCTCGGCTGCGGCGTGCCGACCACCGCCAACTACATCATCATGGTGACGATCGCCGCACCCGCCCTCGGCATGCTCGGCGTGGCGCCGATCGTGGCGCATTTCTTCGTGTTCTATTACGGGGTGCTGGCCGACATCACCCCGCCGGTCGCGCTCGCGGCTTACGCCGGCGCCAGCATGGCCGGAGCCGACCCGTTCAAGACCGGCAACACCGCCTTCCGCCTCGGCCTCGCCAAGGCGCTGGTGCCGTTCGTGTTCGTCTACGCCCCGTCGCTGCTGGTCGTGACCAAGGGCTTCACCCTCGAGGCCTTCGTCTCGACCGCGGTCGGCTGCCTCGTCGGCATCACGCTGCTGGCCGCCGCCCTCAGCTCCTACGCGCTGGCGCCGATGCGCGCGTGGGAGCGCGCGTTGATCGGCGGCGGCGGATTGCTCATGATGGCGCCGGGCTGGACCACGACGCTGATCGGCGCATTGATCGCGGCGCCGGCGCTGGCGGCGCAGGTGGTCGAGGCGAGAGCGGTGAAGCGCCCTTCGGCAGGGTCAGGGCGAGGAGAAAACATCCAAAGCCGAGGGCCCTCACCCTGAGCCTGTCGAAGGGCGAGCTTCCGCCGCCCTACCCCACGATCCCGATCTGCCACGGCACGAACTCGTGCCGTCCCATGCCGAGCAGCTCGCTCTTGGTCTTCTCGCCCGAGGCGGTCTTGAGGAACTGCTCGAAGATCTTCTGGCCCATCTCCTGCACCGAGACGGTGCCGTCGAGGATCTCGCCGCAGTTGACGTCCATGTCCTCTTCCATGCGCTTGAAGATCGGCGTGTTGGTGGCGAGCTTGATCGAGGGCACCGGCTTGGCGCCGAAGCACGAGCCGCGGCCGGTGGTGAAGGCGACCAGGTTGGCGCCGCCGGCGATCTGGCCGGTGGCCGAGACCGGGTCGTAGCCGGGCGTGTCCATGAAGACGAAGCCCTTGGCGGTCACCGGCTCGGCGTACTTGTAGACCGCCATCATCGGGCCGGTGCCGCCCTTCATCGACGACCCCAGCGACTTCTCGAAGATGTTGGCGAGCCCGCCATGCTGGTTGCCGGGGCTGACCTTGCCGTTTATCTGCACGTCGCGGCCGACCGCGTACTCGTCCTTCCACCAGCGGATGCGCTCGATCAGCTTCTCGCCCACTTCCTTGCTGGCGGCGCGGCGCGTCAGCGTGTGCTCGACGCCGTAGATCTCGGGCGTCTCCGACAGGATGCCGGTGCCGCCGTGCCGCGCCAGGATGTCGATCGCCGCGCCCAGGGCCGGGTTGGCGGTGATCGACGAGAACCCGTCCGAGCCGCCGCATTGCAGGCCGACCGTGATGTGGCTGGCCGGCACCGTCTCGCGCCTGGCCCGGTTGGCCTCGGGCAGCATCTCCATGATCGTGGCGACGCCGGCCTCGATCGTCTTGCGCGTGCCGCCGGTCTCCTGCATCACCATGGTGCGCAGCTTGGGGCCGACGGCGAGGCCCTGGTCGGCGATCAGCCCGCCGACCTGGCAGCGCTCGCAGCCGAGCCCGATCACCAGAACGGCGGCGAGGTTCGGGTGGCGCGCGTAGCCGGCCAGCGTGCGACGCAGCAGCTGCATCGGCTCGCCGGTCATCTCCATGCCGCAACCGAGCGCATGGGTGAAGGCGGCGACGCCGTCCACGTTGGGGAAATCGGCCAGCTTCTCGCGCGTGAACCTGTCGGCGATCTCGTGCACCACCGTGGCCGAGCAGTTCACGGTCGAGATGATGCCGATGAAGTTGCGCGTCGCCACGCGCCCGTCCTCGCGCACGATGCCCTGGAACGTGGCGCGCTCGGCCTCGGGCACCATCGCGACCGGCTTGAAGTCGCGCGCATGGGCGTAGTCGCGGTCGAACTCGCGGAACTCGATGTTGTGGTTGTGCAGCATCGTGCCGGCCGAGATGTCGGCGGCGGCGAAGCCGATCGTGGTGTTGTATTTCAGGATCGGCTCGCCCTTCCTCAGGTCGCGCGTGGCGACCTTGTAGCCGGACGGCGCGCTGGTCTGGCAGACGATGTTCTCGCCCGGAATGGCCGTGCCGGCCGCGACGTCGACGCGCGCCACCACCACGTTGTCGGCCGGATGCAGCCGGATCACCGGCCCGATGATGCGCTTCTTGCCCTGGTCGATCATTGGCTCACCCTTTCGCCGCCTGGATCGCCCGCCAGACGCGCTGCGGCGTGGCGGGCATGTCGATGTGGCGGATGCCGTACTCCGACAGCGCGTCGACCACCGCGTTCATCACCGCCGGCAGCGCGCCGGCGCAGCCGGCCTCGCCGCAGCCCTTGGTGCCGAGCGGGTTGGTCTTGGCCGGCACCGGATGGCTCTTGAAGCCGATCATCGGCGCGTCCGACGCGCGCGGCAGGGCGTAGTCCATGTAGGAGCCGGTCAGAAGCTGGCCGCTCTCGTCGTAGCTGACGTTCTCGAGCAGCGCCTGGCCGATGCCCTGCACCACGCCGCCATGCACCTGGCCCTCGACCAGCAGCGGGTTGACGATGGTGCCGAAGTCGTTGACCGAGGCGTATTTCACCACCTGCGTCACGCCGGTCTCGGGATCGATCTCGACCTCGCAGACATGGCAGCCGTTGGGGAAGGCCGAGGGCGTGCCCTCGACCGTCAGCGCCACGTCGAGCGACTGCGCTCCGTCCGGCGGCAGCTCGAGGTCCGCGCGGACGCGCTCGGCCAGCTCCAGGATGCCGATCGAGCGGTCGGTGCCGGCGATGGTGAAGCGCCCGTCGGCGAACTCGATGTCGGCGGAAGCGGCCTCGAGCGCGGTGGCGGCGATCTGCCTGCCCTGCTCGATCACCTTGTCGCTGGCGGCCAGCACGGCGGCGCCGCTCATGGTGATCGAGCGCGAGCCGCCGGTGCCGCCGCCGAGGATGAGCTGGTCGCTGTCGCCCTGGAACAGCCGCACGCGGTCGACGGGAATCCCAAGCTTGCTGCCCATGACCTGGGCGAGCGGTGTCAGGTGGCCCTGGCCGTAGTCGAGCGTGCCGGTCACGATCGTGACCGTGCCGTCGGCGTTGAAGCGCAGGGCCGCCATCTCCTTCGACGGCGCGCCGGTCACCTCGAGGAAGCCGCCGATGCCGAGGCCCCTGAGCCTGCCGCGCCGGCGGCTCTCCGCCTTGCGCGCGGCGAAGCCCTTCACGTCGGCGACGGCGACCGTCTCGTCCAGCAGGTTGGAGAAGTCGCCCGAGTCGTACTCCATGCCCGAGGCGACCTTCGCCGGCAGCGCTTCCGGCTTGACGTGGTTCCGCTTGCGCAGGCTCACGCGGTCGATGCCGGTCTCCGCCGCGGCGGCGTCGACCAGGCGCTCCATGTAGTAGTTGCCCTCGGGCCGCCCGGCGCCGCGATAGGGCCCGACCGGCGTCGTGTTGGTGACGACGCATTTCATCGCCACCTCCATCACCGGCGTGGCGTAGCC
>JAKLKW010000272.1 GCA_023150455.1 Alphaproteobacteria bacterium | reverse complement strand
TTGGTCTCCTTGATCGGCCCGGGCGATTCCGCCGAGAACAGCTGGCGGCCGCCGACGCCGAGCAGCGGCAGGATTGCCACCGCCAGCACGATCAGCCCCATGCCGCCGAGAAAGACCAGGAAGGCCCGCCACAGGTTGATGGAGAACGGCAGCGTGTCCAGCCCCTCGATGACCGTGGCGCCGGTAGTGGTCAGGCCCGACACCGCCTCGAAGTAGGCATCGGTGAAGCTCATTGCCGGAAAGAAGAGCAGCAGGGGGATCGACGCAAAGACCGGCACCACGACCCAGACCAGGGACACCAGCAGGAAGCCGTCGCGCACGCGCAACTCGTCGGTATGCCGGCGCGTCAGCAGCCAGAGCAGCGCCGCAGCGCCGGCGGTGAGCGCAAAGCCGGCCTCGAACACCGTGAAGGCCGGGTCGCGGCCGATCCAGGCGACGGCGGCGGGCAGCAGCATGGCCAGCGCGAACACCAGCAGCACCAGCGCAAAGACGCGCAGGACCGCCAGCGGATTGCTCATCGGCCGCCCCCGTCCCGCGCCGGCTACAGGAAGGCGAAGCCGACCTGGAAGAGCTTCTCGACCTTGGGCACGAGGCTCTTCGAGACGACGAAGACGATGACGTGGTCGCCGGCTTCGATCACGATGTCGTGATGCGCCATGATCACCTTGACCGGCCGCGTCTCATTGCCGCCGTCTTCCGGCCCGGCCTCGTCCGGTCCCGGCAGGCCGCGCACGATGGCGCCGATGGTGGCGCCGCGGATCACCGGCAGCTGCTCGATGCGGCGGCCGACCACCTGCGAGGACTGCGCGTCGCCGTGCACCACCAGCTCGAGCGCCTCGGCGGCGCCGCGGCGCAGGGAATGCACGGCGGCGACGTCGCCGCGGCGGACATGCGCCAGGAGGGTGCCGATGGAGGTCTGCGCCGGAGAGATGGCGACGTCGATCTGGCCGCCCTGCACCAGCTCGGCATAGGCGCGGCGGTTGATCAGCGCGACGACGCGCTTGGCGCCCATGCGCTTGGCCAGCAGCGCCGACATGATGTTGTTCTCGTCGTCGTTGGTGAGCGAGATGAAGAGGTCCATCTGGTCGACGTTCTCGTCCTCGAGCAGCTTCTCGTCGGTGGCGTCGCCCTGCAGCACCAGCGCGCGGGCGACGTTCTCCGCCAGCCACTCGGCGTGGCGCTTGTTGTGGTCTATCACCTTGACCTGATAGTCGCGCTCGATGGCGCGCGCCAGGCGATAGCCGATGTTGCCGCCGCCGGCGATCATGATGCGCTTGACCGCCTTGTCCATGCGCCGCAGCTCGCGCATCACCTGGCGGATGTTCTTCGTCGCCGCCAGGCAGAACACCTCGTCGCCCGCCTTGATGACCGTGTCGCCCTCGGGAATGATCGGGGTGTCCTTGCGGAAAATGGCGGCGATGCGCGCATCGACCTGCGGGATGTGCTTGCGCAGCTCCTTGATGGGATGGCCGACCAGCGGCCCGCCCTCGAAGGCGCGCACCGCCACCAGGCTGACCTGGCCGCGCGCGAATTCCAGCACCTGCAGCGCCTCGGGAAACTCGATCAGCTTGACGATGTAGTCGGTGACGATCTGCTCCGGGCAGATGGCGAAATCGACGGCGAAGTTCTCCTCCGAGAAGAGCTCGGTGAAGTCGGCGAAGTCCGAGGAGCGCACGCGGGCGATGCGCGTCGGCAGGTTGAACAGGGCATGCGCCGTCTTGCAGGCGCACAGGTTGGTCTGGTCGCTCTGCGTCACGGCGATCAGCATGTCGGCGTCCTCGGCGCCGGCCTGGCGCAGCACCGAGGGGCTGGAGGCGTTGCCGGCGACGGTGCGCAGATCGAGCCGGTCCTGCAGCAGGGCCAGCCGCGCGCCGTCGGTATCGACGACGGTGATGTCGTTGGCCTCAGAGACCAGGCTTTCGGCCACCGAAGTGCCGACCTGGCCGGCGCCGAGGATGATGATCTTCATTGTTCTTCCCCCTTGCGGCCGAGCGCGATGCCCAGGGCCTTCAGCTTGCGGTAGAGGTGGGTGCGCTCGAGGCCGGTCTTCTCCGCCAGGCGCGTCATGTTGCCGCCTTCGAGCCGCAGATGGTGCTCGAAGTAGACGCGCTCGAAGGCCTCGCGCGCCTCGCGCAGCGGCAGGTCGAGCGGCAGCGCCTGCGCCGCCGCGGAAGGCTGGTGCGCCAGCAGGCGCAGCACCTCCTCGGCGGCGATTTCCTCCTCCAGCGCGCCCAGCGCCAGCGAGCGCACGGCGCTCCTCAGCTCGACATAGCCGCCCGTCCACGCCTGGTTGCGCAAGGCGTTGAGGGCCGCGGTTGACAGGCGGCGCAACGGCACCTCGCCGGCCTCGATCAGGTGCGTGAGGATCTGCGCGGCGATCTCCGGCACCTCGTCCTTCAGTTCGGCCAGGCCCGGGGCGCCGAGGCTGACTTCCGCCAGGCGGCGCAGCAACGCCTCGTCGAAACCCGCCGCCGCCAGCTCGGCGGCGCTCTGCGTACTGGCGGCCACCAGTCGCAGGTCGTACTTCTCCAGGCGGTCGAGCGCGAAGGCCAGGTTCTTCTGCTGCAGGCGCGAGAGCGCCGCCAGTTCGGCGGCGAACAGCATGCCGCCGGCGGCCTGTTCCAGCACCTCGAGCGCCAGCGGCTGGCCATGCTGGGCGAGGTCGAGCCAGGCCTTGCCCGGCGCCTGCAGGCTGCGCGCGCACAGCTCGGCGAGGCTGCCGGGGCCGGTCTTCAGCATCAGGGCGCGGCTCTTCGCGGCGACCTGCTCGAGGCGCTTCTTCAGGTCGCGCAGCGGCGCGGCGCGGGAGAACGCCGTCAGGCTCAGCTCGGCGCGCGCCGGCGGCGCGGCGGATTTCTGCAGGGCACGCTTGACCGCGGAGAGCAGCTTCTGCAGGGCGATCGGCTTCTCGAGGAAATCCTGGGCGCCGATGCGCGTGGCCTCCACCGCCGTGTCGATGGGGCCGTGGCCGGACAGCATCACCACCGGCATGGTGAGCTGGCCGCCGGCCGACCAGTCCTTGAGCAGGGTGATGCCGTCGGTGTCCGGCA
>JAKLKW010000271.1 GCA_023150455.1 Alphaproteobacteria bacterium | reverse complement strand
GCACTCGCGCGCCCAGCTTAGGCACCAGTCCAGCCGCACGCCGCCGATGCGCGGCTCGGCGAACTTGCCGCCGGCGGGCCGGCCGTCGGCGGGCCGCCCGGGGGACGCCGGCGCGGCCGGGGCCGCGGCGGATGCCGCGGGCGCAGGCTTCGGCGCGGCCGGGGCTTCCGGCATCACCGCCGGCGTCTTCGCCGGCCGCGCCGCTTTCAGCGCGTCGATGCGGCGGCGCGCCTCGTCGGCATGGGCGCCCTGCGGAAACCGCTTCAGGTAGCGCTCGAACAGCGCGGGATCGTCGCCGCCCTTGATGGTGTTCCACAGCACGTCGTCCCACTTCACCTGGGCGACGCGAACGGGGGCGGTCGGTTCGGCGGCGGGCTCCGCGGCGCCGGCGGCGCCGATCCAGGCACAGGCGCAAACCGCCAGGGCACCGGCAAGCAGACGGACCGCGGCCATCGGCGCACCTTCTCTCCCTGCTCGGGCGGGTGGTCGCCGTCCTACCTGGCCGGATGAGCGGTTGTGCTGCCCGCGCGACGGTGCCCCCCGGAAACCGGTTCCGGCCCTGGTCCGGATCGAGCACGACTGTTGAACGATATCACCCCGGTCCTATTCGCGCCAGCGGGCGGCGCTTGCCGGCGCGGCGGATCGGCGTAGAATCGCCGGAACCTTGTGGCAGCCCGCGCGTCGCGGACGCGCGGTTACGTTCGGTGCCGCGTCCCTTGGGCATCTGAGCGGAAGGTCATCGCCCCGGCCGGCGGCACCGCAAGGAGGCCTGTCGATGAGCATCAAGCGAATCCTGGTTCCGTTGCCGGGCTCGGCCGACCATGCGGGCGAGACCCAGATGGCGCTGTCGGCGGCAAAGCTGCTGGGCGCCCATGTCGAGGCGCTGTTCATCACCGAGCCGCCGCCGGCGCCGCGCGGCGGAACGAGCGTCGGCCGCGTCGGCTTCGGCGGCAGCGCGGCGGCGGTCGCGCCGGTCAACTGGTTCGCCGAGGAGCGGGAGAAGGCGGCGCGCGACGCCCACGAGCGCTTCGCCGGGGCTTGCGCCGCCGCCGGCATCCCGTTGCTGACCGCGGCGGAGGACGCCGGCGCGCCGCTGGCCGCGTCCTGGCGCGAGGCCGAGGGCCCGTACGTCGAGATCGCCACGCAGCGGGCGGCGGCCTTCGACCTGATCGTCGCCGCCAGCGGCGCCGTGATGGAACCGCTGAAGGCGATCGCGGAGGAATCGCTGCTGCAGACGCGCCGGCCCGTGCTGCTGGCGCCGCTGCGGCCGGCGGGCGAGGCGCCGCCGGTCAACCTGACCAACAGCGTGATGATCGCCTGGGACGAGAGCCCGGAATGCTGGCGCGCGGTTTCCGCCGCCCTGCCGTTCCTCACGCGCGCCCAGACGGTGCGGGTCGTCAGCGTCGACCGCAGGGCGGAAGCGCGCAAGGACTCGCAGGCCGAGGTTGTGGCCTATCTGCGCTGCCACGGCATCGTGGCGACCGCCAAGGTGGTGGCGCCCGACCTGCGCTCGGTCGGCGACACGCTGCTGGCCATGGCCGGCGAGCACGACGTCGGGCTGATGGTGATGGGCGCCTATTCCCACAGCCGCCTGCGCGAGATGCTGCTGGGCGGCGCGACGCGCTACATCCTGCAGCACGCGAGCGCCCGGCCGGTGCTGCTGGCGCACTGAAGGCCCGTTTGCGAAGGCCGCCCGTCAGCGCCGGCGGCGGGCGGGCTTCGGCCTGGCCGGCGCCGCGCGCTTCGTCGCCGCCTTCGCCCGCGCCGGCCGCTTGCCGCGCGCCAGCATCTCGGCCAGCACGTGTGCGTGCGTGCCGACATCGGCGCGCGTGGCGGTGAGCAGGGTCAGGGTCTGCCGGCGCGCGATGCCGCGCAATCGCTCGAGCGTCTCGACGGCCGCGGGCGCGGCCAGCTCCTGCCGGTAGCGCTTGCGGAACTCGGGCCAGCGCTCCTTCTCGTGGCCGTACCACAGGCGCAGCTCGGTGCTGGGCGCGATCGCCTTGGCCCATTCGTCGATGCCGGCCCTGGCGCGCGCGAGGCCGCGCGGCCACAGCCGGTCGACCAGGACGCGATGCCCGTCCGCCGCCGTGGGCGGCTCGTAGACCCGCTTGATCGTGGTCATGCGCCGGTCTCCCTCGTTCACACCGGCGTCGCCGGCGGCGCCTGGTGGTCGACCTCGTCCAGCGCCAGCAGCAGCGACGCGACGCGGTTGGCCGACGAGGCCCACTCGGCGATGCGGTTGTAGCTGTCGGTGATCCAGTTGAACGCGCCCTGCACCAGGACGAACGCCGCGGCCGCCTGGACGACCTCGCCGAGCGTCATCGCTCCGGCGAGGAATTTCGGCGTGCAGAGCAGCAGGCCGACGACCGGCGCCAGCACCGTGTTGGCATGCGAGACGAACGTCACCCGCATGAGCTGCCAGCACAGCGCGAGCCACTGGGCGATGACTTCGTCGAACGCCGCGCCGACGACGCGGCGCCCGTCCTTGCGGCCGTCCGGCACGGCCGTGCCTTCGCCGCTCTCGCGCAGGTGCGTGCTCTTGGCCCTGAGGTCGGCCTCGGCCCGCTTGTTCTCCTCGAGCACGCGCGTCAGCGAGTGGGCGAAGATCATCATCGAGACCGTGATCAGCGCCGAATAGACGACGACGGCGAGCACGAGATATGCGGGAACGGTCAAGTTCCGGCCGGACATCGCGACCGTCAGGTCGCCGCCGACGGTCCACAGGATGCCGATGAAGGTGATCGCGACGATCACCGAATTGAACAGCCCCAGCACGAGGTCGACCGGCAGGTCCGTCGCGACCCGCGCGTCGTCGGCGATGCGAAACTCGGGCGCCTGGTGGTCGCCCGCCATGAACTTCAGCCGCCGGAAGCGCCCGTGCCCGAGCCAATAGTCGTAGAGGTGGTTGCTCAGCTGCTCGCGCCAATTGCGCTGCAGCGTCATGCGGCCCCAGACCGAGACGACCGCGAGCACGAGGCTGCTCATGAACAGCGGCACGAAATTCGCCGCCTGGGCCCAGAGTCCCGCGCGGTCGCGGCGCTCGATCGCGTCGAAGAAGTC
>JAKLKW010000073.1 GCA_023150455.1 Alphaproteobacteria bacterium | reverse complement strand
CCGGTGGCGTTCCGGCTGCGTCGCCGGTCGCGGCGCGCGCAGGCGCCCGCCTGATGGCGCTCGCGCTCCGCCAGGGCGTCGGCCGCGGCGGCCCGGGCGGCGGACGGGGCGAGCCGCAGCGCCGGCCCTGGAGCGGCCGTCCGCCGGCATCGGGCGTGCCGATGTTCAATCTCACCACCGGCGTGCTGTGGCTCGTGGTCGCCAACCTTGCGGTGCACCTGGCGCGCGCGCTGCTGACGGACGAGACCGACGCCGAGCTGGTGTGGAACCTGGGCCTGGTGGCGGCCCGGTTGACCGGCGTGCTGCCCTGGGGCGCGCTCGATCCGCTTGCGGTCGTCAGCTACATGTTCCTGCATGGCGGGCTCGATCACCTCGGCATCAACATGCTGGCGCTGCTTGCCTTCGGCGTCGGCGTCGAACGCCGCCTCGGCACGGCGCGGTTCCTCCTGTTCTACTTCCTGTGCGGCATTGCCGGCGCCGCCGCGCACCTCGTCGCGTTCCCGGCGTCGCAGGGCCCGCTGATCGGCGCCTCGGGCGCGCTCGCCGGCTGCTTCGCGGGCGCGTTGCGCCTGGTGCTCGCGCGCGGCGGCGGCCTCGCCGACTTGCGCCAGGTCGGCGTGATCGCGCTGATCTGGCTCGGCAGCCAGGTGATCTTCGGCATGATCGGCGGCGGCATCGGCGTCGAGGAAACGATCGCCTGGTGGTCCCATATCGGCGGCTTCCTCGCCGGGCTGGTGCTGGTCGGGCTGTTCGTGCCGCGCCACCGGGTTTGACGCCGACGCGGCCGATCGGCTAGCGTCGGGTTGATGGTGCGATTCTCTTTCATCTCGGGCGACCGAGTTACGGGGGCGCGTGGCCGAATTAGCCGCGCGCCTGACGCTTCGCACCCTCATGGCGCCCGCCGCGGCGCCGCCACCCGTAACGCAAGGTCCCGCCCGTCATGTGCTCAGATCGCTTTCCGTCCCAGGCCTATTTCCTCCTAGAAGGCCCGTCCGAGCCCCAGTTCCTTTCCCGCATCCTCCAGGTTCTGCAGCTCCGCGACGTCTCGATCCTGTCGTTCGAGTGCGCGCGCAACGGCGACGCCTTCGCCGTCTCGATCGTGCTGGGCGACGCGCATCGCTGCCGGCTCGACGTGCTCGCGGCGCTGCTGCGCCGCATCGTCGGCGTGGTGTCGCTGCGCTGGCACGTGGAGGCGAAGCGGGCGGAGCAGCGGGCCTAGACCGCCCGGCACACCAGCTCTGTCGGTCCGATGAGCCCGCGTTCCATCGCGTCGAGGAGGTTGCCGACTTTGACCGGGGCGGTCGGGCCCATGACGATCTGCGTGGCGAAGACGGGCGGGCCGCTCTGCTCGATCCGCGCCCTCACCTTGCGGAAGAAGTCGATCGCGTAGGCGCGGCGGTTGCGCTCCTTCTCGATCGCGAATCCGGCCTGGCGCAGCTTCTCGCGATAGGCCGGCACGCCGGCGACGAAGCTCGTGGCGGGATCGCTCGACCAGGGCAGCGGGAAATAGAGCGTGCCCTCCTTCTCGCGCATCACGTCGTAGATGCCGAAGATCGCGCCGGGTGCGAGCACGCGCCGCACCTCGTGGAACAACGTCGACTTGTCGGCGATGTTCATGCCGACATGCAGCATGTACGCGCCGTCGAACCGCCCGTCGGGGAAGGGCAGGGCGAGCGCGCTGCCGTGGCGGAATTCGGTCCGGTCGGCCAGGCCGACGCGGCTGGAAAGCGCAGCCGCGACGGCGACGTATTCCGGAGTCAGGTCGATGCCGGTCACCTTGCAGTGCCGCTCGCCGGCGAAGTAGCGCGCCGGGCCGCCGATGCCGCAGCCGATATCGAGCAGGCGCATGTCGGGCGCGATGGGCTTTACCGCGGCCAACCGGTCGGCGAATTCGATCGTGGCTTCCAGGCCGCCGATGTGAAACTCGTCGCCGGGCGCGAGGTCGGCGGCGGTCAGCCGGCCGATGTCCTTGCCGGCCCTCTCGAGCGCGTCGAGGATGGCCTGCTCGAGTCGGCCATGCGTGTAGTGGACCTGGACGGAGTGCTCGACCGTGCTCATCGCGCTGCGTCAGCCTTCGTACCTGACCGTCGTCATCATGCCCGCGGCCATGTGATAGAGGTTGTGGCAGTGGAGCACCCATTCGCCGGGATTGTCGGCGTCGAAGGCGATGGTGACCCGGCCGCCCCGGGCGGGCACGACCACCGTGTCGCGCACCGGGCCGGCGATCCGCCGGTCGCCGATCGCCACTACCTGGAAATGGTGCCCATGCAGGTGCATCGGATGCATCATGCTGGTCGGGTTCTCGAAGGTCAGCTGCACGCGTTCGCCGCGATGGACGATCAGCGGCTTGCGGTTCTCGAAGGTCGCGTCGTTCAAGGTCCACAGGTACGGCGGCTGCTCGCCGAGCACGACGCGCAGCTCGCGGTCGTGCAAGCGCTGGGGCAGCGGCGCGCGGGCACGGATGCGCTGCTCCATGGCGAGGCCGACGGCGGCCGCCTTGCGTTTCGCCTTTGCCGCCACCTTGGCCACGCGGGCGTGCTGCGCCGCCAGGATGATGCCGGTGCGCGGCAGGTCGCCCTCGCGCTGCGCCAGGATCGGCCAGGCGCCGGCTTCGCGCGGTATGCGCAGCATCAGGTCCAGGCGCTGGCCCATCGCCAGCGGAAAGCTCCGGCCCTCGAACGGCTGGATCGCATTGCCGTCGACCGCGACCGCCTTCGCGGCGAGCGCGCCGGTGTCGATCATGAACGCGGTCGCCGTGGCGGCGTTGATGATGCGCAGGCGCACCGTGCCGGCGCGGTCGACGCGCACCACCTCGGGATCGTCCAGCGTGCGGTCGTTGGCGAGATAGGCGTCGTATTCGATGTCGTGCAGATGCGGCGGCGCCGTCTTGGACGGGGCGCCGTGCCCGCCGTGCCCGGCGTGCGGGTCGGCCGCGCCCGCCGGTGCGCCGTGAGCGCCATGATGCCCATGACCGCTGCCGAGCTTGGCGAACATCTCGGCGGCGTCGGAGAAGGTGAAGTCGTGCAGGATGATCGCGACCTCCTGCGCGTCCGGCCGGTCCGCCTCGCGCACGATCAGCGGTGCCGCCATCAGAAGCTGCTCGTGCAGGCCTTCGTGCGAATGCATCCAATGCGTACCCGGCCGCGCCTCGAAATCGTACTCGTAGGTGCGTCCGGGCGGCAGCAGCGGCTGCGACAGGCCGGGAACGCCGTCCTGCGCGAGCGGCGGCGTCTGTCCATGCCAATGGATCAGCGTCGCGAGCCCGGCGCGGTTCTCGAGCTCGACGCGGAAACGCTCACCCGGCTCGAGCTCGATGCCATGCCGGCCGTTCGGACGCCGCAACGCGAACACGCTGGCCGGCTCGCGGTTGACTTCGATCACGCGCCGCTCGATCAGCAGGCGCGTGGCCGGGCCTTCGGCGGCGGCCTTGCCGCGGGCGATCGGCAACGCCGCCGCCGCGGCCAACGCGCCGCCCGCCTGCAGGAGACCTCGCCTGGAGATCACGACCCGGCCCTTCCCGGCGTCCTGGCCGCAAGCCGGCGCGCCTGGCACGGGCGCCGCCCGGGCGCGAGCGCAGCGCGCATCGCCGCATCACGGCCGAGGAGGAGCGGGGCGAGCATCAGCGCGCGACGTCGTAGCCGGCCTTCTCGATCGCGGCGATCACGGCGGCTTCGTCGGCCCTGCCGTCGACCGTCACGCGGCCCGAGGCCAGGTCGATCGCCACCCTGGCATCGGGCGCCACGCGGGCGACCGAGCGCCGCACCGCGTTGGCGCAGCCTTCGCACGTCATGCCTTGGACCTTCAGCTCCATTGCCGAGCCTCCATCCGTTCGTCGCGACTATTTCGAGCTTCCAGCGATGGGAAGGTCAAGACCGCCCGCGAGGCGCCGGCGACCGGGCGGTCATTTCTTCTTCATGGGCTTGCCGAGGCGCGCTTGCAGCCCCTGGACATAGCGCCGGTCGGCCGCGGAGAAGGTACCGTCCTTGATCTCCTCCTTAAGGTCCTCGAGGATCTCGCGCGTGTCGGACGACAGGTCGTAGCCCGCAAGCAGCCGCTCGATCGCCACCAGGTCGCCCGATGCGTCGCCAACCGATTCCGCCGGCTCCGGCGTCGCACCCGCGACGTCTTCGTCGTCCGGCTGATCCGCCGCCTCGACTCCGCCGGCGGCCTCGCCGTCGTCGCCGTCGCGGACCAGCATCTCGTCCCAGCGCCGGCCCTGCTGCCGCACGCGCCGATCGAGCGCGCGCGCCGCGGCGAGCGCCTCGGCGTCGTCGGGGCTGCCGAGCTTGTCCAGCAGGGCGATCAGGCTGTCGCGATCGGCGATGGTCATCGATGCTCTCCCAGGCGGCGCGTCCTGCGTCGATTGCGGCCGCGCCTGTTGTAGCGGCGCGCGCCCGGCGCTACAACACCCGCACCGTTCCCCCAAAAGGTGGGTCATGATCACGGCCTATTTGCTGTCCAATGGGCGCCTGGAGAAGGCGTCGCTGGGGCCGTCCGGCGAGCCGCCGGCCGATGCGCTGTGGATCGACCTCCTGTCGCCCACCAAGGACGAGGAGGCGATGGTCCACCGGAGCGTGGGCATCGAGATTCCGACGCGCGAGGAGATGCAGGAGATCGAGGTTTCCAGCCGGCTCTACCGCGAGGGCGACGCGCACTTCATGACCGCACCGATCATCCATCGCACCGATACGCCGCGGCCCGAAGTCTCCGCGACGACCTTCATCCTGGCGCCGACGGCGATGGTGACGGTGCGCTACGCCCAGCCCAAGTCGATCGACATATTCGTGGTGCGCGCGGCGCGCCAGATCGGCTGGTGCACCACGCCCGAGACGGTGCTGATCGGGCTGCTGGAGACGATCGTCGACCGCGTCGCCGACGTGATGGAACGGGTGGCCGGCGAGCTCGATACGCTGTCGCGGACGATCTTCTACGACCCGTCCGAGGGCAACGGCGCGAAGACCGAGGAGCAGATCACCGCCGACCTCAAGGCCGAGCTGCGCCAGCTCGGCCGCGCCGGCGACCTGACGTCGAAGACGCGCGACACGATCCTCGGCCTCGACCGCATCGCGACCTATCTCGGCACCGCCGAGGCGCTCGGCGCGCGCAAGGACGCCAAGGCGCGGCTGAAGACGCTGTCGCGCGACCTGCGCTCGCTTGCCGAGCACGACGGGTTCCTGTCGAACAAGGTCAACTTCCTGCTCGACGCCACGCTCGGCATGATCTCGATCGAGCAGAACCGCTCGATGACCGAGCAGAACAACATCATCAAGATCTTCACCGTCGCCGCGACCGCCTTCCTGCCGCCGACGCTGGTCGCCAGCATCTACGGCATGAACTTCGAGCTGATGCCCGAGCTGAAATGGGACCTGGGCTACGGCTGGGCGCTCGTGCTGATGCTGTTCTCGGCCGTGGCGCCGATTGCGTATTTCAAGCGACGCGGCTGGCTGTAGGGCGGGCCGGCGGCCCGTCGATCAGCGCGGCCAGCACGGGCGAGCCGAACAGCAGCGCGCCGTCCGCCAGCGATGACGGATGACGGATCGCCCGCCGCCACTGCGCGGGCGGCACGACGGACGGCGCGGCCGGCTCCGCGCGCTGCGCCGGCGCGGTGATGACGGATGACGGATGGCGGGTCGTCCGCCCCTCGCCCGCGCGCAGCGCGGGAGAGCGAGGGGCCCGCCGAGGGCGGGACGGCGGGGGCCGCCGGCCCTGTGCTTCCGGCAGACTCGGTCCCATTGGCCGGAGACGCCGGGCCGGCCTCGCCGGCGCAGTCTACCCTGGGCTTGTCGAAGGGCGCCGTCGAGCCTCTCCCGCCTCCTGAGCATTCGTCGAAGGGGGCGGGCGAGGGTTGGGACGGCGGCCGGCGATCGCCGATGACGGATGACGCGGCGCGCATCCGCTCCGCCATCTCGATGATGCGATCCTCGACCAGGGCCAGGGCGGGCTCGGGCCGGACGCGGAGGCCCAGGAAGCCGTGGTGGCCTCGGCCGGGCTGGGGCCGAGGGCGAGGCCGAGGAAGCCGTGGTGGCCGGTGCGGCGGCGCTTGGGCTGGAAGCCGCGCGCCTCGAGCATGCGGCTGAGGCGCTTCTGGCTGCCGGGCGGCTCGCCGGCGTCGCGGCACCAGCGCCGCCAGCTTTCGTAGAGCGCGGAGGACGAGGCCCAGCCGCCGGGCGCCGGCCTGGTGCCCTCGGCCAGCCATTGCGCGAGCGTGTCCTCGTCGGCGAGATGGCGCTCGCGCGCGGCCAGGACGGCAGCCGGGGGGCTGAGGCCGATGCGGCGCCAGGCCAGCGCGCCGTCGATCGCCCAGCGCAGGATGGCGGGGTGCTCGGCCGCGAGCTTGTCGGGGAGGAACGGGTCGCGCTCGGCCTCGGGCACGGCGGCGAAGGGGACGAGGTGCAGGCGGCGGGAAACGGCCTCGTCGACGCGGCCGAGCTGGGGCCGGTCGTTGCAGGCGATCATGAGCTTGGCGCCGGGTGCCGCGTCGCTGCCGGCGAGCGCCTTGATGCGGGCGGCGCTCCAGCGCGCGCCGTCGCCGGCGTCCTCGATCGCCGCCAGCCGCACGCCGTCGATGCGCCGGAAGGCGGCCTCGAGCCGCGCGGGCGACCCCAGGAACGGGTCGGCCGCCATGACCCCGGCATAGCCGCCGAGGATGCGGGCGAGGGTGGCGAGGAAGGTGCTCTTGCCGCTGGCGCCGGGCCCGTGGAGGAAGAAGACGGCGTGCTCGGACGTGCGACCGGTGAGCGCATAGCCGGCGACGCGCTGGAGATAGAAGGCGAGCTCGGCGTCGCCGCCGGTCAAGCGGTCGAGGAAGCCCGACCACAGCGGATGCGGCGTGCCCGGCGCGGCCGGGGCGACCGCGGTGATGCGGGTCATGTAGGCCTCGGGGTCGTGCGGCAGCGTTTCGCCGCTCGCCGTGTCGAGCATGCCGACGGGCGTGTTGAGGCGGTCGGGATCGAGGTCCCACTGGCCGGGCTCGGCCGCGAGCGCGCGGTCGCTGCGCGCCAGGCGCTCGACCTGTGCGGGCAGCGCGGCGCCGGCGAGGCGCTCTTGCAGGCGCGCCGCCGCCTTGGCGTCGGCTTCCGTGCGGCGCACGTCGCCGGCGGCGCGGCCGCAGACGGCGCGGGCGCGCTCGGCCGCCAGCAGCGTCGCGTCGGGACGCCAGCTTCTGCCGTCCCAGGCCATCCAGCGCTTCCATCGGGCGACGTAGCGCAGCTCCCCGGCGTAGTCGCCGCAGAAGCGCAGGGCGAGGGCATCGGGCGTGGTGCGGGGACGGGGAAGGACATGCTGGAACATGATCGCACTCCTCGAGGTCGTGTGGCGGCGCGCGCGTCCGGCCGGGCCGCGCTCGCACGAACGCGGCCGACGCGATGCCGTCGCGAAGGAACGGGACGCGCGCGGACACGCGCCGCCGGCGGGCGGCGGTGCGCTTCGGACGCGATGTTGGAGGATGCGGAATTTCTACGCTTCGACCGCGCGGTGGTCAAGCAGGCGGCGGCGTTCGCGGATGTTCACGGCGGCGCCGCGCCATCCGTTCCCCGTCGCTCGTATCGCGCCGCATTCCACGGCCGCGAATGGGTTTGCGTCCGGCACCCATTCCTCTCTATACATCGGGCATTCCCGCCGACGCTCGCGGCGCGAACGCTCGTCATCAAGGACTGCCCATGCGCGACTTCCAGAAGCCCGGCCGCTCGGCCGCCCACGCCGGCGAGGCGATGGCCGCCACGTCGCATCCGCTCGCCACCATCACGGCGCTCGACGTGCTGCGTGCGGGCGGCAGCGCGATGGACGCGGCCGTCGCGGCCACGGCGGTCATGTGCGTCACCGAGCCGGCGATGACCGGCGTCGGCGGCGACTGCTTCGTGCTCTACGCGCCGAAGGGCGGCGACAAGGTGATCGCCTACAACGGGTCGGGCCGCGCGCCGCAGGACATCAGCCTCGACGCGCTCAGCGCCAAGGGCGTCGACAAGATCGCCGAGCACGGCGTGCACTCGATCACCGTGCCGGGCTGCGTGCAGGCGTGGGAGCGGATGATCGCCGACCACGGCCGCAAGGAGCTGGGCGAGCTGCTGCGCCCGGCCATCAAGTACGCCGAGGAAGGCTTCGCCGTCACGCCGCGCGTCGCCCACGACTGGGCGGGCCAAGTCGACAAGCTGGCCAAGGATCCCGGCGCCAAGGCGACGTTCCTGCCCGGCGGACGCACGCCGAAGGCGGGCGAGCGCTTCAGCAACCCGCGCCTGGCGCAGACGCTGAAGGCGATCGCGCGCCAGGGCGCCAAGGGATTCTACGAAGGGCCGGTGGCCGAGGACATCGTCAGCCTGCTGCGCTCGCTCGGCGGGTTCCACACGATGGACGACTTCGCCGCCACCGTGGGCGAGTACGTCGCGCCGATCTCCACGGACTACCGCGGCTACACGGTGCACGAATGCCCGCCGAACGGGCAGGGGATCACGGCGCTGATGATGCTCAACATCCTCTCGGGCTTCGACATGCCGAAGCTCGATCCCGCCGGCGTGCAGCGCCTGCACCTCGAGGTCGAGGCCGGGCGGCTCGCCTATGCCGAGCGCGATGCCTATGTCGCCGATCCGCGCTTCGCCGAGGTGCCGGTCGACCGGCTGCTGTCCGAGCGCCACGCGGCCGATCAGCGCCGGCGCATCAGCCACGACCGGGCGCTGACCGACGTGACGCCGGTCGACCTGCCGGCGCACAACGACACGGTCTATCTCTGCGTCGTCGACCGCGACCGCAACGCGGTCAGCTTCATCAACTCCGTGTTCGACTCGTTCGGCAGCGGCAAGGTCGCGCCCAATGCCGGCGTGCTGCTGCACAACCGCGGCTCCAGCTTCAAGTGCGATCCCAAGCATCCCAACTGCATCGAGGGCGGCAAGCGCCCGATGCACACGATCATTCCCGCCATGGTCACGCGCGAGGGGCGTGCCGTCATGCCGTTCGGCGTCATGGGCGGCCACTACCAGTGCGTCGGCCAGACGCGGGTGCTGACCAACATGCTCGACTACGGCATGGGGCCGCAGGAGGCGATCGACTTTCCCCGCGCGCATCACCGCGACGGCGCGGTCATCATGGAGCGCGGCTACGACGAGGCGGTCGCGCTCGGCATGCAGGCGCTCGGCCACCGCACCGTGCCGGCGGAGAACCCGCTCGGCGGCGGCCAGGCGGTGTGGATCGACTGGCAGAACGGCACGCTGGTCGGCGGCTCGGAGCCGCGCAAGGACGGCTTCGCCGCCGGCTACTAGAAAGGCCGGCTACGGCGGGATCGGCGCGGGGGCGTAAGCGTAGGCCGGCGGGTAGTAGTAGCCGCGGTAGTAGTACGGGTAGTAGGCGTAGCGCGGATAGTAGTAGGCGTAGGGGTAATAGGCGTAGCCGGGATAGTAGGCGTAGCCGGGATAGTAGGCATAGGGCGGACCGTAATAGGCCGGCGCGTAGGCATAGCCCGGGCTGCTCAGGGAATAGGCCAGCAATCCGCCGAACGCGGCGGCGCCGAGGCCCAGTGCGACATAGTCGCCGGTGCTCCAGCCGCGATGGTAGTAGCCGCCGTAATGGTAGCCGCCGCGGTAGTGTCCTCGATAATGGCCGCCGTAATGGTGCCCGCCGCCGTGGTAGCCGCCCGAGCGATGCCCGCGGCTTTGCGCCTGGGCCGCCGGGGCGATCTGGGGCCAGACGAGCGCCGCGGCCGCAACGGAAACCAGCAGCCGCTTCATCGCCATGCGCGCGTTCATGCCGCGTCCTCTTCCGTGCCGCATCCTGCGCACCCGCCGGCGACGCCGGCTCGAAGCCGGCAACGTGCCGGCAGTACTTTCGGCACCGCATCCGTCTAGCCCGAACTTTACCCAGTTTTTGCGCAAGCCGCTGATGCGACTCGCGGAAGTCTGCAAGCGCTGCTAGCCCGAACTTTACCCAGTTTTTGCGCAAGCCGCTGATGCGACTCGCGGAAGTCTGCAAGCGCTGACTACAGCGAGGGTTGCAGGCCGAGGAGTTCGAGGGCGCGGCGTTGCGTCTCGGTAGGTCGTGCCAGCAGCTGAAAGCCGGCGGCGCGGCCGAAGCGGACGGTGTTTCGGGTGAGTGTGGCGAGATCGGCGAGCAGGGTGCGGAAGCTGTGCACCGGCAGGCCATCATCGGTGTGCTTGGTTGTGGCCTTGCGCTTGGCGGCGGGCGAGGGCTGCGCCTTGGCGACCGGCGAGGAGCGTGCGGCCTCGGCAGCGGCGCGGTCGTGATCGTCAAACAGCATCGGTGCCAAGGCTTGACGCATGTGCCATTCGAGATGGTAGGCGAGCATGCAGAGGAAGACATGCGCTCTGACGCGAGGCGTCGCCCAGTGGAACACGGGCCGCAGCTCGAGATCGACAGTCTTCATGCTGCGGAAGGCGCGCTCCGCCCGCGCCAGACCCTTGTAGGCGCCGACCGCGGCAGCGGTGCCGAGATGCTCGGCCGGCACGCTGGTGCGCAGCACATAGATGCCGTCGAGTGCAGCCTCGCCGGCGATCTGGGCGTGATCGCGCGCGAAGCTCAGATCGTGGTCGGTGATGCTGATCTGGAAGTGCTTGGCCATCTTGCGCCGCCCGAGCACGGCGCCGACCGCCAGGCCGATCCGGTCGGCACCGCGCAGCGGCCGTTTGGCACGCCGGACGCGCGCCTGCACCTCGCGCAGATCGGCTTCCGTCGCATCGAGCAGTTCGGCGCGCTTGCGGGCGCGTTCCTCGGCCAGCGCCGGGTTGCGGCAGACGATCAGCCGCTCGCCGGGATACTCCGGGCTCTCGATCTCGGCCATGTCGCGCCGGTCGAACAGCGAGAGCTGCAAGGGCCCGCCTTCGCTGGCAAGCGCCTGGATCGCCGGCGCGCGCAGCGCCGTCAGCCAGTCGAGCCCGGCCGGCGCCAGATCCTCGCGGATGCGCGCCGCCGTGATCATGCCGCGATCGCCGACCAGCACCACGCGGCTCAGTCCGAAGCGTTGCTTCACTTTGTCGACTTGCGCCGCCAGCGTCGCCGGGTCGCCGGTATTGCCTTCGAACACTTCGACCGCGATCGGGCAACCCGCGGCGCTGCACAGCAGGCCGACGACGAGCTGCAGCTTGCCGCGCTTCTCGTCGCGGCTGTAGCCAAGCCGCGCCAGCTCGCAGCAGCGGCCCTCGAGGTAGGTCGAGGTCACGTCGTAGAGCAGCAGCGTGCCATCGTTTAGGTGCCTCCGAGCCAGCGCATCTTCGACCGCAGCTTGCGACGCGCCAAGCCAATCGAGCGTCGTATAGACGTCCTTCGCGGTTACCCGCCCCAGCCCCAACATCGTTCCCAGCGAGCTCAGCGCCGTCGTCTCGTCCAGCGCCCGCGCCGTCGCCAGCTTCGAGCCCGGCTCGAGCAGCCGCGCGACGACTAGCGCCAGGGCAAGATTGGTGCGCCGCTCCAACGCGCGCGGCAGCACACGATCGAGCCCGATCCGCCGAGCCGTCCCCAAGGCCGCCAGCACATGACCGTGCGGCAGCGCCCGCACGATCTCCAGCCCCGCGCCAGCCGGCACTAGGTCGTCGCCGCGCAGCACCGCGCGCAACAGCTCGATCCGCTCGGCCGGCCAGTCCGACAGGTTCTTCAGCGTGCGGTTCTTGACCTTGGCCCCGTCGCGATAGCTCTCTCGCAACAGAATGGCGGGGGCAGATCCGCGGTTCGGTACGACGGCGACGTACATGTGTAGCTTGAATCACTGCACGCCGCTTCTGTCAAGTAAAAACAATCGTCCGCTATGACTACATCTCCGATCGAAATCCCGACACCTCAATGGCTTAGGCTGAAACTAGGGTAAAGTTCGGTCTAGCACCGGCCGGGAAGGGCTGCTTTGACCCAGGTCAAGCCCGCGATGGCCGCGAGGCAGCGCCGGCGCAGCACGGCGCGGCTTCCGGTCGGGAAAGCCTGCGGACACCAATCAGCCGCGCGCGAACACCGCGCGCAGCGCGCCGGCGATCGAGCCTGCCTCGAGGTACTTGATGCCGGCATAGCCGCCGGCGAGGATCGACAGCCACGCGACGACCGAGCCGAGCGCGAGCGTCGACATGCCGGTGATGCCCTGGCCGATGGTGCAGCCCAGCGCCAGCACGCCGCCGGCGCCCATGATCACGCCGCCGACGATGTGGCGCAGCGTGTCGCCGGCGTCGGCGAAGCCTTCGAGCCGGAAGCTGCCGGCGGCGAGCGACGACAGGAACGCACCGGCGACGACGCCCAGCACCGTGGCGATGCCGAAATTGATCTTCGCCCCGCTGAAGGTCATGGCGTACTGCACCGTCTCGCCGATCGGCGCCACGAAGGTGAAGGATGCGAGCGGCGTGGGGTCGAACGCGTCCGCCCCGAGCCGACCGGTGATCAGCCAGCCGATGGGAACCAGCGCCCCGATGACGAGGCCCGCGGCGACGTCGCGACGCGAGGCGCGGAAGTCCGCGTCGCGGAAGCAGTAATAGAGGAAGCCGCCGGCCACGATGACCGTCAGCGCCAGGCGGATGCCCGGCGCGGCGAGGCCGGTGCCGGCGGCGACGATGTCGGCGATGCCCTGGCGGGCGATGCCGAGCGGGGCGAGGTTGAGGTTGGTCGCGGCCTCGAAGGGCTGGCGCAGCATGCCGAGAATCCCGCGCAACGTGGCATACGCGGCAATGCCCAGGCAGAGCAGGACGACGAGCGCCTTGAGGCTGCCGCCGCCCATGCGCACCAGGGACTTGTTGCCGCAACCGCCGGCCATGGTCATGCCGAAGCCGAACAGGAGCCCGCCGATGACGGCGCCGGCCCAGCCGAGATTGGGCGTCAGGTAGATCGACTTGCCCAGGTCGACGAGGCCGAGGAGCTGCAGGGCCTGGCTGCCCAGGATCGCCACGGCGATCGCCAGCATCCAGGCGCGGAAACGGTTGCGGTCGCCCATCAGCACCATGTCGGAGATGGCGCCCATGGTGCAGAAATTGGTGCGCTGGGCGGTGGCGCCGAACACCAGCCCGGCGGCGAAGCCCGCGCCCGCGACGATCACATGAACCGGCAACTCCGGCATGCCAGGAACCTTCCGCGTCCCGATGGCCTCGACCCAAGTCGGCTGGTATATATTCGCTTTCCCTGACAAATCCAGCCGATAACTGCCTGATCCGGTTGAGGAGACGACGAACCGATGAACGATACGTCCAACGCAGCCCCGGTCGCGCCGGACAAGGTCCTGGACACCAAGGGCCTGACGTGTCCCTTGCCGGTGCTGCGCGCCAAGAAGGCGATCAAGGAGCTCGCACCGGGCCAGGTGATGAAGGTGCTGGCGACCGATCCCGGCTCCGTGGCCGACTTCGCCAACTTCTGCAAGGCGACGGGCAGCGAGCTGCTGGCGTCGACCACGGAAGACAACGTATTCGTGTACCTGATCAGGAAGGGCGCTTAAGCCCTTGTGCAAAGGGCTCATTACCGGGCTCTTGGCGGTCTGGATGAGCTTGGCGCCGGGGCCGGCCGGCGCGGGCGAGCTGGTCATGTTCTGGACGGCCGGGTGCCCCTGGTGTGCCGCCTGGGAGCGCGAGATCGGGCCGATCTACCCCAAGACCGAGGAGGCCAGGCGACTGCCGCTGCGCCGGGTCGACCTGAGGGCGGCGCGGCCGGCTGATCTGCGGCACATCGAGGGCATCCGCTTCACGCCGACCTTCGTCGTAGTCGAGGACGGCCGCGAGTACGGCCGCATCGTCGGCTATATCGGCGACGACCAGTTCTGGGGCCTCCTCGGCCGGATCGTCGCCGCCATGCCGCGGCCGGTGAAGTAGAACCGCCGCGCGAACGCCGCGACGCGATCATCCGCCAAGCGGATCGCGCGGGCCACGGGACTCGCGCGGGTAGGACGAGCATTTGTTCGTCCACGTGAACGGCTTCCGACAAGGCTTGTGGCGATCACGGGCACGGCGAAGTACTCTCGCTTGCCCGCGCTCGACAACGACGATGGTGACGACCTTCAAGGCGCGCGTCCGACGCGTTCCGATGCAGCTTGCGGCGGCAAAGCCAAACACCAGAGGGAGGAGATCGAGGCCATGCACCGTATTCCCTTCGCGATGGCATCTGCGGCAATCGCGGTCGCACTATTCGCAGGACCGTCCGCCCTGGCGCAGAAGCCCGGCGGCACGCTCGTCCAGATCACCCAGCCCGAGCCGCCCAACCTCGCCCCCTACATCTCGACCTCCGGGCCGATCGGCCAAGTCACGGCGAAGGTGTTCGACGGGCTTCTCGACTACGACTTTGACCTGAAACCGAAACCGGCGCTCGCGGAGAGCTTCACCGTCGCGCCCGACGGCAAGACGGTGACGTTCAAGCTGCGCAAGGACGTCAAGTTCCACGACGGCAAGCCGTTCACGTCGGCCGACGTGCGGTTCACCATCATGGACGTTCTCAAGACCAATCACCCGCGCGGTATCGCCACGTTCAAGGAGGTGACCGCGGTCGAAACGCCCGATCCGCACACCGCCGTGTTCAAGCTCGCCACGCCGGCCCCCTACATGATGATGGCGCTGTCGGGCTACGAAAGCCCGATCCTGCCCAAGCACGTCTACGGCGTCGGCGACATCAAGACGCATGCCAAGGCCAACGAGCCCGTCGGGACGGGCCCGTTCCGCTTTGTCGAGTGGCGCCGCGGCGAGTTCGTCAGGCTGGACAAGAACAAGGACTACTGGCGGGCGGGCCAGCCGTATCTCGACCGCATCGTCGTGCGCTTCATCGCCGACGCGTCGACGCGCACGGCGGCGCTCGAGAAGGGCGAGGCCCATGTCGCGGGCTTCGGCGCGGTGCCCTACAACGACGTCAAGAAGCTGGGCGCGCTGCCGTCGCTCGAGGTGACGACCAAGGGCTACGAGATGATCTCCCCGATCGTCGAGCTCGTGATCAACACCAGGAAGCCGCCGTTCGACAACCAGAAGGTCCGCCAGGCCGTGTCCTATGCCGTCGACCGCAAGTTCGTGATCGACAATGTCTGGTTCGGCTTCGGCAAGCCGGCGATGGGACCGATCAGCTCGAATTTCGCTCCCTCGGGCCTATACGCCGCCGGGATCGACTTCACGGTCGCCGACCGGATCGAGCGCGCCAACAAGCTGCTCGACGAGGCCGGCTTCCCGAAGAAGGCCGACGGCTTCCGCTTCGAGATCGTGCACGACATCACGCCCTATGGCGAGGAGTGGCAGCGGTTCGGCGAAGCGGTGCAGCAGGCACTGGCCCAGGTCGGCATCAAGGCGACGCTGCGCTACGAGGACGTCGCCAAGTGGCTGAAGCGCCTCTACACCGACTACGACTACTTCATCAGCTCGAACTTCCTCTACAACCTCGCCGATCCGGTCCTCGGCGTCCATCGCGGCTTCCATTCCGACCGCATCAAGCCGGGCACCGTGTTCGTCAACGGGGCCCGCTGGTCGACACCGGAAACGGATGCGCTGATGGACAAGGCCACCGTGGAGGCCGACGCCGCGAAGAGGAGCGTCCTGTACAAGGACCTGGTGCAGAAGGTCTCGGAGGGAAGCCCGGTCATCTACGTCCTGGAGCTGCAGTTCCCCACGATCGTCAACAAGCAGTTCCGCAACGTGATCACCGGGCCCCTGGGCATCTACGGCAACTTCGCCACCGCCTACAGGCAGTGAGCGGGCAATCGGCGGCGACCGGCGCGTCGACGGCGCCGGTTGCCGCTTTCTTCCGCGCATGCGACGACGAGATCGCGAACGATGACCGGCTCGGAGCTGGGTAGGTACATCATCCGCCGCCTCCTGCAGACCGTTCCCGTCGTGCTGGGGGTCGTCGTGATGAACTTCCTGCTGCTGCAGCTCGCGCCCGGGGACCTTGCGACCGTGCTCGCCGGCGAGGCCGGCGGGGCGCCCAAGGAGTACATCGACCAGCTGCGCCAGCGGTTCGGCCAGGATCAGCCGGTCCTGGTGCAGCTCTTCAATTACCTGCGCAACATCGTGTTCCTCGACCTGGGCTATTCCTTCCGCCAGAGCGCGCCGGTGCTCGATCTCCTGCTGGCGAGGCTGGTTCCGACCCTGCTCTTGATGGGGGCGACGCTGATCGTCTCGCTGGGGATCGGCGTCCTGACGGGCGTGCTCGCCGCGCTGTGGGTGCGCACCTGGAAGGATCACCTCGTTTCCGTCGCCGCCATCGTCTTCTACGCCACGCCGCTGTTCTGGGTCGGCCTGATGCTGATCCTGCTGTTCTCGATCCACCTCGACTGGTTTCCGACCTCGGGCATGGAGGACGTCGTGGCGTTCCACGAGGGCTGGGCGCGCGTCGTGGACATCGCGCACCACCTGGTGCTGCCGACGATCACCCTGTCGCTGTTCTACCTCGCCCTCTATGCCCGCCTGATGCGCGCGTCCATGCTCGAGCAGCGCGGGCTCGACTACGTGACGACGGCGCGCGCGAAAGGGTTGACCGACCGGCAGATCACGACGCGGCACGTGTTCCGCAACGCGCTGCTGCCCGTCGTGACGATGGCCGGCGTGCAGTTCGGCGGGCTCCTGGGCGGGTCCGTCGTGGTGGAAAGCGTGTTCGCCTGGCCGGGCCTGGGCCAGCTGGCCTATCAATCCCTGTTCGCGCGCGACTTCAATCTCCTGCTCGGAATCTTCTTCCTGTCGTCGTGCCTGGTCGTGACGGTCAATCTCGTCGTCGACCTGGTCTACGTGGTCCTCGACCCGAGAATCCGGATCGGCTGACGCGGGCATGAGAAGCTTCCGGCAACGCTTTCTCGGCAATCCGCGCGTCGCGCTGGGGCTGGCATGGCTCGGCCTCGTCGTCGCGGTGGCGCTGCTGGCCGATGTCCTGGCGCCCAAAGACCCGTTCGCCATCGTCGGCGCGCCGTTCGCGCCGCCGGCCGGCGACTTCGTCCTGGGCACGGACAGTCTTGGCCGCGACGTGGCGGCCGGGCTAATCCATGGCGCGCGCACGACGATGCTGATCGCCGTGCTTTCCACCCTGGCGGCCGTCGGCTTCGGCGCGATCGTCGGCGCGGTCACCGGCTACTACGGCAAGCTGGTCGACGACGTGCTGATGCGCACGACGGAGTTCTTCCAGACCATCCCGTCGTTCCTCTTCGCGATCGTGCTGATCGCCATCCTGTCGCCGTCCGCCGTCAACCTCGTCATCGCGATCGCGACGGTGAGCTGGCCGCCGATCGCCCGCGTCGTCCGCGGCGAAGTGCTTGCCGTCCGGTCGCGCGAGTTCGTGCAGGCCGCCGTGGTGGCCGGCCAGCGCGACAGCGCCATCCTGGTGACGCAGGTGCTGCCCAACACGCTGTCGCCGCTGATCGTGACCGGCTCGCTGCTGGTGGCGACCGCCATCCTGTTCGAGAGCGCGCTGTCCTTCCTCGGCCTCGGCGCGCCGAACCAGATGAGCTGGGGCTTCATGATCGGCGCGGGCCGATCGTTCATGCGCGAGGCCTGGTGGCTGGTGATGGTGCCGGGCGTCGCCATCCTGCTCACGGTCCTCGCCATCAACCTCGTCGGCGAAGGGCTGAACGACGCGCTCAACCCGAGGCTCGCGGACCTGTGAGCGCCGTCGTCCTCGGCATCGAGGATCTGACGGTCGCGCTGCCGGCGTGGTCGGACCGCCGGCATGCGGTCGCCGGCGCGTCGCTTCATATCCGCAGAGAGGAGATCCTCTGCGTCGTCGGCGAGTCCGGCTCGGGCAAGTCGATCATGGGCAAGTCGATCCTGGGGCTCCTTCCCGCGCCGCATGTGCGCGTCACCGGCGGCCGGATCGTGTTCGAAGGGCGCGATCTGCTGCAATTGCCCGAGCACGAGATGCGGGCGATCCGCGGTGGGCAGGCAGATCGACGAGGTGCTGGAAGTCCACACCGGGCTCGGCGCGCCCGAGCGGCGCAGGCGCGTGCTGGCGATGCTCGAGGACGTGCGCCTGCCGGAGCCGGAGCGGATCATCGACAGCTATCCGCACCAGCTGTCCGGCGGGCAGCGCCAGCGCGTCATGATCGCGATGGCCCTCGCGCTCGAGCCGGCCCTGATCATCGCCGACGAGCCGACGACGGCGCTCGACGTGACGACGCAGGCGCAGATCCTGCAGCTCCTGAAGGAGCTGCAGCGCGCGCACGGCACGGCGGTGCTGTTCATCACCCACGATTTTGGCGTCGTGGCGGAGATCGCCCATCGGGTCGCCGTCATGCGCCACGGCGAGGTCGTGGAGACGGGCCCGGCCGAGGCGGTGCTGCGCCGCCCGCAGGCGCAATACACCAGGGATCTGGTGGCGGCGGTGCCGGGCCTGGTTCCCCGCGCCCGCGACGAGGGCGCCGCGCCCAAGCCGCTGCTCGTGGTGCGCGATCTCGAGAAGACCTATGCGGGCTCCGGCGGCCTCCTGGGCTCGGGCGGGCGGACGGTGAAGGCGGTCCAGAAGGTCAGCCTGGATGTCCACCGGCAGAGCTCGCTCGCGCTGGTCGGCGAGTCGGGATCGGGCAAGTCGACGCTGGCGCGCTGCATCATCGGGCTGGATACGCCGGACGGCGGCGAGGTCCTGCTCGACGGGCAGCGCGTCTCGGGGATGTCGCGGGCCGAGATGCGGCCGATGCGCAGGCTCATGCAGATGGTGTTCCAGGACCCGTTCGCCTCGCTCAACCCGCGCCAGCGGGTCGGCGAGATCATCGCCATCGGGCCGAGGATCCAGGGCGCGAGCCGCAAGGAGGCGCTGGAGCGGGCGCGCGAGCTGCTGAGCCTGGTCGGCCTCAAGCCCGAGAGCGCGGATCGCTATCCGCACGAGTTCTCGGGCGGGCAACGGCAGCGCATCGGCATCGCCCGCGCGCTTGCCGTCGAGCCGAAGCTGATCATCGCCGACGAGCCGGTCTCGGCGCTGGACGTCTCGGTGCAGAAGCAGGTGCTGGACCTGCTCAACGAGTTGAGGCGGAAATTCGGGCTGTCGATGCTCTTCATCACCCACGACCTGCGCGTTGCGGCGACGGTTTGCGAGGAGATCGCGATCATGAACCGCGGGGTGATCGTCGAGCGGGGCGCCACCGCGGAGATCTTCGCGGCGCCGAAGCATCCCTACACGCAGAGCCTGCTGGAGGCCGTTCCGGGCAGGCAGTGGTTCAACGCGCTCGCCTGCACGTCGTCGCTCTGACCCGTCCGCCCGGCAGCCGCCGGCCCGGATCGCCGCCGCCGTCTCGCCACGGAAGGGGTGGAAACGCCGCGAGAATGCCGCGCCGGCTCCGCCGCGCCGCCACGATCGCGTGCTTGGATGCGCTTCGGAAGCGGGCGCGCGGCTCGGGATCTTCTCCGGGTTGGCACGACCGGGCCGCGCGACCCGCTTTCCCAGCCCGTCGAATTCTCATTCCGGCATCACGGAGGGGACATGCCAGCTACGAGCCACGCGTGGTCGACAGGCGCATCCGGGCGGTGGCGACGGTCGACTGCCACCTGCAGTCGCGGTGAGCGCGGGCGCGCGTCACCAATCCACCACGGTGCCGTCGTCCAGCACGGCGTTGGTCGTGTGGTAGACCTCGGGCTTGAAGGGGTGCTTCGCCGCTTCCCGCTCGTTCACCTCGACGCCGAGACCCGCCGCCTCGGGCAGCTGCCAGTGGCCGTCGACCATGCGGATCGGCGTGCTGGCGACCGCGTCGTACCACGGCACCTGGCCGACCATTTCCTCCTGGATCACGAAGTTCGGGGTCGACAGCGCGAAGTGCAGCGCCGCGGCGCCGGCGATGGGGCCGCGCGGGTTGTGCGGCGCCACGCCGATCAGCGCCGCCTCGGCGATGGCGGCGATCTTCTTGCCTTCCCACAGGCCGCCGCAATGGCAGAGGTCGGGCTGGATGACGTGCGCGGCCTTGGCGGCGCAGAGCCGGGCGAATTCCTGGCGCGTGACCAGTCGCTCGCCGGTGGCGATCGGGCAGCGCGCCTCGGCCGCGATCTGCCGCATCGCCTCGATGTCGCCGGGCGGCACCGGCTCCTCGACGAACAGCGGCTGGAACGGCTCGAGCGCGCGGATGTACTGCAGCGCCGCCGCCGTCGAGCCGGGCCGGCCGTGGAAGTCGATCATGATCTCGATGTCGGGCCCGACCGACTCGCGCAGCGCCTGCATCAGCCTGCCGACATGCGCCACCGCCGCCGGCGCGGCCGTGACGTTGGTGTAGGGGATGAACACGACCTTGAGCGCGCGGTAGCCCTTGGCCAGCACGGACTGGGCACGGTCGACCAGCGCGGCGGGGTCGAAGGTCTCGTACACGGCGCGCATGTCGCCGAGGCCGAGATGGGTGTAGACCTTCACGCGCTCGCGCACCTTGCCGCCGAGGAGGCGCCAGACCGGCAGGCCGAGCGCCTTGCCCTGGATGTCCCACAGCGCCTGCTCGATGCCGCTCGCGGCGGTCATGCCGATGGCGCCGAGCGGCCAGAAGCTGTGCTTGACGAGGACGCGCACGATCTGCTCGACGTCGCGCGGGTCGCGGCCGATGGCCAGCGGCGCCAGGTCCTCGACCGCGCCGACGACGGCGCGCGTCTTCCACTCCAGCGTCGCCTCGCCCCAGCCATGGAGCCCGGGCTGGTCGGTCTCGACCCGCACGAACACCCAGTTGCGCATCTCGGCGTTGACGACCACGGTGCGGATCGCGGCGATCTTCATCGGCATCCCCCTTCAGCGGGGCGCGATCATAGCATCGCCGGGACGAAGCGGCCCGCGCAGGGCGGCCGGCGCGGGATCACTTGGCTGCCGGCTTGCGCACGTGATGGCGGATCGGCGGCAGGGAGCGCAGATAGGCGACGATCGCGCGGCGGTCCGCGTCGGTCAGCTTGCCCGTCGTGTTTGCTACGACCTCGCCCATCTCGGAGCCGACGAAATCGCCTTCCGGGGTCATGCCGCTCTTCAGGAGCTCGACGAGGTCGTCGGGGCTCCACTTGCCGATGCCGGTGTCCGGGTCGGGTGTCAGGTTCGGCACGGCGCCGTCGCCCAGCACGGCGCCGGCCATCTTCATGTCGCCCCTGGTGGCGCCGAAGAAGTTGCGCGGCGTGTGGCATTCGCCGCAATGACCGAGCGCGTTGACGAGGTAGGCGCCGCGCTTGAGCTCGGGCGTCGGCGATGCGTCGGGCCGGAACTCGCCGGGCGAGAAGAACAGCCAGTTCCAGGCCATCATCAGCGCGCGGATGTTGTAGGGGAAACCGAGGTCGTGCGGCTTGTTCGGCTGCGCCACGGCGGGTTGCGCGCGCAGGTAGGCCCATAGGTCCTTCGCGTCGGCATCGGTCATGCCGGTGAACGAGGTATAGGGGAAGGCGGGGAAAAGGTGGCTGCCGTCGGCGCCGCGGCCTTCGCGCAGCGCGCGAAGGAACTGCGCCTCGGTCCAGGCGCCGATGCCGTGCGTCGGGTCGGGCGTGATGTTCGGCCCGTGGAAGGTGCCGAAGGGAGTCCTGAGCGCGCGCCCGCCGGCAAGGCGGGGGCCCTTGTTCTTCTCGTCCGTGTGGCAGCCGAGGCAGCCCGCGGCGTTGAAGATGTACTCGCCGCGCTTGATCGCATCCGCGTCGGGAGTCTGGCCTTCGGCCGGCGGCGCCAAGGCGGCAGCGGCCAGCGCCAGCCCGGCCACTGCACTTCCCGACCATCGCAGCAGAAGACCCATGCGCCGCTCGTTGCCCCGACAAGCATCGGGGGGCGCGAGCGGCCCCCCGACATCCCAGACCAGAAGCCCAGAAGCTATCTTATCACTTTAGGCGGTATTTCTGGTGGCAGGCGCCGCAGCTCTTGCCGAGCTCGCCGAAATCCGCAGCCACGACAGCCGCGTCGCCCTTCTTGGCCGAGGCTTCGAGCTTCATGGCCGCGGCCGTCGAGGACTCGTCCAGCTTCTTGAATTCGTCCAAGTTCTTCCAGATGTCGGGCGAAGCCTTGGTGTCGCCCGTGTCCGAGCCGGCCGGGAAATGCGCCGCCGCGGACTTGAGGTTGCTCGCGATCTTCGCGGCTTCCGGCACGACGGGGGCGGTCGGCCCCTTGGCGTCGACCACGGCCTTGATCGCCTTCATGGCGTCGCCGTTCGACTTCATCAGCGCCTTGCGCTGCGCGATGGGATCGCCCTGCGCCATGGACGCTTCCAGGCCGACCGCGCCGACCAGGGTCACCGCAGCCGCCGCCAGGGCGGCCCGCTTCAACCAGCTGCTCATCTTCTCTCTCATCCTCCTTCTTGCATCCCGTTCGGCCCGGGCGTCGCGATCGCGCCCCGCCGGCCTGTCGCTGTCCCTCTGCGAACTTGCCCTGTCGCTGCGAACGGGGACAAGTCACGCCACTGTGATATACGCCGTCCCGGCCAGGATTATTCCCTTGCCCGCGCCGGCCGGCCCGTCCATCGTTAACACGAGGTCGCCCGCAGCTTCACTCGCCGGCAAAGGTGACGTAGCCGGTCATCAGGAACGACACCCGCGCCGTCTCGCCGGCAAGCGGCAGGATGACCCACTCGTAGTGCAGCAACGCATAGTCGCCCGACTCGTACTGGCCGTGCTCGCGATAGGGAACCGCACGGCTGGTCACGTCCGTCATCGCGCCGATCACGTCGCTCGAGGCCAGGTGGAAGTCGACCTCGTCCGCATAGTGGCCGGTGGCGTCCTTGATCCGTCGGTGGCGCCGATCCTGCACGATCGCGGAGCCCATGCGCCGGTAGCGGAAGCGCGGGGGATCGCCCTCGATCGCCAGGATCGACATGTGCGCGGTCAGTCGCGGGATCTCCATGGGCGGGTCGAGATCCCCCAGGCGCGGCAGGCCGCCGCGCCGCCGCTTCGACTGCCAATAGTCGGCCAGTGCGCGCAGCACGGGATGGACCAGCGTTCCGATGGCGGAGTCGCCCGTCACGATCTCGCGGTGGGGTAGGCCTACCGTCATCGCATGTCCCGCCCGTTTCCCCGCGCATCATACACGGTCGACGGAAAACCGTTGCAATCCGGCCGCGTTGGTTTGAGAACTGGGCCGCCACAGGGGAGCACGGGTCGCATGGGGCTTGGTCCGCCGATCCTGGCGCTGTACCGCCAGCTCAAGCAGCTCGGAGCCTTGGACGGGATCGACAGCGTCATCGAGCTGGGCTCGCAGGGGGTCTGGTGCCCGGACCCGCGCCTGCTCAACGGCCTGTTCGAGTCGTTCGGGCGGCAACGCCTGTCCCATGCCGAGATGGAGCAGTACCTGAACGCGAGCGGCACCGGCAATGCGCCGTCGCGCGACCTGCACGAGCGGCTCGGCTTCAAGTACCACTGCGTGGACATCGACGGAAAGTTCGGCTCGCTCACCCTCGACATCAACTTCGACCAGGTGCCGCCCGAGCATCGGGGCAGATACGGGCTGACCAGCAATCACGGCACGACCGAGCATCTGCTCGACCAGCGCAACGCCTTCAAGATGATCCACGACCTGACGGCGCAAGGCGGGCTGATGCTGCACGCGCTGCCGTTCACGGTCCATCTCGAGCACGGGTTCTTCAACTACCAGCCGAACCTGTTCGAAGCCCTCGCGCGGTTCAATTCCTACGAGACGCTCGGCATCTGGGTCGGGCCGGACTGGACGCTGGCGAGCCTGGTGCCGTGGGAGTCGCGGCTGCTCGACTACCTCACGCTCAACGCCAAGACGACGCATCTGCTCGTCGTGCTGCAGCGCAAGCTCCACGACAGGGAATTCTGCGTGCCCGTCCAGACGGTCTACGAGACGATGATCCCCGAGAGCTCGGCCGCGCGCTACCAGTTCGTCGTGGACGGCGAGTACTACAGCGGCGCCCGGCTGCAGCACGTCACGCGCGAGATCCGCGACGTCAACCTGGGCCAGATTCCGATCACCGTGCTGGCAAGGCACCTCAAGGGGCGCGTGCTGAAGCGGCTCTTGCGACGGTAAGCAAACCCTCGCCCGGCTCGCCCTTCGGGCGCGGTACCCTCTCCCAGCTTCGCTGCGAGGAAGTCGATTCCGCTACCGGACGTAGCGGTGCTGCTTGAACCACTCGATGGCGTCGCGCAGCGCGTCGATCGCCGGGCGTGAGCGGTAGCCGAGCTCGCGCTCGGCCTTGGTGCTGGAGAAGAACATCTTGCGCCGCGCCTGGTTGATGCCGTCGACGGTGGCAAACGGCTCCTTGCCGGTGACGTGCCTGGCGATCAGCTCGGCCACGTGCGCGAAGGGCAGCACGGCATCGTGCGGCAGGCTGATCCTGGGCGGCCGGCGCCCGACGATCAGCGCGATCGCGGTTAGGATCTCGCGCAGGCTCATGTTCTCGCCGCCCAGCACGTAGCGCTCGCCGGCGCGGCCCTTGTCGAAGGCGAGCAGGTGTCCCTCGGCGACGTCGTCGACATGGGCGATGTTCAGGCCGGTGTCGACGAAGGCGGGCATGCGGCCGCTGGCGGCCTCGACCACGACGCGGCCGGTCGGCGTCGGCTTGATGTCGCGCGGACCGATCGGCGTCGACGGGTTGACGATCACGCAGTCGAGCCCGTGCGCCGCGATCAGCCGGCGCACCTCTTCCTCGGCCAGGAACTTGGACGTCTTGTAGGCGCCGATCATGTCGGCGACGCTGACCGGCGTGTCCTCGTCGGCGGGACTCGCGTCCTTGGTCTTGCCCAGCACGGCGACCGAGCTGGTGTAGACGATGCGCTTCACGCCCGCCTCGGCCGCGGCGAGCACGATGTTGCGCGAGCCGGCGACGTTGGTGTCGATCAGCTCCTGCGGGCGCGGCGACCACAGGCGATAGTCCGCCGCGACGTGGAACAGCGAATCGCAGCCCCGCGCCGCGCGCTCCAGCGAGACGCGGTCGTTCAGGTTGCCTTCGACGATCTCGACGTGCAGCTGCTCGAGGTTGCGCCGGTCGCTCTCCGGGCGCGCGAGCACGCGCAGGTCGTGGCCGCGGGCGATCAGCCTGCGGGCCACGGCCGATCCGACGAATCCCGTCGCGCCCGTCACCAGCGTCGTCATGGCACCTTGGTCGTCATGCGTTCCCGGCCCGTCGCGGTCACGATCTCGTCACCGTCTCTTGCCGTGCCGTGTTTAGCGCGCCCGTGCTATAGAATCCACCAATGCAATCCCGGCCACGTGCGCTGATTTCCGCTTCGGTCCTGAAGCCGACCACCTATGCGCTGCTGGCCCTGGGCCTGCTGGCGGCCGCGGCGATGGTGCTGTGGCAGGGCGCCGGCGTCGTCGCGGCCACCGTCGGCCTGGTCCGCTGGTGGTTCGTCGGCATCGTCGCCTGGTACGCGCTGCCGACGCTGGCCATGGGCTTGACCCTGGCTCTGATCTTCCCGCCGGGCAAGGGCCTGCCGTTCGGGACGCTGACCTGGATCAACTATGCCGGCGGCGCGGTCAACGCGCTGCTTCCCGTAGCGGCGGTCGGCGGCGAACTGGTCAAGGCCCTGATGCTCGTGCAGCGCGGCGTCCCGGGGCCGCTCGCCGGCGCCGCGGTCGTCACCGACAAGGCGACGCAGGGCGCGAGTCAATTGGCGCTCGGCCTGCTCGGCGTCGGCGCGCTCATCTATCTCGAGGCGCACGCCGAGCTGGTCACGGGGCTCCTGGGCGCGACCCTGGTCTTCTGCGTCCTGCTCGGCCTGTTCTTCTGGGCGCAGGGCGAGGGGCTGTTCGGGCGGCTGGCGCTGCGCGTCGAGCGGATGATGCGCGGCCGGCTGTGGTGGGACATCGTCGGCGGCGCGGCGCAGCTCGACGGGGCGCTCGACAGCATCTATCGCCGGCGCGCGCGCGTCGCCTGGGCCTGCTTCTGGCGCGTCGCGGCGCGGCTGCTCCTGGTCGCGGAAACCTGGTTCATCGCCCAGCTGATGGGGCATCCGATCGGCTGGGTCGAGGCGCTGATGCTGGAATCGCTGACGCAGAGCGTGCGCGGCATGGCCTTCCTGATGCCCGCCGGGCTGGGGGCGCAGGAAGGCGCCTTCCTGCTGCTGGGCGGGCTGGCGGGGCTGCCGCCGGAGGTCGCGCTGGCCCTTTCGCTGGTCAAGCGCGGCCGCGAGGTCTCGGCCTGCCTGCCGGGCCTGCTGGCCCTGCAATGGGGGGCGGGCCGCAGCCTGGCTGCCTGGCGCGGGGGCGCCTGAGTTCGCGCCATTTTGCCGCTGGACAAGCCCCCGCCGCTTCGCGCATTAAGGCGCGTTCTTCCCGTTCCCGGGTCGCTCAGGACCGTTCATCCGGGCCGACCGCTTGTTCAGGAGAATGCATGAGGGCCGTCATGCTTGCCGCCGGCCTGGGCAACCGCTTGTCCAAGGACCGGCCCGAGCCTCCGAAGGTGCTGCTCAAGTTCGCCGGGCGCACGCTGCTGGAGCGCCACATCGAGGTGCTGAAGCGTCACGGCGTGAACGAGCTCGTGATCGGCGTCGGCTACGAGGCCGAGATGGTCAGGGCGGAAATCGCGCGCCTCGGCGCCGGCGCATTCGTGCGCACCGTCCACAACCCGCATTTCGCGGAGGGCAGCGGCATCACGCTGGCGACGCTGGCGGACGATTTCGCCTGCGGCCGGGACGTCGTGTTGATGGACGGCGACGTGCTGTACGAAGAGGAGGTCATGACGCGCCTGCTGCGCTCGCGCCACCGCAACTGCTTCCTGATGGACCGCGATTTCGAGCCGGGCGACGAGCCGGTGAAGCTGTGCCTCAACCAGGGGCGGATCGTGGACTTCCACAAGAAGGTCCAGGGGCCCTTCGAGCTGATGGGCGAATCGGTCGGCTTCTTCCGTTTCGATCCGGCGGTCGCGACGGCCATCATCGTCCAGGCCCGGCGTCATATCGCCGCGGGCGAGCGCGCGCTGTGGTACGAGGAATCGATCCGCGACGTGCTGGTGGCCTCGCGGCAGGAAACCTTCGGCCATGAAGACGTTACCGGACTGGCCTGGATCGAGATCGATTTTCCCGACGATGTCCGCCGCGCGGCCGAGGAGGTGCTGCCGCGCATCGACGGCGTCAGCGTCTAATTTCCGCCAATTTCCCGTGCTTCTCGTGTTGGCGAGGGGATGCTAGGTTGCCTTGATCCGCAGGGGTTCCCACATAGGGGACGTCCGGCCGGCCCGCAACCGCGCCAGGGAGGCGTGCGTTTGCCCATGCCTGCCGCCCCGCCCAGGCCCGGCGGGAGTATGGCATCCGACCACGTGAAGGAGGAATTCCTGTGATTCGTCAGACTCTTGCCGCAGTCGCCCTGTCAGCGGTGGCGAGCGCCGGCATGTTTGCGGCCGGTCCGGCTCAGGCGCAGAACGCCACCGTGCTGACCTATATCGGCACGATCGGCGACAACACCCGCATGGGCACGCAGACCTTCACCATCACGGCGGGGGCGCAGCCCAACAGCTACACGATGCAGGGCCGGGTCGACCTGGACTTCAACATCAAGGTCATGCTGTTCAGCACCCACGTGATCAACAAGTCGCAGTACACCGAGACCTGGGTCAACGGGAAGCTGGCCTCGTTCAAGGGACAGACCAACGACCGCGGCGACCAGTACAAGATCGAGTACGGCAACGCGGGCGGCAAGCCGGCGGTCACCGCCGTCAAGGGCAACGACAAGCCCAGCCCGAAGGAAGTCAGCGCCGACATCGCACCGGCCAGCTTCTGGCTCGAAACCTACTTCATGAAGCAGCCGCACCCGCAGTACATCAGCACCAACAGCGGCAAGGTGAAGCCGGCCAAGCCGCCCAAGCTGGAAGGGCAGCAGACGGTCAACTTCCGCGGGCAGCAGGTGAAGGTGAACTACTACACGATGGATTTCGACGGCGAGAAGTACGAGTTCTGGTACCTCGCCGATTCGGGCCTGCTGTTCAAGCGCTCCGAGCCGAGCGAGGGCGGCAAGGTCGTCTTCACACTGGAATCCTTCGCCTCGAAGTAGGGCAGCAAGGGGCGCCATCCACGGTGCTCCGAGGCGTCGATGCACAGGACATTCCGGGCGGGCGCGCCGAACGACGGCGCGCCCGCCGCGTTGGCGGTGTACAAAAACTCTGGTAGGGTCACCCGGTTTCCTGTATCGAGGCCGGCGCCCGGATGGCGACGGCCCGCAGCGGCCAATCCCTTGTTAGCAATAAGGTTTTTCGGCGGAAGGACGACAGCATGACGGACCGAGCGAAGCCGGCCCTGAAGGTGGTCCTGGCGCAGCCCCGCGGCTTCTGCGCGGGCGTGGAACGCGCGATCGAGATCGTCGAGCGCGCGCTGGAAATCTACGGGCCGCCGGTCTACGTCCGCCACGAGATCGTCCACAACAGGCGCGTGGTGGAAAGCCTGCGCGCCAAGGGCGCCCAGTTCGTCGAGGAGCTGGACCAGATCCCCGACGGCGGGGTCACCGTCTTCAGCGCGCACGGCGTGTCGGAGAAGGTCGAGGGCGAGGCGACGCTGCGCGACCTGCCCGTGATCGACGCGACCTGCCCGCTGGTCTCGAAGGTGCACAAGGAGGGCCAGCGCTATGCCGAGAAGGGCTACGAGGTCATCCTGATCGGCCATGCCGGCCATCCCGAGGTCGAAGGCACGATGGGCCGCATCCCCGGCGGCTGCCGCCTGGTGTCGACCGCCAAGGACGTCGAGAAGCTCGAGGTGCGCGACCGCAACAAGCTCGCCTACATCACCCAGACCACGCTCAGCGTCGACGACACGCGCGACGTGATCGAGGCGCTGAAGCGCCGCTTCCCCGCGGTGGTCGGGCCGGACGTGAAGGATATCTGCTACGCCACGCAGAACCGCCAGGCCGCCGTGCGCGAGCTCGCCGGCGAGGTCGACGTGCTGCTGGTGGTCGGCGCGCGCAACAGCTCGAACTCGAACCGCCTGCGCGAGATCGGCCACGAGATGGGCGTGCCGAGCTACCTGATCGACGACGCCACCATGCTGAACCCCCAGTGGCTCGCCGGCGCCACGTCGGTCGGCGTGACCGCCGGCGCGTCGGCGCCCGAGGAGCTGGTGAAGGAGCTGATCGCGCGGCTGGGCGAGATCGGCACCATCACGGTCGAGAAGATGAACGGGGTGGAAGAGAACATCCAGTTCAAGCTGCCGCGCATGCTTTCGGAAGCGGCGGAATAGAGCCCGGGGCGACTGGCGAACTCTGGGCCATGTCCGGAATTGGGAAAGGGGCCTGACGTGGGCGTATCGTTGATCTCGCAGATCCGCATCGGTGCCTACCTGCTGAAGCAGCGCATCAAGGGCAACAAGCGCTTTCCGCTGGTGCTGATGCTCGAGCCGCTGTTCCGCTGCAACCTGGCCTGCGCCGGATGCGGCAAGATCGACTATCCCGACGAGATACTGAACAAGCGCCTGTCGCTCAAGGAATGCCTCGACGCGGTCGACGAGTGCGGCGCGCCGGCGGTCGCCATCCCCGGCGGCGAGCCGCTCCTGCACAAGGAGATCGGCGAGATCGTCGCCGGCATCGTCGCGCGCAAGAAGTTCGTCAGCCTCTGCACCAACGCGCTCCTGCTCGAGAAGAAGATCGACCTGTTCAAGCCGAGCCCGTACCTTATCTTCTCGGTGCATCTGGACGGCGACGAAGGCCAGCACGACAAGTCGGTCTGCCAGGAGGGCGTGTACAAGAAGGCGGTCGGCGCGATCAGGCTGGCGAAGTCGAAGGGCTTCCGCGTCGGCATCAACACCACGCTGTTCGACGGCACCGACCCCAAGCGCATCGCCGACTTCTTCACCTACGTGACGGAAGAGCTGAAGATCGACGGCATCACGGTGTCGCCGGGCTATGCCTACGAGCGCGCGCCCGACCAGCAGCACTTCCTGAACCGGCAGAAGACCAAGAAGCTCTTCCGCGACATCTTCCGCCACAACACCGGCAAGAAGTGGCCGTTCAGCAACTCCACGCTGTTCCTCGACTTCCTCGCCGGCAACCAGAGCTACGAGTGCGCGCCCTGGGGCATGCCCGCGCGCAACGTGTTCGGCTGGCAGCGGCCGTGCTACCTCCTCGGCGAAGGCTATGCCGCGAGCTTCAAGGAGCTGATGGAAGAGACGGACTGGGAGAAGTACGGCACCGGCAAGTACCAGAAGTGCGCCGACTGCATGGTGCATTGCGGGTACGAGGCCACGGCCGCGCTCGACGCCGTCGGCAATCCGCTCAAGGCCATGGCCGTGTCGCTGCGCGGCATCAAGACCGAGGGCGAGATGGCGCCCGAGATCGAGCTGGGCCGCGCGCGGCCGGCCGAGTACGTGTTCGAGAAGAACGTGCAAAAGTTCCTGAGCGAGACCAAGCACGCGCCCAAGGCGTCACCGGCAAACAAGGCTGCCGAGCGCAAGAGCCACGCGGCCTAGCACCGCGTGCGCCCGACGGCTGTCGCGCGCCAGGCGCGCGATGGCCGGTATCTCCCACGGACGCAACAACAGTGCTCCGATGACGGGCAGGGCGTGCGTGGAGCCGTCCGGGCCCATGCCGCCGAGCGCCGCGCCCGGTATGACGCGGTCGGCCGGGTCGGCGATCACCCGCAGCACGACCAGCGGCAGGCGGCGCGCCGCGGCCGCGCGCGCCACGCCGTGGCTCTCCATGTCGACCGCGACGGCGCCGGTCCGGCGCAGCAGTGACGCCTTGCCGGCGACGTCGGTGATCGCGCTGTCGCTGCCGTAGACCGGCGCGGCGATCGGCCCGCCGACCCCGGCGAGGTCGTGGGCGACGCGCGCGCGCCATTCCTGGTCGGTCGAATGGTTCGTTCCGTCCGCGGCGACGACGGCGGTGCCCACCACCACGTCGCCGCACGCAAGCACCGGATCGAGCCCGCCGGCGAGGCCGACGCTGAACAGCACGTCGGCGTCCATCGCCAGCGCAGCCGCCTCCGCCCGCGCGGCACAGCCGCCGGCGGCGAAGAACCGCGCCGCCGGCCATGCGCGGCTCAGCGCGGCAATCTCGCTCTTAAGCCCGACGATGACGCCGACGCTGGGCACGGGTCTTTACCCTCGTCCGCCGAGTCGTCCGCCAGAGCCCGCAAGGGCGAAGGCGGAAGACGGCCGAAGGCGGGATCTCAGATGCCGTACGGCGTGGTGAGGGCGTTGCCGCTGACCAGGTTGCGGTAGCGCGCGAGCGCCCACAGCGGGAAGTAATGGCTGTAGCCGTGGTACTTCAGATAGAAGATCCGCGGGAAGCCGACGCCGGTGTACCACTTCTCCTCCCACTGGCTGCCCTGGCGCGGGGCGGCGAGGAGGAAGTTGATGCCGCGGCCGACGGCCTCGCACTGGACCTCGCCCGCGGCCATCAGGCCGAGCACGGCCCAGGCGGTCTGCGACGCGGTCGAGGCCTTGGCGGTTGCCCGCACGTCGCGCTTGCCTTCCCAATAGGTCGCGCAATCCTCGCCCCAGCCGCCGTCCTCGCGCTGGACCGATTTCAGCCACGCCACCGCCTTCTGGATATAGGGCTGCTTCGGATCCTCGCCGACCGCGTTCAGCGCGTGCAGCACCGACCAGGTGCCGTAGATGTAGTTCGCGCCCCAGCGGCCGAACCAGGAGCCGTCGTCTTCCTGCTCGTTCTTGAGGAACTCGACGGCGCGGTCGATCGCCGGGTGCGAGCGCGGATAGCCCAGCTGCGCCAGCATGCCGATGCAGCGCGCCGTGACGTCCGAAGTCGGCGGGTCGAGCAGCGCGCCGTGATCGGCGAACGGGATATGGTTCAGGTAGTAGTAGGTGTTGTCGGCGTCGAAGGCGCCCCAGCCGCCGTCCTTGCTCTGCATGCCGAGCACCCACTCGACGGCGCGGTCGATCGCCTGGCGGAAGCGCGGCGCGCCATTGCGGTCCAGTCCCATCACGACCACGGCGGTGTCGTCGACGTCCGGGTAGTAGTCGTTGTTGTACTGGAACGCCCAGCCGCCGGGGCGGGTCTGCGGGCGCCAGGCGGCGTAGTCGCCGACGGTCTTCAGCACCTGCTTGCCGGCGAGCCAGTCGAAGGCCCTGCCCATGACCTCGCCGTCGCGTTCCTCGCCCGCCTCGATCATGGCGTGCGCGATCAGCGCCGTGTCCCAGATCGGCGACGTGCAGGGCTGCATGACGGCCGTGTCGCCCGATACGTCCATCAGCTTCAGCACGGCCTTCTTCGCGGTCAGCACGTCCGGGTGGTCGTCGGGATATCCCAGGGCCTTGAACGACAGGACGGTGAACACCATGGGCGGGAAGATCGCACCGATGCCGTCCTCGCCGTTGAGCCGGTCGGTGATGAACTTCATCGCCGCCTCGATGGCGCGCTTGCGGCGCGCCCTCGGGAACCAGGGCTCGACGCGATGCAGCACGCGATCGAGCCACAGGAATACTTCGCCCCAGGCCGAGCCGGTCGGGTTGACCTGGTAGGTCCTCTCCTGCTCGGGCGGCACCACGAACAGCTCGCGGATGTCGGTCCCGCGCGGGTTCTCCGCCTTGGCCTTCAGCGCGGCCAGCACGGTCATCGGCACCAGCGTCGTGCGCGACCAGTACGAGATCTTGCTGATGTGGAAGGGGAACCACTTCGGCAGCAGCATCAGCTCGACCGGCATGCACGGCACGGCGCGCCACGGGACCTGGCCGAACAACGCCATGTAGAAGCGGGTGAGCACGTTGCAGCGCGCCGCGCCGCCATGCTTCAGAATCGCCTCGCGCGCCCGCGCCATATGCGGCGCGTCGATGTCGTCGCCGACGATCTTCAGCGCCCAGTAGGCCTTGACCGTGGCCGAGATGTTGAAGTCGCCGCCGTAGTACAGCGGCCAGCCGCCATGGTCGTCGGCCTGGGTCTGGCGGATGTAGTCGGCCATGCGCGCTTCCAGGGCGTCGTCGATCTCGCCCCGGAAATGCTCGTACAAGATGAACTCGGCCGGCATGGTGGCGTCCGGCTCGAGCACGTAGATCCAATGGCCGTCGTCGCGCTGCTGGCGCTTCAGCCAATTGCGCGCGTCGCCGATGACGTCATCCAGCAGCTGCCTGTCGACCGTGGTGGGGTCGCTCGACTGGCCGAAGTCTGGCCGTCCCGGATCGCCGGCCGCCGCTTGCTGCGGCGACGTTTTCACGACCTCGCTCCTCATTGCAGCGCAAAATAGGGGTGACCCCAGGGTTTGTCCATCGCAACGCCTGGGGTTTATTAACGGGTTAGCGTGTACTGTTGCCAAGCTGCAACAAATCGGCGGCGGCGTTCCCGGAACGAATCGCGCCTTCGATCGTCGCCGGCAGGCCCGTGTCGGTCCAATCGCCTGCGAGCATCAAATTCGTCCATCTTGTTTGCGCTTTTGGCCGTCTGCGAACGCTGGACGGCGTATGGGCGAACGTCGCGCGCTTCTCCTTAACAACGCGGTAGACCGGCAGCTCGTTCCCGCAATCGATGTCGATGGCGCGGCGGATATCGCGCCACATGCGATCTGCGATCGCGGGCTCCTCGTCCTCCGCCAGGCGGTCGGCTGCGCTCACGGTGACCGAGACGACGTCGCGGCGCAGGAAGATCCACTCCGCCGTGCCGCCCAGCACGCCGATGAGCGGGCTGTCATAGGGCAGGCGCGGCAAGGGTGCGGCGACGCGGAAATGCCCGTTGACGATCGCCCGCGTCTCGAGTGGCGGGTCGAGCCCTGGCAGCACGCGCCCGGCCGATGCCGGCGGCAAGGCCAGCACGACCGCTCCGTCGACGGCGACCTGCCGGTCGCCGGCGAAGTCGAGGGCTGCCACGCGCTCGCCGGCGAAGGTCAGCCCGCGCAGCCGCCAGCCCAGGTGCAGCCCGGCGCCGCGCGCGCGCAGCCAGGCGAGGGCAGGGTCGACGAAACTCTCGGACAGCCCGTCGCGCGCGACCAGGGGGCGGCAGTAGCGGCCGCCGCGCAGCACCGTCTCGGCGACGACGGGCCACAGCAGCCGCGCCGCGGCCTGCGCGCATTCCGTGTTCAAGGCGGCCACGGCCAGCGGCTCCCAGAAGCGCCGATAGAGCGCAGAGCCGGTGTCGAGCGTCCCCGCGACGGTCGCGTCCGGCCCGGCCCTCCGCAGGCGCCAGGCGCCCATGAACTGCGCCAGCGTCACATCGGGGATGCCGCGCGGCGGCAGGGGCAGGCGGCCGAGCAGCGGGCCGTCGGCGAAGGTGACCTCCCAGCGCATGCCGCCAGCCAGGTCGACGAAGGGAAAGGCGGCCCGGCGCGGCCCGGTCAGGCTGTCGCCCGCGCCGACAACGGCGAGGAAGCCGCGCGCCGCCGTGTTGGCGCTGAGCAGCAGATGGTTGCCGTTGTCGATGCGCCGGTCGAGCACGCTGTCGTGATACGAGCGGCAGCGCCCGCCGGCATGGTCGGCCTGGTCGTAGATCGCGACCCTGCGCCCGCGCTCGACGAGCCGCACGGCCGCCGCCAGGCCGGACAGCCCGGCGCCGACGATGTGGACAGTGGTCATCGGGTTACAGCACGCCGTAGCGGAAGGCGTACCAGAGCTTCTGCCACTTGGGCACGCGCGCCGGCGTGTCGAGATCGCGCCAGCCGCGGCGGATCAGGCGATCGAGGATGGCGCGATAGACGAACATCATGACGACGGCGGGCCGCATCTGCCGGCGCGGGCAGTCGGCGAGCGCGGCCACGGCCTCGGCGAAGCGCTTGCGCGCAAGCTGCGCCAGGTCGTCGCACACGGCCGGCAGGTTCGGATGCCTGAGCACGACGCGCGGGTCGCGCTCGGCGATGCCGCGGCGGTCGAGCAGCTCGGCCGGCAGGTACAGACGGCCGCGCTCGGCGTCCTCGCGCAGGTCGCGCAGGATGTTGGTGAGCTGCAGCGCCTGGCCGAGCGACCAGGCGAGGTCCTGCGCGCGCTTCTCGGCGCAGCCGAACACGCGGATCGACAGCAGGCCGACCGCGCCGGCGACGCAGGCGCAGTAATGCTCGAGCCGCGCCAGGGGCGGGCCATGCAGCGTTTCCGACGCGTCGATCTCCATCCCCTCGATCAGCGCCAGGAAATCCTTCTTCTCGAGGCCGAAGCGGCGCACCGGGCCGAGCAGCGCGCGCGTCGTGGCCATGGTCGGCCGGCCGGCGTAGAGCCGGTCGATTTCCTCGCGCCATTCGCCGAGCCGCGCGATCTTCTGCTGCGGCGGGGCAGGATCGTCGGCGACGTCGTCGACCTCGCGGCAATAGGCATAGATCGCGAACATGGCGTCGCGCTTTTGCTGCGGCAGCACGCGCATGGCGCCGTAGAAGGACGAGCCCGAACGCTCGGTCACCGCGCGCACGTGCTCGCGCGCGGCCGTTTCGTCGGGCAGCAGGGCGCTTTCCTGGATCGCCATGGGCATGACTTATAGTGTAGTCGGACGCATCCGGGCGAGTCCCTTGCCATCCCCGATACCGCCTGTTGCAGCGGGCCGGTTTCCCGGCGCGGCCCGCGCGCATCCAGCTTTCCCCGCCCTTCCTCCGTTGCCGGGAGGGTCGACGTGCCGCAGGCCCGCGCTACGTCTCCGCGCGATCGGGAATCCGACCGTATCGTTGAATGCAGCGCACGGTTCAGCTAGTGTGGGGCCACGGGTTCATCCCGTTCGGCTTCGCCCGTCCCGTGCTGCAGCGCCAGTCGGGGGGCGAGCCCAGCCAAGGCAAGGCAATGCATGGTCCTGGCCACGGCCCCGCGGACATCGCGCACGGATTCGAGGAAGCGTGGGGGACCATCCGCAAATAGCGGAGGCAGCAATGAGCCGCCCTATGCAAGTCCGCGTGCTGTTCCGGCTGCGCATGGCCAACGGCGGCATCGTTTCCATTCAGGAATTGCTCGCCCAGGTCTACGGTGATCGACGGGATGGCGGCCCGCTGTTTGCCGATGCGTACATCCGAAGAGCAATCAACGAGTTGCGGCAATTGGGGCTGACGATCATCACGCACCACGGCCGCGGCTATCGCCTGGAGGCGCGCTGAGCCTCATCGGACGCCGCTGCGCGCCGGTGATTCCCAGGTTTCCGAAGGTTGGCCGTCCTCCCGGCGCTCGACGCGCCGGGAGGACGCGTCCACGCTCAGTGGGTCTCCTGCATCACCGTCCCTTCGGGGGACAGGACGACGCCGAGCTCCTGGCCGTTGCGCTCGGCGATGCCGTGCCAGTAGTTGTCGCAGCCCTTCTTCAGGCTGCGCACGGTCGGAAAGCCGGCCGCCGCGAACTTGCGCTTGGCATCGGCCGCCGTCGTTCCGTCGATGCGCTCGCCGTACTCGCAGTTGTTCTGCGCCAGCGCGCTGGCGGTGATCTGCGGCCCGATGCCGAAGGCCACCGCCGCGAGCGCTGCCGCCGTCAGAATGCCGGACTTGCGCTGCATGACGTACCTCCTCGACCAAGGAAATTCCGAAAGGGGCTGCGGAACCCTTCCGAGGGGATCAAACGGACCTCCCATGGTCCGGTTCCGCCGGCAGAGGAGTTGCCACGAAATGACCGCAAGTCTTTCAAATCGCAAAATGCAGAAGTCCGACAGGGGGGTGAGAGCGCGCTCGGGGCTAATCCTTGCGCGCGGGCGCCTGGGCGCGGCCCTTCCAGAAGGCGCCGCGACCACGGTAGTAGGCGAGCGCCGAATCCAGGGTCATCAGGTTGTAGAGAAGCCCGGCGAGGGGAAGCAGGCCCGCCGGCGAGGGCCGCCGGTAGAGGGCGAGCGTCGGCCGATAGGACCAGGCCATCAGGAGCCAGGCCAACGCCGCCATGAGGCCGGCCGCGACGCTGCCGTGCCAGGGCGTGGCGAGCGCGATCGCGGGCGGCGCGAGATAGATCACCGCCATGCCGATGACGGTGCCGGCAAGATAGAGCGGCGAGTAGTGAAGCTGGTCGTAGGCCGAGCGGGCGACCATGCGCCAGATGTCCTTGAGGCCCTCGTAGGGACGGATCGAACGCACGTCCTCGGTCAGGCCGAGCCAGATCGGCCCGCGCGCCTTCAAGGCGCGGGCGAGCGCGCAATCGTCGATCACGGCGGAGCGGATCGCCTCGATGCCGCCGGCGGCGGTCAGGGCGTCGCGTCGCACCAGCATGCAGCCGCCGGCGGCGCCCGCCAGGCGGTCGCCGGGATCGTTGACGCGCGGAAACGGGTAGAGCTTCTGGAAGAAGAACACGAAGGCCGGTACCAACAGGCGCTCCCAGGGCCGCGCGCAATGCAGCAGCGCCATCAGCGAGACGAGGTCGACCCCGTCGGCCTCGGCCTTGGCGACGAGGCCGCGCAGCACGCCCGGTGCGTGCGCGATATCGGCATCGGTGAGCCAGAGATAGGGCGCGCCCGGGTCGAGCGTATCGGCCTGCCGGATGCCGCTATCGACCGCCCACATCTTGCCGACCCAGCCCGGCGGCAGCGGTGCGCCGTGCACCACGGTCAGGCGGGCGCCGTTCGCGTGGGCGTCCTTCAGGCGGCGCGCCCGGTCGCCCGTGCCGTCCTCGCTGCTGTCGTCGACCAGAACGACCTGGAACCGCCCGGGATAGTCCTGATCGAGCAGCGAGCCGATGCTGCGCTCGATCACGTCGGCCTCGTTGCGCGCGGGCACGACCGCGATCACGTCGGGCCAGGAAGCGGGCGCGGGCGTGCCGGCGGACAGGCGCTGGTCGCAGCGCCAGAACCGTCCGTGGAACGCGATCAGATAGGACCAGATCGCGAGCGAGAGCCCGGCGAGTCCGGCGAGCACTGGTCCGGTCGTGCCGGAGCCGATCGGCTCAGACCCGGAATGTGTACTGCCGGCCCGGCAAGCGCTCGATGTCGGGCGGGAAGCTCTTGCGCTTGTCGGCGTAGTACTGCACGCGGTGATCGCCGTCCGACAGCCTGTTGTAGGTGATGTACAGCACGCGGCGCGGCTTGTCGGTGCGGTTCGGCTTCGAGCCGTGCGGCGCGAATGAATCGAAGAACATCACGTCGCCCGGCTTGGTCGGATACGGCACGAAATCCATGTCGGCCATGTCCTTGTCGGTGAGCGGCGTCCATTCGCCGCCGACCATGCCCTTCTTGTGATGTCCGGCGGCAAGCTCGAGGCAGCCGTTCTCGATCGTCTGCTCGTCGATGGTCACCAGCGCCGTGATGAAGATCGGCGCATAGTTCCACCAACCGGCCTGCTGGTCCTGGTGCGGCTTGAAGCCGTCGCCGCCCGGCAGCTTGAAATTGATCTTCTCCTTGAACAGCACCGAGGCCTCGCCGAACAGCTGCTCGACCGCACCCAGCATGCGCGGGTCGGCCAGAAGCTCTTGAAAGCCGGGATGATAGGGGACGAAGTTCTCGATCCGCTGCAGGACGCGCTTACCCTTCTCGGCCAGGCTGTCCTCATAATAGACCATGTGCCGGCCGGGCTCTTCCGTCCAGCCCTGCACCTCGTCCGTCCAGTGCGTGATCCGGCGCATCTCGCTGGGGCTGAAGGCGCCGGGAACGTAGATGAACCCGTCGCGCTCGAAGTCGGCCAGGTGCTGGGCCGTGAGGAACGGGGCGGCTTTGCGGATTGGCTTAGTGGGCATCGGAGAATTCAACCCCCAGTCGGATGGCGAGAGCGCAGCACCATGCCCAAAGCAGCGGCTGGTTGGCAAGCGGTCCTTGGCCGCACCCGAATCAGGTTTGCGCGGCGGTCCGCGCGTGCGAACGACCGCGCTCCCGATCGGCCCGGTCGGCACGGCGTTTGCGGTGGCGGGCTTGCCGATCGCCCCGTGCGTCGTCCACGATGACGTGTGATGGGGAAAGCGAGGCCCGCAACCGTGGACAGGCGAGCGATACCGCGCGAGGTCGGCGCCCGGCCGGAGGGGTTTCCGCGCGCCTCCTGGGACTTGCCCGGGCTGGAGCTGCGCCAGGTCTGGTCGCCCGCCGTGTCGTTCGACGACGCCGTGCTTGCGCAGCTGCCCCCGGGTTGGCGCCTGTTGATGTTCCAGGACGGCTCCGCCACGCGCGCCATGGCCGTGCTGTCGGGCCAGACGATCGAGGCGGAGATCGTCGAGGCGGCCGAGCTGCGCGAAGAACCGCACGCGCCGCCCGAGCTCGCGCTGCTGCCGCCGCCGTGGCTGCGCCGCACCGTGCTGCTAAGGACGGCCGCGGGCGCCGCGCTGAGCTACGCGCTGTCCTGGTGGAACAGTGCGAGCTACGCCGGGTTCCTGAAGGACCCGGCCCTGCCGATCGGCACGAGCATGGCGCGCGGAAGGACGGAATACTGCCGCGAGGTGCTGAGCCTGTTCCTCGCGCGCGGCGGCGCCATCGACCGGCGCTTCGATGCCGCCGGGCCGTTCCTCGGCCGGCACTACGTGATGTACCACGGCGAACGGCCGCTCAACGTGATCGTGGAGATCTACGGTCCCGCCGTCGCCGCGCTGCTCGATCCGACCGGGTTCTACCCGCGCTGGGGCGAAGTCCGGTAACCCGCCGTTAATGCTCCTTCATGAGCGGCTACAACGTCGCGATCTTCATCGCCGCGACGGGGCTGCAGGTCATGCGCATCCGCAGCGAGGAGACGTTCCTGATGCGCTACGACGAATATGCCGACTACGCGCGGCGCACGCGCTGGCGGCTGATTCCGGCGGTCTGGTAGCGGCTACAGCCACAGCCGCGCGATTCCCTTGACCGCGCAGGCGAGGAATTGCGTCTTCGTCAGCTCGACGCGCTCGGCGATCGGGTCGCGCCGGCGCAGCTCGGCCAAAAGCTTGTCGGCGATCGCGACGATGACGGCCGACTCCATGGCCAGGTGCCTGCTCTTGAGCAGGCCGGGCAGGCGGCGCGCCTCGGCCATCAATTCGGCCGTGGCGTCGAGGCAGAGGTCGAGCACCTTGCGCATGCCGGGGACCAGCGCCGGACGGTCGAGGTCCTCGACCGTCACGCCGTTCGCCTTCATCCAGTCCTGCGGCAGGTAGACGCGGTTCAGGCTGCGGTAGTCCTTCTGGCAGTCCTGCAGGTGGTTCAGCACCTGCAGCGCGTCGCACAGCGCGTCCGATGCCGGCCAGCCGGCGGGATCCTCGCCGTGCAGGTCGAGCAGGTAGCGGCCGACCGGCGAGGCGCTGAGGCGGCAATAGCCGTAGCGCAGGTCGTTCCAGTCGGCATAGCGCAGGCAGGTCGCGTCGCGCTTGAAGGCGTGCAGCAGGTCGCGGCAATGGTCTGTGGTGACGCCGCATTCGATCAGGCTCTGGCGGACGCGCCAGGGCTTCTCCAGCCCCGGCTCGACCGGGCGGCGGCCGAGCAGCACGTCCTCGAAGGCGTCGAGCCGTCGCATCTTCTCCTCGGCCGGAAGATCGGGGCTGTCGCCGATGTCGTCGGCGGCGCGCGCGAAGGCGTAGAACACCGCGACATGCGGCCGCAGCCGCTTCGGCAGCAGGAAGGAGCCGACGGGAAAATTCTCGTCGCGCGAGCCCTTGCCCGAATTCGCCTCGTAGGCGTCGGTGTTCGCGGTCATGGCTGCCGAGTTGTAGGCGCGCGGCACGGGCTTGCCAAGCCCGCACGCCTCAGGCGCGCTCCGGCGCGTCCGGGTGCAAGGGGCGGCCGGAGAACAGCCAGAACATCACGAGGCCGAGCAGCAGCCAGACCAGCTCGCGGCCGCGGCGCACCAGGGCGACGGCGAGGCCGAGCGCCGGCTGGCCGGTGATGGCGCCCAGCGCCAGCATGAAGGTGCCCTCCTGCGCGCCCAGGCTCATCGGAATGAAGAACGTGCCGGCGCGCACGAGCTGCGCCAGCGCCTCGATGACGATCGCGTCGGAGAAGGGGATGGGCTGGCCGAACAGCGCCATCACCACCATCAGCTCGACCGCGCCGAGCATCCAGTTGCCGGTCGAGCACAGCACGGCGGGAAAGAAGCGGCCGAGATGGCGCGCGTAGAACGTCACCAGCTGACGGTCCATGTCGTCGATCGCGTCGAGCCAGCGCTTCAGCCGCTCGCCGTGGCGACCGCGCCCGAACCGTCCGCTGGCCCAGCCGCTGGCCATGGCCGCCACGCCCAGGCGCTGCACCAGGACCAGCAGCGCGATCCCGACGGCGAAGCCGGCAAGGCCGGCGCCGGCGACGAGCTGCATCGTGGCGGGCAGCCGCTCCGACGCCAGCATCAGCGCGAAGCCCGTGGACAGGAACAGCACCAGGCCGACCATCATGCAGGTCTTGGCCAGCACGAGCGACGCGACGCCCTCGCGCAGGCCGATGCCGAGATACTGGCGCAGCAGCATCGCCTTGACCGGCTCGCCGCCGACCGAGCCGAGCGGCGTGGCGTTGTTGACGGCCTCGCCGATCAGCCGGATCTCGAACAGCCGGAACAGCCAGGCGAGCGAAGGCCGGCGCGCGATGAAGGTCAGCATCCACACGCCGGCGTCGAGCGTGAACGCCAGCAGATAGAGACCCAGCACCGCCGCGGCGCCCAGGAGTCCGAGCTGCGCGAGGCGCTCGCCCACCTCGGCGAGGTCCGTGTGCCACAGCACCGCCGCCAGGATCGCGGCTCCCAGCAGCACGAAGGCGTAACGCAGCAGGCGCGGCACGGGCGGGCGGTTTCCTTTCCGGCGGGCGGCTATCCATACACGGCGCGGCGGGGCGCCGGAAGGGCGCGCTTGTCGCGCCCGGACGCCGAAATCGGTTGACAGGCGGGGCGCGACTTGATTCTTAGCGGGCGGTCGAATCGCTGGGCGGGGAAGGGTAACGCACGTCCGGGGCCTCAAGGTCCCGGAGCTCGAGGAGTTGCCCCATGGCCTCTCATGCCACCGCCGCGATCGTTCTCGTTTGCGCCATGTCCACGCCGTCCGACCAGTGCACGGACAGGACGGCGCTCTATCGCGCCGAGGTTCCTGGAGTCTGCAGCAAGGAGAATCCGCAGTTCAACCCGTCGCCGCTGCTGCCGGCGCGCGGCGACGCGGCGCTCAAGGACTGGCACTACTACTTCAAGACGCGCTGCCTTTAACGCGCATCGTGGGTGAGGCAGTCAGTGCAGCTTGCGCCTGCTACGCTGACTGCGCTTGCCTGTCGCCCGGTTGTGAATTGAGAGAAGCTGCTTGGCCAACATCGCGTCCAGCATTCTC
>JAKLKW010000270.1 GCA_023150455.1 Alphaproteobacteria bacterium | reverse complement strand
TGCTTTAAACTTGCCAAGAAAAGGAGGTTTCAATGCCAGGAGGATAGCCATGTATGTCCGTCAGATGCTTCCGGCGGCAAGGCAGCATTTGGCTACCGTCGGACAGGACGCGAGCCTTGGCGAAATCGCGAGGCTTCTGTCCCAAGAACATGTGAACCTTGTGGTCGTATGCGACGACCAAGGAAGGATGTCGGGCGTTGTCAGCGACAGCGACGTTGTGCGCGGCGTCGCGATGTGCGGTGGAAGCCACTATGCCTGTCGCGTGCGCGCTAAGCGCGTCATGAGCCCCGACGTGATCTCGTGTACCCCTACAGAGACGCTTCGGACGGTCTGGGCGGCAATGAAGCAACGTTGCCTCCGGCACGTCCCGGTTCTCGACGAGGAAGGCAAGCCTGTCGGCGTGCTCAATGCGCGTGACGTCCTGTCGAACCTCGTCGAGGAAGTCGAATACCAGGAGCGGGAGACGGTGAGCTACTTCCTGGGCCTTGGCTATCATTGAGGCCCGGCCCGACCGGCGCTGGCGCTGCTGAATTGCAGAGGCAGCTCTCGCGCCGGTGATTGGCGTACGGTGCGCGTGCCGGGCTTGGCGGCTCAGCCGGCGTCGCGGCTGCCCGCCGCGCCCTCGATCCAGTCGGCCAGCTCGGCGACGCTGTCGTCGGTCTCGTAGACCGTCGCGATGCGCTCGGCGATGCGGGCGCGCTGCGCCTCGCGGAAGTCGCGCTCGGCGGCGACGCGGAGCGCCAGCTCGACATAGGCGCGGGCGTCGCCCGGCACCAGGTCGTCGAGCTGCATCTTGCGATAGAGCGCCTGCGTGATGCGGCCGCGCATGAACTCGGCGGGCAGGGTGACGACCACGGCGCCCTGGCACATCGCCTCGTAGCTGCTGTTGCCGCCGCCGAACACGGGCGTGTCGAGCACCACGTCGGCCAGCCGGCACAGGCTCAAGTACTGGTCGAGCGGCATCGGCGGCAGGAAGCGGATGCGCCGGTCGACGTCGATGCCGGCGCGCCGCAGGCGCTGCTTGAGGCGCTCGGCCCAGTGCGGGTTGGAGCCTTCCAGCAGGACCAGCAGGGCGGCCGGGTCGCGCTCGAGGATCTCGGCCAGCATCGGGTCGAAGCTGGGGTGGAACTTGAACAGGGTCTGCGGGCAGGCATAGACGCGCGCGTCGGCGGGCAGGCCGAAATGCTCGCGCTCGAAGCGCCGCCGCGCCGTCGCGAGCGCCGGGCGCGCGGGCAGGGAGGCGAAGCGCGCCAGGCGCTCGCCGTAGGCGGAATCGGCGCCGTCGGGCTCGAGCAGGTCGCTCGACAGGAACGCGTCGATCGTGTCGATGCCGGTGGTCTCCGGATGGCCCCAGGTCGTCGCCTGCACCGGCGCCAGGCGCGCGAAGGCGAGCGCGTGGGTCAGCGCCTCCATGCCGATCTCGGGGTAGATCAGCACGTCCTGCGCGGCCTCGGCGATCGTCGCGCGCGCGCGGGCCGGATCGGGCGAGAGCTCGACGAAGCGGTCGGCATAGCCGCGATAGAGCGCGTTCACGCGGTCGTTCGGGCCGGGCACGGAGAACACGGCGACCTCGAAGCGCTCGCGCGGCAGCTTCTGCACGAGGCCGAGATTGAGCTTGCCGATCGTGTGCTCGTGGAAGAAGGACGACACGAAGCCGACGCGGATGCGCCGTCCGGCAGCGGACGCCGATGCGCCGGCGCGAGGCGCGCGGCAATGCGGCGCAACGAAGCCGAGCGCCGGGCAGGCGCGGCGATACATCGAGGCCAGATCGGCGCGGATCGCGCGGTCGTCCCGGCCGTGATAGGCGAGCAGGAACAGCGAGCGCGCGAAGCCGCGCACCGGATCGTCGAGGCGCGGCGGCTCGGCCGCGAGCGCGCGCGCGTTGGCGGCGAAGCGCTGGCGCCATTCCGCCATGTGGTCGAGCGAATCCGGGACCGGCGGCAGCAGCGTGGCGGCCTGGATCTCCATCACCGCGTCGCGCGCGCGGCAGAGATGCAGGGCGTAGACGGCGCGCGCGGCCGCGGGATCGCCGCGGTCCTGGTGGATGAAGAACAGCTGGCGCGCCGGCTTCGCCGCGCGCGGCGCGAGCGCCACGGCGCGCTCGAGCACCGGCAGGGCCGCGTCGAATCGCCGCGTCATGAACAGGGCGGCGCCCAGGTCGGCCAGCACCAGGGCGTGATCGGGCCGGTGCGCGGCGGCGCGGCCGAGCAGGTCGATGATCTCGGCGATCTCGTCGGGGCGCTGCGCCAGCGACAAAAGGCCGCGCAGGGCCGCGAGCTGCGCCGGGTCGTCGGCCAGCGCGCGGCGGTACTGAAGGCGCGCGCCGTCCGTCTCGCCCAGCATCTGGTGCAGCAGCCCCAGCGCCGCGCGGCGCCCGGGCGCGGGCGAGCGCGCGAGCGCCAGCATCGCCTCCTTGAGGCTCAGCGGGTCCGCGAGCACGGCGCCCAGGCGCCGCGACGCGTCCGCGTCGTCCGGCCGCTCGCTCAAGGACGCGCAGCAGCGCTCGACGACGGCATCGGGGGACTCGGCGGCATGCGCGGCGACGGAGACGGCCATGCTCACGCGGCCGACGCCCGGGCTGGATGAGAAGCGTTCCGGCCGGAAGCGGCCGGGCTGGAAACGGCGGCGAGGATGGCATCGACCCGGTTCAGCCAGGTATGCCCTTGCTGCGTCCGCGCCCGCCCGGCGGCGGCCATGGCCTCGAGGCGCTCGCGGTCGGCCAAGAGCGCGACCAGCGCGTCGGCGAGTCCGTCCGGCGGCAGGTCGAAGACGCAAAGCTCCTGGCCCGCGACGTAGTGGCGGTCGATCCAGGCGTTGCGGTCGGTGGCGCAGGCGGCGCCCGCCATGGTCGAATAGAAGATGCGGTCATGCGGCGCGGCGACGACGCAGGGCAGCACGTTGAGCACGATGCGGCTCTCGGCCATCAGCGCCTGGACCTGGCGGAAGCCCGCGGGCGCGTGGAAGCGCGCGCCGCCGGGCCGGCTCTCTCGACGCGCAGCTGGTTGTCGAGCAGAGTGAAGGCGTGCGCCACCCAGTCGGCGCGCCACTCCATCGGCTGCACGCCGAACAGCGCGAAGACCGAGCGCATGATCTCGTGCAGCGGGCGCCTGTTGTCGTGCAGCGCCAGGTCGAAGCAGGCGTCCATCACCTTGCGCTCGCCCGGCGCGGCCGAGATCCAGGGCGGCTCGCGCGTGGCCGAGGAATAGCCGGAGCCGGGGAACAGGATCGCGATCTCGCGCGCGCCGGCGGGACGGCCATCGGCCGGCGGCGCGATCGGCCCGCCGACCGGCACGGAAACGAGCCTTCCCGGCAGCATCAGCGCGCCGTCGATGAAGTCCGCGTAAGTCTCGTCGTGCAGCAGCCAGATCGTGTTGGCCGGCGCGTCGAGCAGGCGGCGCAGACAGGTGAGCGGATGGTCGAACAGGTGCGCCACGAACGGCACGCCCATGCCGTCGCACCAGCGGCGGAGGTCGAGCCCGGCGCCGAGGCCCCAGCCGTTCATGCCGTAGAAGAACGCCACGCGCCCGCCGGCGACCAGCGCCGCGACGGTGCCGGCGCAATCGGGCGCCAGCCCGTCGACCTCGGCCACGGCGAGGCCGCGCCGGCGGAAGGCCTCGGCGACGTCCGCGGTGAGGTCGCGCATCGTGTCGTATTGGCTCTGGCCCTTGAGCAGGACGACGGTGTCGGCAGGGATCATTTCGAGGTCTTTTCTTGAAGAATTTGCTTGAGTATCGTTTTTGACTTGGTTAGCTTAAGGAAACATTAAGCTGGCGATCCATTTACGAAGTATTAACCAAGGTTTATTTTCAGGAAATATTTGCCGCGCCCGGCAGATTTTGCCGCCCGCCCGGCAGATTTTGCCGCCCGCTTCCGCGGCGCGCGGCCGGTCCGGTCGCGGAATCCCGCCGTTTCCCGGCTGCCCGACCGGGCGGCATGGCGCTTGCTTCCTCCAGCGACCCTGCGGCGACCCGCGTCGAGAAGACACGTGTCTCCGCAGCGATCGGGTTTCTCCGGAGGTCATCTTCGATGCCCTTGCGGGGCACGGTCGTCGTTTCCCCCCGGCACGCAGAACACGTGCCGACATCATCCTAGAATAGGAGCAGTCTAAATG
>JAKLKW010000072.1 GCA_023150455.1 Alphaproteobacteria bacterium | reverse complement strand
AAGTGTTTTTAGATCAACGGGTTATCGACCACGTTTGGTTTTAGGCACCACAGGTTTGTTAACGCGCGGTCAGGTCGCTTCGGTGCGGCAACTCCTGGAAGACGGGCGGCAGGGCGACGCCGGTTGCACGGCAGACGCGATCGATGTTGGGTCCGGGCGCGGTGCGCAGCAGCGCGCGGCGGCCATCCTGCTCGACGATGATTTCGCTCAAGTCGGCGAGATCGTCGATGATGCGCTGCCACTCGAGCGGCTCAGCCTTGCGCCTGGCGAGGCGGTCGACCAGCTCGTAGCGCAGCAGCAGGGCGAGGAAGCCGCAGAAGACGTGGCCGCGGATGCCGGCATCGGTCTTGTGGAATATAGGGCGCGTGGCGATGAGCGCCTTCATCGTTTTGAAGCTGTCCTCGACGGCCAGCAGATTGCGGTAGCGCAGGACCACCTGCAGCGCCGAGAGGCTGGTGTTGGTACGCAGGGCGAAGACGCCGTCGAAGCGCGCGTCGGCCTCGATCTTGGCGCGATCGATGACGAAGCCGTCGCCCTTGGGCGGCTTGAGGAAGCGGCGGAAGCCCTTGTTGGCAACCAGCGCTTTGTCGCCCTGCGCCAGCTTGCGCTCCAGCTCGGCGATCAGCGCGGCGCGCGTCTCGGCGTCCTTCTTCGCTTCCTCCTCGTTGCGGCATAGCACATAGCGCCGGCCGGCGACGGCGACCTCCTTGATGGCAAGTTGCGTCTCGCCCTTCTGGCGCGGGATCATCAGCGGGACGCCAACCCCGTCATCTTGCATGACCCGGCCGCGCACTTCGTTGCTCGAGCGTCCGCGCACCCCCAGGATGTATTCGACCCGCGCCGCCTCCAGCGCCGCGATCGTCTCGGCGCTGATCATGCCGCGATCGGCGACGACGCAGGCCCGGGCGATGCCGAAGCGCCGGCGCAACCGCTCGACCACCGGGACAAGCAGGGTGACGTCGGCGGTGTTGCCCGGCAGCAGGAAGGACGCGATTGGTCGGTCGTGCTCGTCGAGCACGATGCCCAGCACCACCTGCTTGAGATGACCGCGATAGTCCTTGGAATGGCCGCGCTTTCCCAGCGTGGCGCCGCCATTGTCTTCGAACCACAGCGATGTGGTGTCGAAGAACGCCACCGATGCGGCGCCGAACAGCGGCTGGCGATGGCGGTAGAGCGCCTCTTCGACGGCATCGGTCATGCTGCGATCGTCGCCGATGTCCTCGCCGAGCCAGGCCATCGCCTTGTAGGCCTGGTCCAGGCTCAACCCCTCGGCCCCCGGCACCTTGAAGCCAAGGCGCCAGGTGCTGGCATGGCGGTCCGAGCCCGACACCATGAGCCGGTGCAGCACGGTCAGATAGATCGCCCGCTCGACGTCAAAGCCGAACTGTCGGTCGGCGAGCAGGCGGCGCAGCACGTCGCGGCAGCCGGTTTCCTGCCACAGCCGGCCAAACACCAGATCCGGCCCGATGCTGGACCGCTCGAGCTCGGGCAGCTCGCCGCGGTAGAACCGCGACAGCACGATCGAGCGGCGCGAATGCCGCGCCGCCGAGGCGACCAGCGCGTCGAGCATGCCCGAAGCTTCGACCTCGTCGCGCCGGCCGAGCGACCTCACGACGCGCTGGACATGCCGGCCACCCTCGCGCGCGTTCTCGACCAGATAGAGATACTCGTAACCGCCGATCCTCTTGACGCGAACGAACATGCTGCGGCAACCTCGTTGCCGCAAGACACCATGCAATCGCGATATCGTCAAATCAAATCGCGACAAACCTCGCAGCGATTTAGCACCACACTTTCAGTGCTGCTCCGAAATCCTGCGGGTTTCCGCGGCTTTCATGCCGGCAGATCGGCCAAACTACGGAAGTTGGGCTTGAGACCTCCGGACCTCCACGCTGGCACGCAGAAAAAGCAGCCGGTGCGAGGCTAATGGCGACTCTCTGCTCTCAGGCGGACACCCTCAGGAGCAAATCTAGGCGGTTGCGTGTCCCCGCAACCACCGCCTCCCCAACCAGACCGAAACACCGAACGCCGCTCCGCCGCGCCCACCCCGCCGCACGCGGGTGCGTCCCCGCGTACGGCGCTCCCACTCAGGCCCATGACTGGTGACCCGGCCCCCAATGCTCATCCTGGCATGAGCGTCTCGAGGTGCACCGTCAAGCCGAACGGCGAAGCGAGGATAGAAGCGGCAAGCTGGATCGGGGCCATCCGGATTCAGCCCCGCGCCGACGGGACGGAACCTTCGGTGCGGACAACGAGCCCGACGCCCCTATACGTTGCTTGTTCGCACACCGGCCATCCTCTACCCTGCCGCGTCGGTCGCACCGCCGCGCATTGGCTCTCGATATGTCCCGCTATTCGGCGTTTCGCCTCTTCCTCAACGGCCTCACCGGCCATGCTTCCTGGCCCCGCGCCTGGAGGAATCCCGAGCCCAGATCGTCCTACGACGTCGTGATCGTCGGCGGCGGCGGCCACGGACTCGCCGCGGCCTACTACCTCGCCAAGGAGCACGGCATCGCCAACGTGGCCGTGGTCGAGAAGGGGCCGATCGGGCTCGGCAACACCGGGCGCAACACCACGATCGTACGTTCGAACTACATGTTCCCGCAAAACCACCGCTTCTACGAGTGGTCGCTGAAGCTGTGGGAAGGGCTGGAGCAGGATCTGAACTTCAACGCGATGGTGAGCCAGCGCGGCGTGCTGGGCCTGTTCCATTCCGACGGCCAGCGCCAGATCTTCGCGCGGCGCGGCAACTGGATGCGCCTGAGCGGCATCGACGCCGAGCTGCTGGACCGCGATCAGGTGCGCGCCATCGTGCCCCAGCTGGATTTCGACAACGCCCGTTTCCCGATCATGGGCGGGTTGTTGCAGCGGCGCGGCGGCACGGTGCGCCATGATGCGGTGGCGTGGGGCTATGCGCGCGCCGCCGACCGGCGCGGCGTCGACATCATCCAGCACTGCGAAGTGACGGGCATCCGCATCGTCGCCAACCGCGTCGCCGGCGTCGAGACGACCCGCGGCTTCATCGGCGCCAAGAAGATCGGGCTGGCCGTGGCCGGCAACACCTCGCACCTTGCCGCGATGGTGGGATTGCGCCTGCCGATCGAAAGCCACGTGCTGCAGGCCTTCGTCAGCGAGGGGCTGAAGCCGTTCGTCGACTGCGTGGTCACGTTCGGCGCCGGCCACTTCTACATCAGCCAGTCGGACAAGGGGGGGCTTGTCTTTGGCGGCAACATCGATGGCTACAATTCCTACGCCCAGCGCGGCAACCTGCCGGCGATGGAGCACGTGTGGACCGCGGGCGTGGCGCTGATGCCGGCGCTGTCGCGCGTGCGCGTGCTGCGACAATGGGGCGGCGTGATGGACATGACCATGGACGGCTCGCCGCTGATCTGCCGCACGCCGGTGGAAGGCCTCTACCTCGACGGCGGCTGGTGCTATGGAGGCTTCAAGGCCACGCCCGCGGCGGGGTGGTGCCACGCCCATACCATCGCCAACGACGCGCCGCACGCGCTCAACAGCCACTTCACCATCGACCGCTTCCGGCAGGGCCTGACGATCGACGAGCGCGGCGCCGGCCCCAACCCGTGGCTGCAATAGGCGGCGGCCGGCCATGCATCGCATCGATTGCCCCTGGTGCGGCCTGCGCGACGAGATCGAGTTCGCCTACCGCGGTGACGCCACGGTCCGGCGCCCCCCGGCCGACGCCGGCATCGACGCCTTCTACGAATACGTCTACCTGCGCGACAACCCGCGCGGTTGGCACGTCGAGTGGTGGCATCACGCCGCCGGCTGCCGGCAGTGGATCAAGGTGGTTCGCCACACGACGACCCACGCGATCCACGCCACGGCCAAGGCCGACGAAGACATGCAGGTTCCCCGGTCATGAGCCGGCGGCTTGCCGGGGGCGGCCGGGTCGATCGCGGCGCCCGGCTGCGGTTCAGCTTCGACGGCGACGCGTACGAGGGCCTGCGCGGCGACACGCTGGCCTCGGCGCTGATGGCGAACGGCGTGCGCCTGGTCGGGCGCAGCTTCAAGTACCACCGTCCGCGCGGCATCGTGACCGCCGGCCCGGAGGAGCCCAACGCGCTCGTGGAACTGCGTGGCGGCGCGCGCCGGGAGGCAAACACGCCGATGCCGGTGATCGAATTGTTCGACGGGCTCGAGGCGCGCAGCCAGAACCGCTGGCCATCGCTCGCCTTCGACCTGCTCTCGGCCAACGACCTGATCGCCCGATTCCTGCCGGCCGGGTTCTACTACAAGACCTTCATGTGGCCGGCGTCGTTCTGGGAGAAGGTCTACGAGCCGCTGATCCGCCGCTCGGCTGGGCTCGGCTCGGCGGCGCGCGCGCCCGACCCCGACCGCTACGAGACCCTCCACGCGCACTGCGACGTGCTGGTGGTGGGATCGGGCGCCACCGGGTTGGCCGCCGCGCGCGCCGCCGCCGAGGCGGGCGCCCGGGTGATCCTGTGCGAACAGGATTTCGAGCTTGGCGGCGGCCTGCTGCTCGATCCGGCGCACGAGGCCTGGCGCGCCGGGATGATCGGAGCGCTGCTGCGCCAATCCGAGGCGACGGTCCTCAGCCGCACGTCGGTGTTCGGCTACTACGACGGCAACGTGCTGGGCGCGATCGAACGCGTCGCGGACCACCTGCCCGTGCCGCCGGACCATGCGCCGCGCCAACGCTTCTGGATGATCCGCGCCAGGGAAGTCGTGCTGGCGACCGGCGCGCTGGAGCGCCTTATTGCCTTGCCCGACAACGACCGCCCCGGCGTGATGCTGGCCGGCGCCGCGCTCGCCTATCTGCGCCGGTTCGCCGTCGCGCCGGGCGAGCGCGCCGTGATGTTCACCAACAACGACGAGGCCTACGACACCGCCTTCGCCCTGCACGATGCCGGCATCGAGGTCGCGGCGATCGTCGACGTGCGCGCCGCCACCGCGCGCGCCGAGCCGGCGCGGCAGCGCGGCATCGACCTGCGGCTGGGCAGCGTGGTTCTGGGCGTGCACGGCAGACGCGGCGTGCGCGGCGTCACGGTGGCCGCGCGCGACGGTGCCAATGCGAAGACCCTGTCGGCCGACCTGCTGTGCGTGTCCGGCGGGCACAACCCGGCGATCCAGCTCGCCAGCCAGTCGCGCACGGCCATGCGGTGGGACTCGGCGATCGCCGGCTTCGTCCCGGGCGAGTCGACGCAGCGCCAGCGCTCGGCCGGTGCCGCGCGCGGCCTGACCGGGATCGCCAGCTGCGCCCGCGACGGCGCAGCGGCGGGTGCGGCCGCAGCCGCGGACGCCGGATTCGCCGCCGCTTCCGGCTTCGATTTGCCGCCGGACTCCGCGGAACCGGGCACGCAGGTGGAGGCGTTCTGGGAGGTGAGATCCGCGGGCAAGGCCTTCGTCGATTTGCAGAACGACGTCACGGCGGACGATATCCGCCTGGCCCGGCGCGAGGGCTACGAGCACATCGAGCACGCCAAGCGCTACACCACGCTTTCGATGGCGACCGACCAGGGCAAGACCGGCGGGCTGGTGGGGGCGGCCGTGCTGGCCGCGGCGCGCGGCGAGGACGTGGCGGCGGTGGGCCTGCCGACCTACCGTCCCTTCGCCGTGCCGATCAGCTTCGGCGCGATCGCCGGCCACGCGGTCGGCAAGGACTTCGCCCCGATCCGGCGCACGGCCTTGCATCGCTGGCACGAGCGACGCGGGGCGCGCTTCATGGAGGTGGGCCCGTGGCTGCGACCCGCCTACTACCCGCAGCCCGGCGAGGAGAACGACGCCTGGGCATCGGTGCTGCGCGAGGCGCGCGCGGTGCGCCAGGCCGTCGGTCTGTGCGACGTATCGACACTTGGCAAGATCGACGTCCAGGGCAGGGACGCCGCCGTGTTCCTCGACCGGCTCTACACCAACACCTTCTCCACCCTGCCGGTCGGCAGGGCGCGCTACGGCCTCATGCTGCGCGAGGATGGGATCGTGTTCGACGACGGCACGACGTCGCGCCTGGCCGACGACCATTTCTTCATGACCACGACCACGGTCAACGCCGCGCGGGTGCTCGAGCACATGGAGTACCACGCCCAGACCGTGTGGCCCGACCTGGACGTGCAGTTCTGTGCGGTGACCGACCACTGGGCGTCGATGTCGCTTGCCGGGCCGCAGGCCCGTGCCACGCTGGCGAAGGCGGTCGAGGGGCTGGACCTGGACAACGCGGCGTTCCCGTTCATGGGCGTGGGCGACGCCGCGATCGCCGGCTGCCCGGTGCGGATCTTCCGCATCAGCTTCTCCGGCGAGCTTGCCTACGAGGTGGCGACGCCGGCGGGTCATGCCGAGCGGGTCTGGGAGGCCGTCCTCGCCGCCGGCCGGGCGCACGGCATCGCGCCCTACGGCGTCGAAGCGCTGGGACTGCTGCGGATCGAGAAGGGCCATGTCGCCGGCCCCGAACTGACCGGGCACACCACGGCGCGCGATCTGGGCCTGGAACGCATGCTGAAGAAGCGCGGCGACTATGTCGGCCGGGTGCTGGCCGAGCGGCCCGCGCTCGCCGACCCGGACCGGCCGCGGCTGGTCGGCCTGCGGCCGGTCGACCGGCGCGCGCGGCTGCGCGCCGGCGGTCACCTGGTCGCCGCGCCCGGCTCCGCCGAGAGCCTGGGTTGGCTGGCCAGCGCGATGCCTTCGGTCGAGTTGGACTGCTGGGTCGGTCTCGGCCTGCTGGCGCGTGCGGAATCCTGGCGCGGCAAGTGCCTGTTCGTCGCCTTCCCGCTGAACGACGAGACCACCGAGGTCGAAGTGACCCACCCGCATCACGTGGATCCCGAGAATGCCCGCGTCCGCGCCTGAGCCGCTTTCCGCGCTGCATGGCGTGGCCGCTCCCGGCCGCCATGCCGTCGGCGGCGAAGCCCCGCTGACGCTGCGCGAGCGCCGGCCGTCGCTGGCGATGCTGCTGGCCCGCAAGGCGCGCGCGCGCGACGTCGCCGCGGCGGTGCAACGGCGTTTCGGCCTGGCTTTGCCCGCCCCGGGGCGCGCCGCGGCCGCGCAGGACGCGAGTGCGATCTGGACGCAGCCGGACGGATGGCTGCTGTCCGCCGACGGCGCGGCTGCACGCGATTTCGCCGGGGCGGTGAAATCGGCCGTCGGCGACGCGGGTTCGGTGGTCGACCAGACGCATGGCAAGGCGGTCCTGCTGCTGACGGGCGCGCCTGCGCGGCGGGTACTGGCGACGGGCTGCCGGATCGACCTGCACCCTCGGGTCTTCGCGCCGGGCCGGTCGGCGGTGACGCAGATCGCGCATATCGATTGCATCCTTCGCCAGGTCGACGCCGCACCGGGCTACGAGTTGATCGTACCGTCGTCGCTGGCCGAGGCGTTCTACGGCTGGTTGACGCATGCAGCTTCGGCCTACGGCTACGAGGTCCTGGCGCCGGCCTGACCCCGGCGTCGTGTCGAACGGAGGAACGGCATTCCATGATCGAGCGCGGAACGAACCGGCCACCGGGTTTCCAGACGCGGGCCATCCACCACGGCTACGAGCCGAAGAAGTTCCTCGGCTCGGTCGCCCCGCCGATCTTCATGACCTCGACCTACTCCTTCGAGGGGATCGCGGATGCCGCGGCGGTGATGGCGCACGAACGCGAAGGCTATCTCTACGGACGCGAGTCCAACCCGACCCAGGCGCTGCTGGAGGCCCGGCTGGCCAATCTCGAAGGCGCCGAGGCCTGCGTGGTCCTCGCCTCCGGGATGGGTGCGGTCGGATCGCTGATGCTATCGCTCCTGTCCCAGGGCGACGAGGTCGTCGTGCACCGGACCCTCTACTCCAACACCTACACGCTGTCGCGCCTGGCGCTGCCGCGCTTCGGCATCAAGGCCGTGCCGGTCGACTTGACCGATCCCGGCCGCCTGGACGGCGCACTGACGCCGCGCACCAGGCTGGTCTATTTCGAGACGCCGGTGAATCCGACCTCGGAGGTGATCGACATCGCCGCCGTCGCCCGGCGCGCGCACGCCGGCGGCGCGCGCGTCGCGGTCGACAGCACCTTCGCCTCGCCCTGCGTGCAGCGGCCGATCGAGCACGGCGCCGATCTGGTGCTGCACTCCCTCACCAAATATATCAACGGGCACGGCGACCTTCTGGGCGGCGCGGTCCTGGGCGATGCGGCGACGATCGAGCAGATCCGCGGCAACGGGCTGCGCTATATCACGGGTGCGACGTTGTCGCCGATGGCGGCCTTCCTGGTGCTGCGCGGCATGAAGACGCTGAGCCTGCGAATGCGCCAGCACGCCGCCAGCGCCGCCGCCGTAGCCGAGATGCTGGCCGCGCACCCCGCCGTTGCCTGGGTGCGTTATCCGTTCCTCGCCGGTTCGCGCGAGTATGAAGTGGCGAAGAAGCAGATGTCGCTGGGCAGCGCCATGATGGCGTTCGGGCTCAAGTCCGGCTTTGCCGGCGCCGCGGCGATGATGGACCGCCTGCGGCTGGTTTCGAGGGCGGTCAGCCTGGGCGACGCCGAGTCGCTGATCATGCACCCCGCCAGCCTGACCCGCGCTCGGCAGAAGGTATATCCCGACACGCGGCCGGCCGAAGGCGTCACCGACGACCTGATCCGGCTGTCGGTCGGGCTCGAGGATGCCGACGACCTGCTCGACGACCTGGCCCAGGCGCTCGCGGCCGTCTAGACCGGACTTTGCCCGGTTTTTTGCGCAAGCCGCCGAGGCGGCCCGCGGAAGTCTGCAAGCGCTGACTACGGCGCGGGTTGGTGGCCGAGGAGTCCGAGGGTGCGGCGTAGCGTCTCGGTAGGTCGTGCCAGCAGCTGAAAGCCGGCGGCGCGGCCGAAGCGGACCGTGTTTCGGGTGAGTGCGGCGAGATCGGCGAGCAGGGTGCGGAAGCTGTGCACCGGCAGGCCATCGTCGGTGCGCTTGGTTGTGGCCTTGCGCTTGGCGGCGGGCGAGGGCTGCGCCTTGGCGACCGGCGAGGAGCGTGCGGCCTCGGCAGCGGCGCGGTCGTGATCGTCGAACAGCATCGGCGCCAAGGCTTGACGCATGTGCCATTCGAGATGGTAGGCGAGCATGCAGAGGAAGACGCGTGCTCTGACGCGAGGCGTCGCCCAGTGGAACACGGGCCGCAGCTCGAGATCGGCAGTCTTCATGCTGCGGAAGGCGCCTCTCCTACCGCGATCGCGGTTTAGTTGTATCCCCTTAGATGGATACATATATCAAATATGGTACGCCGCAATGCTCCGACACGACCCGCCTATCGCGCTATCGGCAGTGAAAACTTCGGCCTAGAACGACACAGGGCGATCATCGGCTTCGAATAATAATTGCGATTAAGTCGCATTCTTGATAAAAATCGCCATGTCGAGAATGAAGTTGATGGCAGCCCCCCGGGACGCGCCGCGCGTCGAAGCGGTCCCTTTACCCCATGAGCGGGCGGCAACCGCGTCGATTGCGTTGCGCAATGGTGCCAGCCTGTTCCTGGCGCGGCCCGGCCTCGACGAGCCGGCTTCGCTCCGTCTGGATGCCGACGGCACCCACCTTTGCGTCAGCCTGACGGGGACGTTCGCGCTCCGCGAGGGCGAACGAAGCCGCCCCTTGCTGCGCGGGATGCTCCACATCCTGCGCCAAGCGACGAACGGTCCTCGCCGTCAGATCGATCTTGCATCACCGGCCGCGCTGGGCGCCGTGATCTTTCTGTCGACCCGATGGAGGAGCGCATGTCCGCGCGGCCCGACATGCGAGGTCGCCCGCTTTCTGCGCCACGGCGGCGCCGCGGCGCGGCTCCCGTGCGACAGCGCCGTGGAGCTCGACGAAAGCGGCCTGCGGCTGGCGCGCGCCTTGCTCGATTCGCGCGCCGAGGACGATGGGGCGGCACTTTCCATCGAGCAATCGGTGCTGGCCCTGCTGTCGTGGGCATTCGCGAAGCACGCCGAGACGGCGCCTGTGCCCGCGCCGATCCGACCGCTCAGTCCCAGATTGGCGATGAAAGCCCGGCAAGCGGCGGAGATCCTGCGGCAACGCCTCGGCAATCCGCCGACGACCGCCGAGCTGAGCGTGCTCGTGGCATTGAACGAAAGCGATCTCAAGCGCAGCTTCAAATGCCTTTATGGCGCGACGATCGCCGACTACTCGCGACGCAAGCGCCTGGAGACCGCGCGTGATCTGCTGGCGCACAGCGCCCTCGGCGTCGCGGAAGTCTCGCTCGAGGTCGGGTTTGCCAACCCCAGTCAGTTCGCGCGCGCGTTCCGGCGGCATTACGGTCTCAATCCCTCCAGCTATCGCCAAGAGGCCGCGTAGCTCCGCCGGCCTCGACGCTGCGGCCGAAAAACACCTGTTTGAGGTCGAATTGCACCCGGATGGAGGCGTGCCCAAGCGCGCGGCCGCCCAATCTGCTGCCGCAGCCGCGAAATGCGGCGAAGACTCGGGAGCATCACAGGGATGATACGGCGCGATCGTGCCCGCCGTCCGCAGCCGGCCGGCCTTCGAACGACGAGGTGCCGAACCGCGACGACCCTCGCTTTGGCCGCTGCGACGCTCGCCGGCCCGGCCTTCGGCCAGTCGGCGACGCCGGGCGCCGCGGTGACGGCGCTCCCGCCCGTCACGGTCGAGGCCGCGGCTCCCAGCGTGCCCGAGACGATCGTGCGTCAACGCCTCGAGGCGTTGCCGGGCGGAACGGCGTTGATCACGCGAGAGGACCTGACTGGTCGCGCCAACGTGACGCTTTCCGATTCACTCAGGACCGTGCCCGGCGTGATCGTGCAGGACTTCTTCGGCGGCAACGACCAGCCGCGCGTGCAAATACGGGGCTCCGGACTGCAGCAGAACCCCGTGGAGCGCGGCATCCTGGTCCTTCAGGATGGACTTCCGCTGAATCGCGCCGACGGGTCCTACGTCGTCGGCCTGGCCGACCCGCGCCAGGCGCGTTTTACGGAGATCTACCGCGGATACGTCGCCAACCGGCTGGGCGCGACCGTTCTCGGCGGTGCGATCAACTTCGCGTCTCCCAACGGCAGGACCGACCCCGGCGTCGAAGGCGGAATCGAAGGCGGCAGCTTCGGGCAACGTACCGCAACCGCCAGGGCGGGCGGACGCGCGGATGACATGGACGGCCACGTTCAGGCATCGTACAGCGCACGCGACGGGTTCCGCGACCACAACGGGTCGGATCGCGCGAACTTCAACCTCAACTCGGGCATCCGGCATGGAGAGAACGTCGGCACGCGCCTGTTCGCCGGCTATACCGACCTCGGCTTCGACGTTCCCGGACCGCTCACCTGGGCCAAGCTGAAGGAAGATCCGACGCAGGTCTATGGCGGTCCGACCGTCACGCTGCCCGGCCCCGCCATCACCAGTCCCGGCCCTAACGTACGGCGCGACCTTCCTCAGCGCGAGGTGCAACAGTTTCGCGCGGGCTCGCGAACCTCGGCCACCTTCGGCGCGCAACTTCTGGATGTTGGCGTGGGCTTCACCAGCACCGACGACAGCTTCCGGTTTCCGATCGCGAGCGGCTATCGCGTGACAGACGGCGCGGATGCAACGGTCGTCCTCCGCTACGCCTACCAGCCGAACGAGGCGCGGCCGCTGCCACTGCTCGAAGCGACGGCGAAGTACGACTTCGGATCCGCCGACCGGGAGAATTTCCAGAACATCGCCGGCACGAAGGGCGCGCGCTTCGGCGACAGCGAGCTTGACGCGTCGACGCTGTCCTTCAATGTCGGGATGCACATACCGATCGACGAGCGCGTCACGCTGTCGCCCTCGATCGCCTATGCGCACGCCGTGCGCGAGAACGAGGACAAGTTCGGAACCGGCCTTCGGCCCGTGGCCGGCTTCAACCCGGTGACGGGTGCGTTCCAGCGGCTCAACGCACGCGCACAGGACACGAGCTACCGGCACGGCTACTCGGGTTGGAGCCCGAGCCTCGGGCTCGCCTATGAGGCATGGCGGGACAGCATCGCCTTCGGCGCGGTCAGCCGCAGCTTCGAGCCGCCGACACATGACGATCTGCTTGCCACGGTCAATGGGACACCGTTCTTCAGCCCTGGAGCTCCGGTCAACGGCGTCCCGCAGTTCGCCTTCGCGACGCCCGATCTCGATGCCCAAACCGCGACGACGATCGAAGCGGGTTGGCGCGGGCGCAGCGGTCGCTTCGCCTGGAACGCTAGCGCCTACTATTCATGGATCGACGACGAACTGCTCAGCCTCAGGGATGCGTCGGGTACGCAGCTTGCCTCCGTGAACGCCGACAAGACCCGCCACCTCGGCATCGAGCTCGGGTTCGGCGTGCAGATGACGGACGAGCTGAGCGGCCGCCTCGTATACAACTACCAGGACTTCCGCTTCGACGGCGACCCGGTTTACGGCGACAACCGGCTGGCCGGCGCGCCGCGCCACACGATCAACGCGGCCATTCGCTACACGTTCTGGAAGGGCCTGTTCGTCGAGACCGAGGTCAACTGGCTGCCGGAGAGGACGCCGGTCGACAACGCCAATACGCTGTTCAACAAGCCATGGGCGACGGTCGACTTCCGCGCCAGCTACGACGTCGTCGAGAATTTCAGCGTCTACGGCGAGATGCGAAACGCGTTCGACCAGGTCTACGCGTCGTCGACCCTGATAACGGATAGGGCCCAGCCGGATCAGGCCGCGTTCCTTCCCGGCGACGGGCGCGCCTTCATCCTCGGCCTCAAGGCGCGGATGTAGGCGATGGCGGGAGATCATGCCGCCCTTCCGGCGCACTCCCTGCGTCCCGACCGGATGCCCGGGCACTGGCTGCTGGCACGCCTCGGCAAGCGCGTCCTGCGTCCCGGCGGCTTGGCCATGACAGGAAGAATTCTCGCCGATCTCGCGATCGGCGTGGATGATCATGTCGTCGAGCTGGCGCCGGGGCTCGGCGTCACCGCGCAGCGGATCGTTGCCCGTGCACCGCGATCCTATACCGGCATCGAGCGCGACCCCGACGCGGTTCGCTGGATCGCAAGTCGCCTGCCGGCAGAGCCATGGATTTCTGTTCGCAGCGGCAGCGCCGAGGACACCGGTCTGGCGGATGCGGCCGCCACGGTCGTGATCGGAGAGGCCATGCTGTCGATGCAGCCGCCCGCGCACAAGTTGCGGATCATGACCGAGGCGTACCGCCTGCTGCGTCCCGGCGGGCGCTATGCGATCCACGAGCTGCTGGTGACGCCCGACGACATCTCGCCCGCCGTCAAGCAAGAGATCGACGATGCATTGTCGGCCGTCATCCATGTGGGCGCACGGCCCCTCACTGAAAGGGAGTGGCGCGCCGCCATGACGGAAGCGGGATTCACAGTCTGCAAGATCGGTTACGCTCCAATGCACCTGCTCCGCCCGGCCCGCCTTGTCGCCGACGAAGGGCTTGGGGGCGCACTGCGGTTCTTGCGACGCTTGATGCGCGACACCGAGGCCCGACGGCGCGTCATCGCGATGGGTCGGGCGTTTCACCGCTACCGCAGGCACATCCGGGCGGTGTCGATCATTGCCTGCAAGGAGCCGCAGGCGGCGATATCCGCCAAGCGTGGCGGCAGTCGATGATCGCGTGCCTGCCCGAGGGGCTCACGCCCTGCAAGCGAACGCCCGTGTTCGATCAGGACAGCCTGCCGAGCGCACTCCTGCGCGATCATCGCACCAAGCCCGGCGATTGGGGCGTTATCCAAATCCTAGACCGAAGTTCTCGCTTTTGAAGCACGCAATGGCTCGAGTCGACTCGTCAATTCGACGGTCAGGATCTTTGGTTACTGGACACGGACGGGGTCGAACCCGAGCAGCGTGAAGGCGGCCTGCTGAAGCCGGGTCGGCGTGGAATAGAGCGTGAAGCGATGCTTCGGGCGCGATGGCACGCGTGGCGCCGCCCAATCGCGGATCGGGCGGATTTCGAGGTCGACGGTCTTCAAGCACCGGAAGGCGCCTCACCTACCGCGATCGCGGTTTAGTTCAATCCCCTTAGATGGACACAAATATCAAACATCGTACGCCGCAATGCTCCGACACGACCCGCCTATCGCGCTATCGACAGTGAAAACTTCGGCCTAGTGGATGGAGTCTGATACAGAGCCTACGACGGCGACGGGGCGAGCGGCTCCCGGTCGTGGCGCTCCAATATCTCTGCCACCTCGCACTCGCTCGCCGATCCGGATCCGCGGCCGGTCCGCTGCTGCTCCGCGATCAACCCCCCGCCGCGTGCCAGGTGCGGGACGGTGGATTTGGACTGCGCTGACGTCCGGCCGGTAGACGGCCGCTGTCCAGACCCAATGCACGAGAGCCGGACGATCCGCGGCAGTGCGCGCGGATCGCCCGGCTCCGCCGGAAGTTCAGCTCCAGTGCCAGTCCTGGATGTTCCAGGTGGCGTCGGTGACGTACTGGTTCGGGCGGTCGTTCTTCAGCCCCTTGTGCTTGAGTCGACCCTGCGCCGTGCCGGCCTGCGGCGCGAACGGCACCTCCTCGTGCAGGATTTCCTGGACCCGCCAGTAGATCTTCTTGCGCGCCTCAGGGTCCGTCTCTGTCACGCCCGCCTCGAGCAGCCGGTCGACCTCGGCGTTCTCGTACTGGACGTAGTTCGACCCCGACCCGACCTTGACCGGGATCTGCTTGGAATGGGCGCGCGCGGTGTAATCGGGATCCATGCCGACGGTCGGCTCCCAGGCCACCAGCAGCGTGTCGAACTGGGACTTGGTCGTGTACTCGCCCCAGACGACCGAGGCCGGCATGTTCTTGATCTCCATCTCGACGCCGATCTTCTTCCAGTTCTGCTGGAACAGAGCCTGGCAGCCCTGGCGCGCCGGTACGCCGGCGGTGGTCGAGCAGGTGAACTTCATCTTCACCCCGTCCTTCGCGCGCACGCCGTCCGCGCCGACCTTCCAGCCCGCCTCGTCCAGCATCTTCGCCGCCAGCTCGGGATTCGGGGTCGGGTCTTTCAGGTTCGGGTTGTAGGCCCAGTGCGAGGTGTGCAGGTAGGACAGCGTGCGCTTCCAGGCGCCGAAATAGATGTCGTCGAGGGACTTCTGCATCTCGGTCGCGATGTAGAGCGCGCGGCGCACCTTGGGGTCCTTGAACTGCGGCTTGCCGCAGTTGAAGTAGATGAACTGCACCCAGGGCTGCGGCACCGAGAAGAATTCGCGATCGGCGATCTTGCTCGCTTCCGCCCAGCGGTCGTAGGGAACGCCGGTCAAACCCATGTAGTCGACCTCGCCGGTGCGCACCTGGCTGTACAGCACGAGCTGGTCGGGCACGAACTTGTGGATCACCGTGCCGATCTTCGCCGGCCCGCGGTGGTAATTCGGGTTGCGCTCGTAGATCATGTGGCTGCCGGCGACCCGGCTCTTCAGCGTGTAGGGCCCGGTGCCGACCGGCTTGCTGTTGTAGCCCGAGGTGTTGAAGTCGGCTTCCTTCGACAGCAGGTGGTGCGGCACGATATGCATGTTCTGCCACGCCCACATGAAGGGCACGAAGGGCCGGGACAGTTCCATCTCGATGGTGAAGTCGTCGACCACCTTGAAGTTCTTGATCAGGTCGAAGCCGGAGCGCGAGCGGATCGCGACCTTGGGATTGATGATCGACTGGTAGGTGAACTCGACGTCCTTGGCGGTGAACGGCGCGCCGTCGCTCCACTTGACGCCCCGCTTCAGGCCGACCTTCCACACCTTGCCATCGGCGGAGATGCCGCCGTTCTCGCGGGTCGGGATCGCCGCCGCGAGGTTCGGGACGAACTTGCCCCCGTCGTTCATGTCCCACAGCGCGTCGAACATGCAGGCTTCCGGCACATTCTCGGTGCCGGCGTTGACGTAGAGCAGCGGATTGAACTGCACCGGCTCCTGCGTCATGCCGATGATCACGCGGTCGCGGTTCTGCGCGCTCGCCTTGCCCGGCAGGATGGCCGGCGCCCCGAGAGTCGCGACCGCCAACGCGCCGGCGCCCTTCATCGCGCCGCGCCGTGAAATCCGCTTCAGTCTTGCCATCGCCCGTACTCCTTTCGATTCCCCCCGCCGGCGGGCCCGTTCCCCTCGAGCGGACCGTCCGGCCAGACCCTCAGTCCATCTTCAGGCGCGGGTCCAACGCATCGCGCAGCCCGTCGCCCAGGAAGTTGAAGCTCATCACCGCCAGCGTGATCAACGCACCGGGCAGGATCGCGAGATACGGCACCGTGTCGAAATAGCCCTGCGCATTGGTCAGCATGTTGCCCCAGCTCGCCAGCGGCGGCTGGATGCCGTAGCCGAGATAGGAGATGTAGGATTCCATCAGCACCGCCGTGGCGACCTTCAGCGTCGCAGCGACCAGCACCGGCGCGATCGCGTTCGGCAGCAGTTCCCTGAACATTATGCGCGCGCCGCCGGCCCCGAGTGCGCGCGCGGCCTGCACGAAGTCCTGCTCCTTCAGGTACAGCATCTCGCCGCGCACGATGCGCGCCACCTCCATCCACGAGGTGAGCCCGATGATCAGCGAGATCGAGATCAGCGTCGGCGGCACGAACGCTGCCACGACCAGCAGCAGGAACACTTGCGGGAAGCACAGCATGGTGTCTACGAAGCGCATCAGCAGGTCGTCGATCCAGCCGCCGTAGTAGCCGGCGGTCAGGCCGATCAGGAGCCCGCTGACGATCGTCGTCAGCATCGCCACCAGCCCCACGGCAAGCGACACGCGCCCGCCATAGAGCAGCCGGCTCAGCGTATCGCGCCCGAGCTCGTCCGTGCCCAGCAGGAATCCCATGTCCTGGAACGGCGCCAGGAACCGGTGGCGGGTGTCGAGGAAGGTCGGGTCGTGCGGCGCCAGCAGGTTGGCGAACAGGGCCGAGGCGCACAGCAACACCACCACCACGGCGCCGGCAACCGCCAGGCGATGGCGCAGGAACCGGCGCAGCACCATGCGGATGAAGCCGTGGTGCCGCGCCGCGACGCCGCCGTCGGCCTCGGTCGCCGTCGCGATGATGTTGATCTTGGTCATCGCGGCGCCCCGCTAGCCCAGTCGGATGCGCGGATCGATCAGCGCGATGGCGACGTCCGCGATCAGGTTGCTGAAGATCACGAAGAACGCCGTGAACATCATCATCCCCATCAGCACGGGGTATTCCTTCATCGTCAGCGCGTCGACGAACAGGCGGCCCATCCCGGGCCATCCGAAGATCGTCTCGGTCACCAGCGCGCCGGAGAACAGGAACGGCAGCTGTACGCCCAGCAACGCGATGAGCGGCTTGACCGCGTTCGGGAAGGCGTGGCGGAACAGGATCGCCGGCGCGCGCAGGCCCTTGGCGCGGGCGGTGCGTATGTAGTCCTGGTGGATCACCTCGAGGAAGCTCGACCGGGTGTAGCGGCTCCACGTCGCGACGATCACCAGCGCCAGCACCATCGTCGGCAGCGTCAGGTGGCGCAGAAGGTCGAGGATTTCGCCCTCCGCGCCGAGCTCGTACATGCCGCCGGAGGGCAGCCAGCGGAGCTGCAGCGCGAACACGTAGATCGCCATCAGCCCGAACCAGAAGGTCGGAAAGGACAGTGCGAACATCGCGCCGGTCGTCGCCAGGTAGTCGAACACCGAATAGCGCCGGACCGCCCCCAGTATGCCCACGAACATGCCGACGACGACGGCGATCGATAGCGCGGAGCCCATCAGCAGCAGCGTCGCCGGCACCCGCTCCAGGATCACGACCAGGACGGGGCGTCCGCCGAAGAACGTGTAGCCCCACGAGCCGGTGAACATTCCGATGGCCCACTTGACGTACTGGACATAGACCGGCTGGTCGAGGCCGAAGACGACCTTGATGCGCTCGATGTCCTGGGCGGTGATCGTCGGGTTGAGCGTGTAGACCGCGAGCGGGCCGCCGGGCGCCAGATGCATGAGCCCGAATCCCACGATCGACACGCCGATCATCAGCGGTACGGCATGGAGCATGCGCCTGAGCACGTAGTGCAGCACGATACCCGGTCGTCCTTCCGTCAGCCGTGGTGGAGATGGCAGGCGACGAGATGCCGCTCGCCGACCGGCTTGAGGGTCGGCACCTGCGTCGCGCAATGCGGCATCGCCTTCGCGCAGCGCGGGTGGAAGCGGCAGCCCCCAGGCGGACGTACCGGCGACGGCACGTCGCCCTTGAGCAGGATGCGCTTGCGCCGCCGCCCCGGCTCGGGCAGCGGCACCGCCGAAAGCAGCGCCTCGGTATAGGGATGCTTCGCGTCGAAGTAGAGCGCATCGCGCGGCGCGGTCTCGACGACCTGGCCCAGATACATCACCGCGACGACGTCGGAGACATGGCTGACGACGCTCAAGTTGTGCGAGATCAGGATGTAGGTCAGGCCGAGTTCGGCCTGGATGCGCTTCAGGAGGTTGATGATCTGCGCCTGGATCGAGACGTCCAGCGCCGAGACCGGCTCGTCGCCGATGATCAGCTTGGGGTCGAGCGCCAATGCGCGCGCGATGCCGATCCGCTGGCGCTGCCCGCCGGAGAACTCGTGTGGATAGCGCCGCATCGCCTCCGGCATCAGCCCGACCAGGCGCAGCAGGCGGGCCACGCGGTCGGTCTTCTCGCTGCCCGCGGCAACGCCGTGGATCTCGAACGGCGCGCCCAGTATGTCGCCGACGCGCAGGCGCGGATTGAGCGAGGAGAACGGATCCTGGAAGATGATCTGCATCTTCCGCCGCAGCGGCGCCATCTGCCTTGCGGAATACCGCGTGATGTCCTCGCCCTCGAACCAGATCTGGCCCTCGGTCGGCTCGATCAGCTTGAGGATCGTCTTGCCGATCGTGGTCTTGCCGCACCCGCTTTCGCCGACCAAGGCCAGGGCCTCGCCGGCGCGCACCTTCAGGTCGACGCCGTCGACCGCGTGCACCTTGCCGACGACGTGCGAGAAGATTCCGGCGCGCAACGCGAAATGCGTCTTCAGGCCGCGCGTCTCGAGCAGCGCCTCAGGCATCGCTGGCCTTCCAGCAGCTCACCACGTGGTCGGAGCCGACCGTCATCGGCTCCGGGCGCTCGCGCCGGCAATGGGCGTCGGCGCGCGGGCAGCGCGGCGCGAAGGCGCAGCCGGGCGGCAGCCGAGTCAGGTCGGGCACGCCCCCGGCGATCTCGGCGAGCGCGTCCAGCCGCTCGCGGTGGATGCGCGGGATCGAGTTGAGCAGCCCCTGGGTATAGGGATGGCGCGGCTCGCCGAAGATGGTGGCAACCGGCGCCGCCTCGACGATTCGGCCGGCATACATCACCGCGACGCGGTGCGCCGTCTCGGCGATCACGGCAAGGTCATGCGTGATCAAGAGGATGCTGGTGCCGAACTTCTCCTGCAGCCCGACCATCAACTCCAGGATCTGCGCCTGGATCGTCACGTCCAGCGCGGTGGTCGGCTCGTCGGCGACCAGGATCTTCGGTTCGCAGGACAGGGCGAGCGCGATCATGACGCGCTGGCGCATCCCGCCGGACAATTCATGCGGATAGGAGTCGATGTTGCGCTGGGGCGACGGGATCCCCACGAGCGTCAGCAGCTCCAGCGACCGCTGCCGCGCTTCGCGGCGCGGCCAGCCGAAGTGCCGCATCAGCGCCTCGTCGATCTGGAAACCGACCGTCATGACCGGGTTCAGCGACGTCATCGGTTCCTGGAAGATCATCGATATCGACCGGCCGCGGAGGTCGCTGATCTCCCTTTCGGGCACCTGCAACAGGTCGCGGCCTTGGAACAGGACGCGGCCCGAGCGGATCTCGGCCGGCGGCGATTCCAGCAGCCGCAGCAGGGCCAGCGACGAAACGCTCTTGCCGCTGCCGCTCTCGCCGACCAGGCCCAGCGTCTCGCCGCGATCGAGCCGGTATCCGATCCCGTCGACCGCCGGCAGAATTCCGTCGGGAACCCGGAATTGAATCTTCAGGTCTTCGACCTGAAGCAGCGGCCGAACGTCGGCGGCCATGAGTGGCTGCTCTCCCCCGAGCGCGGCACCACGTGAAGCTGACAACGGAAATCGTAGCACCGGGAGGACGAGGGTCAAGCACGGCAGCGTGCGTGCTACGATTCGACCATCAGGTTGTCCGCGCCGGAAGGCGACCACGGAACCCACCCGCGGCGTTCGCGCCAGTCCGCCGCCAACCCGGCGAAGCGCGCGAGGTCGAGCTGGCGCAGGTCGGCGAAATTGCAGCGCCCGTCGACGGCGAGCTGCGCGATCGCGCGGCCCGAGGCCGGCGACAGGCCGAAGCCGACGCTCGACATCGTCGCGATGACCACGTTTTCCGGGTTCTTCAAACGATCCAGGATCGGCCGGCCGTCGGGCGTGTTCTCGACGATGCCGGCCCAGCTTCGGATCACCCGCACATGCGCCGCCTTGGGGAACAGGTCGCGCATCCGGCGCGCCAGGCTGCGCATGACGGGCGACGTCGCTGCACGTCTCGGCTGCAGATCCTGCGCCTCCAGCCACTCGTGCGGGCCGCCGCCATAGGCGAGGTTGCCGCGCAGCGTCTGCCTGCCGTAAAGCCCGCCGCCGTCCACCCCGCCGTGGCGCATCACAGGCACGGGCTCGGTCACGATCATCTCGGCCCGAGCCGGCGCGATCGGCACTTCGACGCCAAGCCTGCCGGCAAGCAGCGCCGTCTGCGGCCCGGCCGCCAGCACCAGCGCCTCGCAGCCGAAGCTGCCCTGGCTGGTCTCGACCGAAACCGCCCTGCCATTGCGCAGCGTGATGTCGTGCACGGCCGCATGCTGGACGATGCGCCCGCCACGGTCCTGCAAGGCCCAGGCATAGGCCTGGACCGTGCGCTGCGGATTGGCGTGCCCGCCGTAGCGGCAGAAGATGCCGCCCGCGACCGTATCCCCGACCAGCGGCACCAGCTCGCGCAAGGCCTTCGGGTCGAGCAGCTCGGTCTCGAACCCCTGGCTGACGGCGAGCTGCGTCATCCGCCGGTGCTGCGCGAGCTGGGATTCGTTCAGCGCCACGCGGATGCGGTAGGGCTGGTATTCGGTCGGATAGCCGAGCAGTTCGTCCATCATCGGCCACAGCCGCTGTTCCTCGCGGAACAGCGGACTGACCGCATGCGTGGCGCCGCCGCCGTTGCGCCCGGAAGCCTCCCAGCCGACGATGCCCTTCTCGAGCACCAGCACGTCGACGCCCGCCTGCGCCAACCACCAGGCGGCGCTGAGGCCGGTGACGCCGCCGCCCACTACGACGACAGCGGCACCCTTCGGCGCGGGTTGCGGCCGCAGCGCGGACTCGCTGCTCATTTTTCCGCCAGGTGGTAGTGCGGCGCCAGGATCTGCGCCGGATCGTCCGACGGCTTCTCCCAGTGCGGCTGCCATTGCGCGGCGATGCCGAACCAGGCGGACCAGTTGTCGCGCATCTCCGGCCCCTCGTCCCGGTCGGCCAGCACGCCGAGCGGCAAGGGCCGCACCGGTGCGCGGTAGCTGGCCAACGGAATGTCGCCGGGCGACACGTTGCTGTGCGCCGCCAGCAGCGATTGCACCTGATCGCGGCAGCGCCGCCCCTGGCACTGGCCCATGCCGGCGCGCGTCAGCCGCTTGATCTGGTCCTGGTTGATCGGCCCGTCGACCGCGAGTGCGTGCAGGTTGCGTCCGGCGAAGGCCGCCTCGGCGTATTTCAGGTAGCGCGGCGGCCGGATGCCGACCAGGTCGCGCACGCGGACGTCCTCGCACTGGCAGACCACGAGCTCGTCGCCGCCGGCCGCGAGCGCGGCCGCAAGCCATCGCTGGCGCGGCCCTTCGCGATCCGCAGGCGCGGCGCGCGACGCCGGCGGCAGTGTAGCGATGCGCGAAGCGGCTTGTTCGGGCGCCAGCATGCCGAGCACGGCGGCGGCCGCCAGCGCGGCCCGCCGCCCCGCGCCGGCCGCGCGCTGGGGATCGGCGAGCGCGGCGTCGGTCACGCCGGCGCAGTCGCCCGCCGCGAAAACCTCCGGCCGCGTGGTGCGCCCGTCTTCGTCCACCACCGGCACGTAGCCTCCCAGCTCGGCGCGGTACCGGCAGGCGCAGCCCAGGACGTCGAGCAGCTCGATCGTCGGCGCCACGTCGACCGCGACGACGACGGTATCGCATGACAGTTCGGCGCCGTCCGCCAGGACGACACCTTCGACCTCGGCCTTGCCGCGCAGGGCGCGGACGGATTGTCCGAGATGCAGCTGCACGCCCTCGGCGCGCAGCTGCTCCAGCAGCGCCGCCGGTGCGCGCGGCGCGGCATCGACCTCGATGACCCCGGCGACCTCCAGGCTCGCGCGGCGAGCCGCCAGCGCGGCCTGGATGCCGACCACGCCGCCGCCAAGCACAACCAGCCGCCGACCCGAGAACGCGCGGTATTCGGATACCAGCGCGTGGAAGGCGCGCGCGCCCATGACGCCGGGCTTGTCCCAGCCGGGAAAGGCGACCGGCACGTCGCGGGCGCCGGCGGCGACGATCAGGCAGTCGAAGGTCTGCAGCCATGACCGGCGCTCGTCGGCGAGGCCGATGATCGGCCTGGCGTAGGACGCGGAGGTCGGGCCGTTGGCGAAGGCGCCCCAGGCGGCCACGCCGAGCTGCACGTCGATGCCCAGTTCATAGGCCGCAGCCAGGTCGGGGCGACTTTCCGCCACGCGCTCGATCAGCCGGCCGCTGTTCTGCACGCTGGCGTCCATGCGCCCGCCGAAATGCCAGGGCACGTCCATGCCCATCAATCCGGCGCCGACCGGGTTCTCGTCGACCAGCAGCGTCGCGATGCCCAGCCGCGCGGCCTCCAGCGCCGCGGCCAGCCCTGCCGGGCCTGCGCCGACGACGACCAGGGGCACGTGCGGGCGCGTCGCGAAGCGCTTGCCGGCGATCGAGGTCGGGTCGATGCCCCGTCCCTGGGCCGCCGCGCTAGCCCCGGGCATCGCGCAGCACCGCCTCGGCGCATTTCGGGGCGATCACCATTGACCCGTCCCTGTCGAGTGGTCCGGCTGGGATGTTAGTTCACCGTACGCGTCCGGGGAAGGCGCCGCCGCACGAGCGCGTGCGGGTGCGCAATGAGCACAGCCGCCCGCTCGTCGTCGCGCTGGAAGCCTGGCTGCGCGAGCAGCGCCGAAAGCTCTCCGCCGGCAATCGGCTCGCCAAGGCGATCCAATACAGTCTCGATCGCTGGGACGGGCGAGGTGGTCGAGCGCCCCGACCTCGCCGTCTCGTTCGAGGAGCTCAACACGCTGGTCGGCTTCGACGACGTGCAGGCGATCGAAAAGCGGCTCCTCACCGGGGAGCAGCCGGCCCGCAAGTACTCGACGCCGTCGAACTGACGCGCAGGCGAAGGCGGGCCGGCGTTCAGCTCCGCTCGGTCAGGTCGGAGCGCCAGACGCCCTTCTCCTTGTAGTACTTCGCCGCGCCGCCGTTGACCGGATAGCCGGCGAGCAGGAACTTGGTCGCCAGCTCCGGCCGGATCATCGCCAGGTCGGGCGATATCTTGCGGATCTCCTCGGCGTTGTCGTAGACCGTCTTGACGATCGTGTAGCCGGTCGCGTTGTCGATCTCCGGCCTGGCGCCCAGGATCCCAGACGCGGCGGGCGTGTCGAGCGGGCCGTCCAGCGACGACCAGCGGTCGGGCGGAACCGTGTAGAGCATGGCTCCCGGATAGTCCTTCTGCACCGCCTCGATCAGGCTGCGCTCGAGCTTCACCGGCTTCATCTTCACGGTCGTCTCGAGCTCCTTCAGGATCGACGACGGCCTGCCGTCGACGAGGATCGATCCGATGCAGTCCAGCGCGCCGGCCTTGACCCCGTCGTAGGTCTCGCGCCAGGACGCATAGCTCCAGCGGACCTTGTCGTTCAAGCCCGCCTTGGTGAACAGGATCTTCCACAACAGGGCGGTGATGCCGCCGGACGGGCCCGGGCTGATGCGCTTGCCGGCCAGGTCCGCCATCGTCTTGATGGGCGAGTCGGCGCGCACCAGCGGATGCAGGCTCCAGATCGCGTACGACAGCAGCTGGACCGGCTCGATCTTCTGCTTGAACGGCGCCTCGCCCTTGTAGGCGATCGGCCATTCCATCGACGTGGTCTGGCCGAGGTCGATCTCCTTGCGGCCGAGCAAAGCCATGTTCTCGACCGCGCCGGTCGTCGCGATCGAGGAGCCCTTCACGTCGGTCAGGCGGTTCACCGTCGATGCCAGCGCCTCGATGATCACGTAGCCGGTCGAGCCGAGCGAGGCCGATCCCCAGCGCAGCGGCGCCTTCTGCGCGAACAGCGGCCGGAAGCCGCCGAGACTCGACCCGATC
>JAKLKW010000071.1 GCA_023150455.1 Alphaproteobacteria bacterium | reverse complement strand
ATCACCGATTCCTGGACTACCGCGGCATAGATCACCATCGGGATCGACGGCGGGATCAGGATGCCGAGACACCCGCCCCCTGCCAGCGTGCCGAAGGTCAGCCGGTCATCGTAGCCACGCCGGCGCATCTCGGGCAGGGCTACCGTTCCGATGGTCAGGGCGGTTGCGGTCGACGATCCCGAGATCGCGGCGAAGATTGCGCAGCCGACCACGTTGGACTGCGCCAGCCCGCCGCGCGCCCACCACAGCAGGGTCGACAGGCCTGAGTAAAAGCGCTTGGAAACCCCCGATCTCAAGATGATCTCGCCCATCAGCACGAACAGTGGCACGGCGACCAGGACGAAGGAGTTGGCGGTGTTCCAGACGATGTCGCCGATGGTGGGCCACAGGCGGACGCCTCCGATCAAGCTGATGCCCACCAGGCCGACCAGCCCCATCGCCGAGCCGATCGCGACCCCCGCGGTCAGGGACACGCCGAGCACAACGCCGTAGATCAGGACGGTCAGCTCCCAGCTCACGGCCGTCCATCCAGCGCCTTCAGGCTGCGCACCAGCGCGTCGAGATACAGCAGGCACAGCCAGCCCATGGCGAAGGGCATGACCGCCTGCGGCAGCCACAGCGGCGTCGCCGAGGGCTGGATCGACACGGTGCCGAAGCGCAGGGAGAGCGCGAAGGTGTTGAAGCAGGCCCAGGTCGCCACTGCGGCGACCGCCATCCCGACCAGGGCTGCCAGCGCGCCACAGGCAGCCTGCAGCCGCGGACCGAACCGCTCGACCCCTGCCTCGACGCGCAGGAACTGCCCGGTCCGCAAGGCGTGGCCGAAGCCCAGCAGGGTCAGCCACACGAAAAGATAGCCGCCATACTCGTCGGCAATCAGGGTCGAGCCGCCGAACAGGTAGCGCAACACCACCTCGACGTTGATGAGGACCGTCAGGGCCACCAGCAGACAGCCGCCCAGGTCGCACAACACCGCCGCCGTGCGGTCGATGACTCGCCCGATCGTGTTCATGGTGCCAGTCTCGTCACCCGGCCCCCGCGCGGCGAGGCCGGAAATGCTTGGTTTATCGGCCGCAGGCCTTGATCGACGCGGCCAGCAGCGACTTGCCGATGGCGCCGTGCTTCCCGGCCCATTGGTCCCACATCGGCCGCATCAGCTGCTGGGCCTTGCGTTGGTCGTCGGCGCTGGGCTCGGTCAGCGTGACCTTGTTGGCGATCAGATTCTGGCGCGCCGACTGATCGCCCTGCTCAGACATCTGGCGGTATTTCGCTGTCCATTCGGCCGCCTTCGCCAGGAAGGTCTGGCGCACGCCCGCTGGCAGCTTCCGCAGCTCGGCCGAGTTCACCATCATTACCTGATGCCCCATGGTCATGTTGACCATGTAGCCGAACTTCACGATGTCGAAGGCCCGCCAGTCGCTGGCCGAAAGTGCCGAGGTGATGGCGCCATCGATCACTTTGCGCTCCAGCGCCGGGATCACCTCGGCCGAGGTGATCGAAACCGCCGAGCCACCCAGTGCGCGCATCATCTCGACCTGCTCGGGATTCCAGGCGCGGACCTTCAGGCCCTTCATCTCGTCGAGCCGCGTCACCGGCTTCACCAGCCAGAAGTTCTGCGGCGGCATGGTCCAATGGATGGCTACGGTGGCGCCGAATTTCTTCTGCAGGACCTCGTCCGCGACTGGCTTCACCATCGGCAGTGCCTTGTCGAACTGGTCGTAGGAGGTGCACAGGAACGGCAGGCCAAGCACGTTCAACTCGGGCACGTCGCCCGAGGCGAAGCCGACCGCGACGTCGCCCATCTGCACCTGGCCGGTCGCCACTGCCTTCACCACGTCCGGCGCCTTGTAGGGGAGCTCGCCCGCCGCGAAGACCGTGATCTTGAGCTTTCCGTTGGTGGCCTTCGTCACGTCCTCGGCGAAGGCTCGGTTGAGCTGCGCCGGCTTGTCGTTTGGCGGAAAGTAGGTGAAGAAGCGCCACTCCGTCGTGCCCTGCGCGGCGGCGGTGCCGGCGGCGAACGCCAGCATCAGGCCGGCGACCGTCGCCATGACGCGCGTGCGATCCATATCCCGATCTCCCCCTGGTCAATCCGGGGCGCCCGTTCGCCCGGAGCACGCAAGGCTATGGCGCGGCGGCGCGAAGGGTCAACGCGAGGAGTTGCCGACAAATCGCCGGCGATTCGCGGCCGGTTTAGCGCTTGGTGCGCACTGGGGGCGGCCCCGGCTCGTGCGGGCTTTCAGCCATCGCCAGCCTGCCGGCCTGGTCGTAGATGCCCGACAACGTGCGCAGGAACACCGCCTCGCGCACCAGGTCGCCGCGGCTCTCGATCACCAGGGCCAGGCCCGATACCAGATAACGCTCGCGCACCTTGCGATAGGCGAGACATGCAGCGTCGCCGGCGGGAGTCGAGGAGTAGTGCCGTTCGCGCCCCTGCCGCTCCACATGCACCAGCCCGGCCGCCACCAGCTTCTTCAGCGCGTAGGCAACGAGATGGCTGTCGTCGATGTTCAGCACGGTGCAGATCTCGGCCAGCCGCCGACGGCGCGCGCGGTGGTTCACCGCGTGCAGCACCAGGATGTCGAGCGCGGCGAGGCCGCGCAACGGTGCGGCCGCCATGCAGGTTTCCACCCAGCGCTGGAAGCCGTACATCAGGTTGATGATGGCGAACTCCAGCCCGCTCAATTGGCGGCTGACCGGGCTCGGCTCGAAATCGGCCTGCGCTGGCTGCCCAATCCCCGCTTTGGCGTCACCCTCCGTTTTCCGCCGGTTTCCGGCCATGCGCGCTCCCAGCAAATCCCCACTGCAGACGACCTATCCTGCGCAATCCGGTAGTTGGATTCCACTGGTGGGTTGGCCCGGAAAGGCGCGTCCGTGTCCATCACGCCCGTCGGCATAGCCGACGCCACCACGTGGCTCGCGATGATGCGGCATCAGTACCTGCGCCAGCGACGGCACAACGATGTCGGCCCAAGCGGCGGCAAAAGCTTGCCGCTTCCGCGTCATCCCGAAGAACCAGCGCGTCGCGGGCCGCCGAGCTTGTCGAAGAATCGGAGGACGATGCGTTCGGTGAAGCCGGAGCCCGATCGATCCCGGTATGCGCCTACTTCCCCACCGGCAGCGCGCGCACGAAGATGAAGTCGCCGCCGTCGTGGCCGGCGTTGCGGATGTCGGCGTATTGCGGCGTCTGGTCGGAGTTGACGATCACGGGGCGGCGCAGCGCGTCGTAGAGCGTGAGCGCGTCGATCACCTCGCCGCCTTCCTTGAGCGCGTCGAGGAACGCCTTGGCGAACACCGAGTGCTCGCCGCCGCCGCTGTCCATGACCGGCTCGAGGCCGCCGGACGACAGCACGGTGCGCGCGCGCTTGGCCGCGATGCGCCGGAGCCAGGCCGCCTTCTCGCGCGCCGTCTCCATGCGCGCGGTCGCGTTGCGCATCAGCGTGCCCGAGTAGCACGCGTCGGCCACGATCATGACGTGCTTGGCCGAGATGGCGCGCACCATGTCGGTGATGTCGGCGGTCGAGATCCAGTTGGTCGGCACTGCCCGCTCCGCGTCCACCGGCAGCCAGTAGCCGCGCTGGGTCGCGTCGTCGACGATGCCATGGCCGGCGTAGTAGACGAGCAGGTTGTCCTTCTCGGTCAAGGTGGCGCGCAGCCGCGCGAACGCCGCGATGATGTCGGCGCGCGTCGCGTCGTTGAGCACGGTGGTCTTGAAGCCGAACTCCTTGGAGAGGATGCCGGCGACCGAGCGTGCGTCGTTCCGGGGCGTCACCAGCTTGTCGATGTGGCGATAGGCGGCATTGCCGATCACGAGCGCGTGGTAGCGGCCGAAATCGATGCCCGCGAGCATCGCCCAGATGTCGTCCTTCGGCGGCGCCGGCGTCTGGCCAGCCGGCGCGGCGCCGGCGACCGCGGAAGGCGCGGGCTCCTTCTTCTGCGGCTCGGCCGGCTTCTCGGCCTTCGCCGCCAGCAGGCTGCCGAGCACGTAGCCGCGCTTGCCGTCGAGGTCGATCGCCAGCCAGTTCTGCCCGATCACCTTGCCGGTCACCGCGACCTCGCGCCCGGGATCGAGCGTGGCGACCAGCGGCGCGCCCGCGTCGGGCATGGCGCGCACGTTCGCCTTCTTCGCCGCCGCGTAGCGCGCGTCCATGGCCTCGAGCTCGATCACGGGCGGCGGCGTGTAGCCGGTATCGACGTCCGACTTCGCTGCGGTGGCCTTGGCGGCCGCCTGCTTGGGCGGATCGGACGGCGGCACGTAGCTCTTGTCGACGCCGGCGGCGGGCGGCGCGGCCTTTCCGGTCGCGGGGGGCGGCGCATAGGCCTTGTCCACGGCGGCGACCTGCGACGGCGGCACGTAGTTGGGATCGACCGGCGAGGGCAGCATCGCGACCGTCTCCTCCGGTGCGAGCACGCGCCACTTGTCGATGCGGGCGTCGACCTCGGCGAGCGCCGTCGGCTCGATGCGCTTGCGCAGCTGCTCGACCTTCTGCCGGCCGGCGTCGCGATCGCGCGCGATGCGCGAGTCCGCCGCCAAGCGGTACCAGTAGAACGCCTCCTTCAGGTCCTTCGCCACGCCGATGCCGTTCTCGTGCAGGCGGCCCATGTTGAACTGCGCCTGGCCCCAGCCCTGCTCGGCCGAGACGCGATACCACTTGGTGGCCTCGGCCAGGTTCCTGGGCAGGCCGCGGCCCTGTTCCAGCATGTAGCCGATGTCGTTCTGCGCGCGCGCAAAGCCCACGCCCGCGGCCCGCTGGAGATACTGCAGCGCCTTGGTGTAGTCGCGCGGCACGGTGTGGTCGCCGCGCGCGTAGATGTCGCCGATCTTGTAGAGCGAGACCGCGGTGCTCTTCTCGGCCGACGGCGTGAACAGGCGGATCGCCTCCGCCATGTTCTGCGGCACGCCGGTGCCTTCCATGTACATCTCGGCGAGATGGTATTGCGACGCCTCGTCGCCGGCCTGCGTCCCGCGCTGGAACCACTTCAGCGCCTCGGTCGGGTTGCCGAGGTCGAACAGGTACATGCCGCCGAGATTGGAGTAGGCGATCAGGTAGCCCTTCTCGGCGACATCCATCAGCAACGGCACCGCGTCGTCGCGCCGCTGCGCCCGCAGCAGGGCGCGCGCGAGCTGGAAGCGCAGCCGGAGCGATTGCGGATACTGCGCGGTCGCGTTCTGGCAGGCCCGCACCGCGGCGCGCCCGTCCATGATGTCCCATTGCGCGCCCGGCGCGACCTTGTTCGGGTCGGCCGGATGCGCGGCCAGGGTGTCGCACTCGGTGACCGGCGTGCTGTCCTGAGCCTGCGCCGCGCCGGCCGTCAAGGCCGCAAGCGCGACCAGGGACACGAATCCAACCGTCCTCGCGATCATGCTGCCCCCGTCCCCGTTCGATCGACCGACGCGCGCGCGGTCGGCTTACCAGCCGCCGCCACCGCCGCTGCCGCCACCGCCACCACCACCGCCGCCACCGCCGGAACCGCCGCCGCCGGAGCCGCCGCCGCCGGAGCCGCCGCCGCCGGAACCGCCGCCGCCGGAACCGCCGCCGCCGGAACCGCCGCCGGAGCCACCACCCGAGCCACCCCCGGAGCCACCGCCCGAGCCGCCGGCAGCGTCGAGGCCGCTCAGCACCGTAGAGCCGGGGTTGTACCCGGACAGCGAACGCTCGCCGGTGGGAATGGCGAATTGCTGCGCGAACGCGGACCCGGCCGCGAGCAGCATCAGGATCGATAGCGCGGACACGGTGATCGGCTTGCGCATGGTCTACCCCTTTCCGGCAATGCGTCCTTCGCTGGCCGAAGGACGCTCCTCGGGCGAGACGCGACACTAGTTCCTATCGGCGAAAACGGCAGTGAACTCGGTCACATCGGTATAAACCCGGGACGATGCCATTCGCGCATCGTCCGCCTGCCGGTTCGAGCCGAAGTGTAGCGCCGATCAACCGGGGGGTGAAGCCTTGTTCGCGGTCGCCCAAGGGCAATTCTAGCGGGCGGCAGCCACGGCGCGGAGCCGTTCGATCTCGCCTGCGGAGAAGCCCCAATCGCGCAGAGCCGCCTCCGTATCCTGCCCCTCGCGCGGCGGCGGTCCCTGCACGCGGCCCGGCGTCGCCTGGAACCGCGGCGCCGGCGCGGGCTGCGTCACCCCGAACGCATCGAGGAACGCCGAACGCTCGGCGTTCTGCCGGTGCAGGGCAGATTCCGCCAGGGAAAGAACCGGGGCAACGCAGGCATCCGAGCCGTCGAACACCGACTCCCACGCCGCCCGCGTACGCGTACGAATGGCAGCGGCGATACGCGCCTTGAGCTCGGGCCAGCGCGCACGGTCCATCTGCGCCGGCAGGCTTTCCCGGGCGAGGCCGAGCCTGTCGAGCAGCTCGGCGTAGAATTTCGGCTCGATCGCGCCGACCGCCAGGAACTCGCCGTCGCTGGTCTCGTAGGTGTCGTAGAAGGGCGCCGCGCCGTCGAGCAGGTTGGCGCCGCGGCGATCCTGCCACAGCCCCGCGGCCCGCAGGCCGTGGAACATCGCGGTCAGCAGCGCCGCGCCGTCGGTCATGGCGGCGTCGACCACCTGCCCGCGTCCCGTGCGCCCGGCCGAAACCAGCGCGGCGGCGACGCCGAAGGCCAGCAGCATGCCGCCGCCGCCGAAGTCGCCCACCAGGTTCAGCGGCACGACCGGCTTGACGCCGCCCGGCCCGATCGCATGCAGCGCGCCCGACAGCGCGATGTAGTCGATGTCGTGCCCGGCGCGCCGGCTCAAGGGGCCTTCCTGGCCGTAGCCCGTCATGCGGCCATAGACGAGTTTCGGGTTGGCGCCGAGACAGGCTTCCGGCCCCAGGCCGAAGCGCTCCATCACGCCGGGCCGGAACCCTTCGATCAGCGCGTCGGCCTGCCCGATCAGCCGCAGCGCCGCCGCGACCGCCTCGGGCCGCTTGAGGTCGAGCGCGACCGAGCGCTTGCCGCGGCCGAGCGGATCCAGCGCCGGGTCCATCGCGGCGACGCCCAGCCCCGACTTCTCGATGCGGTCGATGCGCAGCACCTCGGCGCCGTGATCGGCCAGCATCATGCCGGCAAAGGGCGCCGGCCCGATCCCGGCCATTTCGACGACGCGGATGCCCGACAAGACGCCCATGGCCCTGGTCGCTCCCCTGACGTGCGGCGGCCCATAGTAGTGTTCCAAATCACTCCTTTGCAGCCCGACCCGCCGGCGATCTTGCGATCATGCCGTCATGCGACACCTTCTTCGACCTCCGCGGTCTCCGCGCCTCCGCGTGAACCAGCCCGTGGCACGCGGAGACGCGGAGGCCGCGGAGCAAACCGGGCGCGACGGGCGCGACCCGGCCTGAGCATGCCGGCCGCTCGAAATTCGGGACGGGCCATGCGCAGCCGGCGCTTGCCAGCGCCGGCGCAGCGGCCTACATCCGCGTCGTCACGACGGATCCCCCATGATGCAAGCGCTTCTCGTTTCGACCGGCGTGGTCGCCGTCGCGGAGATCGGCGACAAGACGCAGCTCCTGGCGCTCGTGCTGGCGGCGCGCTTCCGCCGGCCGATGCCGATCGTGCTGGGCATCTTCGTCGCGACGCTCGCCAACCACGCGCTCGCCGGCATGTTCGGCCAGTTCCTCGGCCACCTGATGACGCCCGAGGTGCTGCGCTGGGTCGTAGGCCTTTCGTTCCTGCCGATGGCGGCATGGATCCTGGTGCCCGACAGGCAGGACGACGCCAGCGGCGGCGCGCTCGACCGCTACGGGCCGTTCATTGCCACGACGATCGCCTTTTTCCTGGTCGAGATCGGCGACAAGACGCAGATCGCGACCGTGGCACTCGCCGCCAAGTACCAGGCGGTGGCCGCCGTCGTGGTCGGCACGACGCTCGGGCTCATGCTCGCCAACGTGCCGGCGGTGGTCTTCGGCAACATGGCGGCGGGCCGCCTGCCAATGGTCTGGGTGCGCGGCATCGCCGCCGCGCTGTTCGCCGCGCTCGGCATCGCGACGCTGCTCGGCTGGGCCGGCTGACCGGCCGTTGCGCGCGGGCGGCGCGCCAGTGATAGGATCGCGGTCCCGCTGATCCTCCGGAGCTTCCGTCCATGTCCCGCAACATGATCGTCGGCCAGCAGCCCGACGCGGTCGAAGTCGGCGCGCGCGTCTTCATGGCCGGCGGCAACGCGGTCGACGCCGCGATCGGCTGCGCCTTCGCGCAATCGGTGATCGACCAGATGATGTGCGGCATCGGCGGCTACGGCGTCATGCAGGTCTACGCGCCGGCGGCCCGGGCGCACGAGGCGATCAGCTTCCTGGCCCAGGCCCCGGCCGCCGTGCGCGAAGGCATGTGGGCGGACCTTCTGGAATACGAGACGCGCGACGGGTTCGGCTTCGTGCTGAAGGGCCGCGTCAACGAGGTCGGCTACCAGGCGGTCTGCACGCCGGGCTCGGTGCGCGGGTTCCACCACGCGCATGCGCGCTACGGCCGGCTGGCCTGGAAGGACGTGATCCAGCCAGCGATCCGGCTCGCGGCCGAGGGCTATCGCGTGCAGGCGTTCGAGCACCAGTACCGCAGCGTGCCCGACGCGATCGGCCGGCTCGACACCAACACCAAGCTCGCCTTCTCGAAGAACTACCGCCACCTGTTCTTCGACGACGAGGGCCGGCCGCGGCGCGGCGGCGACCTGGTGAAGAACCCCGACCTGGCGCGCACGCTGACGCTGATCGCCGAGCAAGGGCCGGACGTCTTCTACACCGGCGCCATCGCCGAGCGCATCGACGCCGACATGCGCGCCCATGGCGGGTTCCTCTCCAGGGGCGACTTGGCCGACTACCGGGTCGAGGTCGAGGCGCCGGTCTGGGGCGAGTATCGCGGCCTGAAGATCGCCGCCGCGCCGGCGCCGTCGAGCGGGCCGGCGCTGATCCGCATGCTGCAGACGCTCGAGCATTTCGACCTGAAGGCGCTCGGCCACAACACGCCGGACTACATCCGCATCGTCGCCGAGGCGATGAAGCGCGCGCAGGTGATCAAGGAGGAGATCATCGGCGATCCGCGCCAGATGGAGGTGCCGGTCGCGGCGATCGTCGGCAAGGCCGAGGCCGCCGCGGACGCCGCCGCGATCGAGCGCGGCGAGAAGGCGCATGTCGAGCGCGCCAAGGTGAAGGAGCCGGCGGAGACGACGCATCTCGGCGCCGTCGACCGCGACGGCATGTGCGTGGTGCTGACGCACACCAACGGCATGCAGTCGGGCGTGATCAGCGACGGGCTCGGCTTCATGTACAACGGCCAGATCGGCAGCTACGACCCGCGCCCGGGGCGCACGCAGTCGCTGGTGCCCGGAAGGCGCCGGGTCACGTCGATGGCGCCCTCGATCCTGTTCCGCGACGGCAAGCCGTACCTCTTGATCGGCGCGCCGGGCGGATCGAACATCCCGATGGCGCTGCTGCAGGTGATCCTCAACGTGGTCGATTTCGGCATGACGATCGGCGACGCGGTGTCGGCGCCGCGCTTCTCGGCCACCAGCGACCTGATCGACGTCAGCGCGCGCATCCCGGCCTATGCCTGCGAGGCGCTGGCCAAGATGGGCTACGGCACGGCGCGCAGCGCGCAGAGCTACACCAGCGCCCGCGTGCACGCGATCCTGATCGACGGCCAGCGCATCGCGGGCGGCGCCGATCCCGCCGGCGGCGGCATGGCATTGGCGGTATAGGGGAGCGCATCATGGCCACGGCCGATCTCCGCGTCCGCGGGCTTCGCGCCCGCGCCGTGATGGCGCCGCTGCGCCGCCGCCTGGCAACGGCCACCGGCGGCGTGACCCAGGCGCCGCTGGTGCTGCTCGACCTCGAGACGGAAGAAGGCCTGACCGGCGTCGGCTACGTGTTCCTGCCGCACGCGGCGGCGATGAAGCCGCTGGTCGTGCTGCTCGAGGAGATGCTGCCGCTGATCAAGGGCATGGAAGTGGCGCCGGTCGCGATCGAGCAGTCCTTGCGCAAGCGCTTCACGCTGCTGGGCGGCACCGGCCTGGTGACGCTGGCGATCGCCGCGATCGACATCGCCTGCTGGGACGCGCTGGCAAAGGCCGCGGGCCTGCCGCTGGTGCGGCTGCTCGGCGGCGAGAAGCGGCGCGTGCGCGCCTACAACAGCACCGGGCTCGGCATCATGGGGCCGGAGCGCGCGGCCAGGGAGGCCGTCGAGCTGCTCGAGTTCGGCTTCACCGCGATCAAGCTCCGCCTCGGCTATCCGACGCCCGCGGAGGACGTCGCCGTCACGCGCGCCGTGATGAAGGCCGTGCCCAGGGGCACGATCGTCATGAGCGACTACAACCAGGCGCTGAGCGTGCCCGAGGCGATCCGGCGCGGCCAGGCGCTCGACGGCGAGGACCTCTACTGGATCGAGGAGCCGACGCGCGCCGACGACTTCGAGGGCAACGCGGCGATCGCGCGCGCCGTCGAGACGCCGGTGCAGATCGGCGAGAATTTCTGGAGCGAGCGCGACTTCCAGAAGGCGCTCGCCGCCGGATCCTGCGACTACGCCATGCCCGACGTCACCAAGATCGGCGGTGTTACGGCCTGGATGCGCGCGGCGGCGCTGGCCGAGGCGCACGGCATGCCGCTGTCGTCGCATCTCTTCGCCGAGGTCAGCGCGCACCTCATGTGCGCCGCGCCGACCGCGCATTTCCTCGAATACATGGACTGGGCCGACCCGGTGCTCGCGGAGCCGTGCCGCATCGAGGACGGCCACATCGTCATCCCCGACCGCCCGGGCAACGGCATGGCCTGGGACGAGGCCAGGGTGGCGAAGCTGCTGGTCGGATAGGATGGAGTCGCGCGGGCCGGCGCGTCCGCGCATGTCCCACGTCGGAATACCGAAGGAGCCTGCATGCACCGCTACGACAAGGTGACGACGGCCGCGCTGGTCGCCGTCATGTGCCTTATTTCCATGCCGGCTCTGGCGCAGGGCTACAAGGTCGGCGACGCGGTCATGTGCGACGGATCGCAGATCGGCAAGTTCGAGCGCGCCAAGGTCATCGCCATCCAGCCGCGGCCGGGCTGGCCCGACCCGTTCTACAAGGTGAAGCCGGACTCGGGCGGCAGCGAGTACCTGTGCCTGCAGAAGTTCATGAAGCCGGCCGCGGCCGCGGCGGTGCCGGCACCCGCACCCGTCGCCGCGCCGCCACCGGCGCCCAAGCCTCCTGCCGCGGTCGCGGCACCGGCGTCGCCGCCTGCTCCCGCGCCCAAGCCCGCCGCCGCGCCGGCCGCCGCGGGTGGCGCGCCGCCCGATGGCAGCTACTCCTGCCACAAGATGTCGCCGGGCGCGCCGCTGATGCAGGTCGGCCATGTCGACGTGCGCGGCGGCAAGCCCGTCTTCCGCGAGGGCCTGCCCGACGGCTGGAAGCTGCGCCAGATCCGCTACCAGGGTCCCAACGAGCGCGGCCAGCCGCTGATCGTGGTCGAATACACCAGCAAGGCCGGCTTCCACGACAAGCTGGACTGCGTGCCGGAAGTCAGATGACCGAGGTCAGAGGTCAGAAAAACGGGGTCATCTGCCTGCCGACATCTGTCATCTGTCATCTGTCATCTGACCTCTGTTTCGCCCTCCGCGTCGGCGGGGCCTGCAACGGGTCGTCGGGCCAGGGGTGCCTCGGGTAGCGGCCCTTCATCTCGGCGCGCACGGCCTGGTAGGAGCCGGCCCAGAAGCCGGGCAGGTCGCGCGTCACCTGCACCGGGCGATGCGCCGGCGACAGCAGCGCGAGCGTCAGCTTGACGCGCCCGCCGGCGATCGCGGGGTGTCGCGCCAAGCCGAACAGCTCCTGCACGCGCACGGCGACGCTGGGCCCGCCCTCGGCGGCGTAGTCGATGGGCAAACGCGATCCGGTCGGCGCGGTGAAGTGCGACGGCGCCTCGTCGTCGAGCCGGCGCATGAGCGGCCAGGGCAGCAGCGCGTCGAGCGCGCGGGCGAGATCGTCGGGCGTGATCGCGGCGAGCGAGCGCTTGCCCGCGAGGAACGGACCAAGCCAGGCGTCGGGCGTTGCCGCCAGCGCCTCGTCCGACAGATCGGGCCAGGCCTCGGGATCGTGCGCGCGGAGGAACGCGACGCGCGCGCGCAGGCGCTGCTGCTCCGCCGTCCAGGGCAAGGCGCCGATGCCGAGCGCCTGCAGGCCGCCGAGCAGCGCGTCGAGCACCTGCGCCGGGTCCGGCTTCTCGAGCGGCGCATCGGCGAGCACCAGCCGGCCGAGGCGGCGGCGGCGGCGCGCGCGCACGGACTTGCTGGCCGGATCGAAGCGAACCTCGTCGGCAGCCTCGATCACGCCGGCGAAATCCGCCGCGATCTCGGCCTCGCCGATCGGCGCGGCGAGCAGGATGCGCCCGTCGCCGGCGGTGCCGGCGATGTCGGCCACGGCGAGATAGGGCGCGCGCGCCAGCGGATCGGCCTCGTCCAGCACGGCGCCGCGGCCGTTCGCGAGCAGATAGGCGCCGGCGCGGCCCGGCCGCGCCTTGGCGACGCGGTCGGGATAGGCCAGCGCCAGCACGGCGCCGCTGCGCTCGGGGTCGCCGTCGCCGCCGCCGCCGCCCGCCAGGCGCAGCCAGTTCTCCGCCATGCGCCGCGCGGCACGGGCACGCTCGCCGCGATCGGCCGCGAGCGCCGCCAGGCGATGGCGCAGATCGGCATCGCGTCCGCCCAGGCCCCGCTCGGTCAGCAGCACGGCGACGTAGGCCGCGAGCTTCCCCTGCCCGCGCGCGGCGCCGGCCAGCACCATGTGCGCCAGGCGCGGCGGCAGCGGCAGCCGCGCCAGCGCCTTGCCGTGCGGCGTCAGCCGTCCGTCGGCGTCGATCGCCTCCAGCTCGCGCAGCAGGCCGCGCGCCTCGGCGAAGGCGCCTTCGGGCGGCGGGTCGAGCCAAGCCAAGTCGGCCGGATCGCGCGTGCCCCACTCGGCCAGCGCCAGCGCGAGCGGCGCCAAGTCGGCTTCGAGGATCTCCGGCGCCTGGAACGCCGGCAGGGCGCGGGTCTCGGCCTCGTCCCACAGGCGGTAGCACAGGCCGGGCCCGAGCCTTCCGGCGCGGCCGCGCCGCTGGTCGGCCGAGGCGCGCGACACGCGCACCGTCGCGAGCCCCGTCAATCCCGTCTCGGGGTCGTAGCGCGGCACGCGCGCGAGGCCGCTGTCGACCACCACGCCGACGCCTTCGATCGTGAGGCTCGTCTCGGCGATCGCGCTGGCCAGCACGACCTTGCGCCGCCCCGGCGGCGGCGGCTGGATGGCGCGGTCCTGCGCCGCGGGGGCGAGCGCGCCGTAGAGCGCCGTGACGTCGACGGCGGGATCGGCCACGCGCTCGCGCAGCAGCGATTCGGTGCGGCGGATCTCGCGCGCGCCGGGCAGAAATACCAGGACGCTGCCGGTTTCCTCGCTGAGGGCGGCGATCGTCGCATCGGCGACTTGCGGCTCGATCGGGCGATGCGGGTCGCGCCCGAGATAGCGCGTGTCGACCGGGTAGGCCTTGCCCGCGTTCTCGATCACCGGGGCGTTCTTGAGCAGTGCGGCGACGCGCGCACCGTCGAGCGTCGCCGACATCACGAGGATGCGCAGGTCCGGCCGCAGCGCGGCCTGCGCGTCGAGCGCGAGCGCGAGGCCGAGGTCGCCGTCCAGGCTGCGCTCATGGAACTCGTCGAAGATCACGCCCATGACGCCGTCGAGCGACGGATCGGCGACGATCATGCGGGTAAACACGCCCTCGGTGACCACCTCGACGCGCGTCCGCGGCCCCACGCGCGATTCCATGCGCACGCGGAACCCCACCGTTTCACCCACGTTTTCACCGATGGTGCGGGCCATGCGGTCCGCGGCGGCGCGCGCCGCGAGCCGCCGCGGCTCGAGCATCACCAGCCGCCCGCGCTTCAGCCAAGGCTGGTCGAGCAGCACGAGCGGCACGCGCGTCGTCTTGCCGGCACCCGGCGGCGCCACGAGCACCGCCGCCGCAGCCTCGCCGAGCGCGGCAACGAGCCGCGGCGTCACCGCGTCGATGGGCAAGGAATCCAGCTTCATGGTGTGGCGCTTCCGCGTCCGCTCTGGACCAAATCGGGAATCTCCCCCTGCCGCGACGTCCTCGGCGCCACGCACGCCCGGCCAATCTACCCTATCCGGCCAGCGGCCGACCGCAGTCCTGCCCTATTATCGCCGCATTCCACCCCAACAACAGGCCGCAGGCGCCTGGGCGATCCGCCCCGGCATCCAACGCCGCCTACCACGGGTGATGCATTGACGGATCGCGCGACATCGCGACTCGCTGGGGCCCGGCTTTTCGCGGTGCTGCGCCTCGCGTGCGGCGCGCTCGCGCTATGGCTGACGCTCGCCTGCGGCCCCGTTGCGGCGCAGCAGGCGGCGGCGCCGCCGGCGGAAACGGGCGGCGCCGAGGCGGTGTCGCGCGCCGACATCGACCGCCTGGTGCGAATCCTGCGGGACGACGCCGCGCGCGAGCGGCTGATCCGGGCGCTGGGCACCGCCGACGCGGCGCCGGGCGCCAGGCCGGCAGGCGAGGCGGAGCCGGACCGGCCGCTCACGCGGTTCCTGGTCGCGCTGGGCGAGACGGTGACCGGCATCGGCGCGGGACTGTCGGACGCCGGCGCGTTTCTCGGGGACCTGCCGCTGCTTCTGCGCTGGTTCGAGGTGCGCTTCGGCACGCCTGAGCGGCGCGGAGAGCTGTTCTGGAGCATCGTTCGCGTGCTCGCGATCCTGGGCGCCGGCATCGTCGTGCAGCGCGGCGTCGGGCATCTCCTCGCGGGCTGGCGCGGCCGGCTGGCGGCGCGCCCGATCGAACGGCGCAGCCGGCGCTTCGCCCTCGCGGCCGCCCATGCCGCGATCGGGTTGCTGCCACTCGCTGCATTCTGGCTGGCGGCGCTCGCCACGCTCGCCTTCGCACGGCCGGACCGGCCCGTCACGCTGTTCGCCGTGGCGATCATCAATGCCCATGTCCTCGGCGGCATCCTGATCCTCGTCCCGTGGATGGTGCTGGCGCCGCGGGCGCCGACGCTGCGGCTGCTGCCGCTCGACGACGCGATGGCGGCGCGGCTGTACTCGGTCACGCGCGCGGTGATCCAGGTCGCGACCTACGGCTCGTTCGGCGCGCTGGCGCTCGCGTCCAGCATGCCGAGCTGGGTGTACAACCTGGTCGTCAAGTTCGTCGGCGTGGCGGTCGCCGTGCTGCTCGCGGTGCTGGTGCTGAGGTCGCGCGAGGCGATCCGCGGGCTGAACGGCCGCGCGACGCCGCTCGATCGCTATCTGCGCCGGCGGGTGGTCGATGTCTGGCACGTCCTGGCGCTGGCGTTCCTGGCGCTTTCCGTGTCGGTATGGCTGGCGCGCGGCGGCGACGGCATCCTCTATCTCGGCCGCGCCCTGGTCCTGTCGGGCATCGCCCTGGGTCTCGCCACCGCCGTGCTGGCCGGGTTCCGGTGGGCGGTGGGACAGCTGCTGGCCATGCTCGGCCGCTACGCGGAGCGCGACTTCTCGTTCGCCGCGCGGCTGCAGATCTATGTCGGCGCCCTGAGCTGGATCGCCATGGCGGCGGTCACCGCCGTCACCCTGGTGGCGGTTGCGGAAGCCTGGGCCGTCCCGCTGCTCGAGTGGTTCGAGAAAGTGGGCGCGCGCCGCCTGGTCGCGAGCCTGGTGTCGATCGGCGTCATCGTCGCCGTCGGCGTGGCGATCTGGGAGGCGCTCAACCTGATGGCCGAGCGGCTGATCCGCGTCGAGGACAGGGGCCTGGGCGGGATGCGGCGGCAGGCCCGGCTGCGCACGCTGCTGCCGCTGATCCGCCGCGCCACGCTGGGCATGCTGGTGCTGTTCCTGGGCCTGATCGGCCTGTCGGAGCTCGGCATCAACATCGGGCCGCTGCTGGCCGGCGCGGGCGTGGTCGGCATCGCCATCGGTTTCGGCGCGCAGCAGGTGGTGAAGGACATCTTCGGCGGCATCTCGGTGCTGATCGAGGATTCGATCGTCGTCGGCGACATCGTCGAGGTGGCGGGCAAGGGCGGCGTCGTCGAATGGATGTCGATGCGCGCAATCAGGCTGCGCGATTTCGACGGCACCGTCCACACCGTGCCGTTCGGCGACATCACGACCGTCAGCAACCGCTCGCGCAACTTCGCCTTCGCGGTCCTGCGCATCGGCGTCGCCTACGACAGCGACGTGGCCGTGGTCCAGGACGCCATCCGCGCCACCGTCGCGCGGTTGCGCGAGGACCCCGAATACGCCGCCATGATCCTGGACGACGTCGAGCTGCACGGCATCGAGAGCTTCGGCGACTTCGCGATGGTCGCGCTGGCGCGCATCAAGGTGGCGCCGGCGAAGCAATGGGCCGTCACGAGACAGTTCCACGTGCTGCTGAAGCAGGAGTTCGACCGGCGCGGCATCGAGATTCCATTCCCGCAGCGCACCATCACCGTGCGCGACGGAAGGCCGGTGCGCGCGGCGGACGGCGCCGAGGACTTCCCCGCCCGGCGCAAGCCCGCGCGCGCGTGATCGCGCCCGGCGCGGTTCTGGCCGCCGGCCGGGAACCCGTGGTATCTGTCGCCCATGCCCGAGCGTTCGCCCCTGGCCGGACCCTGCGCCTGGCGCGGCGAGGAATTGGCCGCGTCCTCGCGCTGGATCCGCACGCTCGATGCCGATGCGCTCGCCGCGATCGACACAGCACTCGCGGCGGTGCGCGCGCGGAACCTCGCCTGGCACGCGGTGACGCGCGAGACCTTCCCGCTGCCGGGCCTCGAGGGCCTCTTCGCCGACATCGCCGCGGAGCTGGAGGACGGCAGCGGCGTGATGAAATTGCGCGGCCTGCCGGTCGCGCGCTACGCGCCCGACGACCTGCGCCGCATCTGGTTCGGCATCGGCTGCCATCTCGGCCGCCCGGTGTTCCAGAACCGGTCGGGCGAATTGATGCGCGACATCCGCGACGAGGGCGCGGGCATCGGCGACCGCTACGGCCAGGTCGCGCAGGGCGACGGCAAGGCCTTCCTGTCGTCCTACGCGCGCACCCTGTCGAACGGGCCCTTGCGGTTCCACACCGACCGCTGCGACGTGGTCGGCCTGCTGTGCGTCCGCCAGGCGGGCTCCGGCGGCATGAGCCGGCTCGCGAGCTCGGTCGCGATCCACAACGAGATGCTGAAGCGCCGGCCCGACCTGCTGGAGCTGCTGTTCCGGGACTTCCACCGCAGCCGCTTCGGCGAGGAGGCGACCAGCCCGGACGTCGTCTACAGGCTGCCGATCTTCGGGCTCCGCGACGGCAAGTTCACCAGCCACTACTCGCTGACCTACATCGAGGCCGCCGAGATGGTGCCGGGCGTGCCGAGGCTCGCGCCCGCGCAGCGCGAGGCGATCCGCCTGCTGATGGATCTGGCCGACGAGCTCGCCTTCGACATGATGTTCGAGCCGGGCGACATGCAGTTCCTCAACAACCACGTCGTCTATCACGCGCGCACCGCCTTCGCCGACGACGAGGCGGCCGGCCGCGCGCGGCTGCTCCACCGATTGTGGCTGACCATGCCCAACAACCGGCCGCTGCCGGCGGGCCACGAGGTGCTGTGGGGCGACATCGAGGCGGGCCGGCCGCGCGGCGGCATCGGGCAGGCGAGGCTGTAGGAAGCTGCGCCTACTCCGTCCGCCTGCCGCGGCGCGACGGCCAATAGGCGAAGACCAGCACCAGGAAGACGAGCAGCAGCATCGCCACGGTCGCCTGGACCAGGCCGAAGCTCGGCTGGTCCTTGGCGATGAACCAGCCGGTGACGACGCCGGCCGCGGCCATGAGGATGCGGGCGATCCAGCCGATCATGCGGTGCCTGCCGGACAGTTCCGCGCCGAGCATAGCATGGGCGTCACGCCATCGTGCCGATCGTGGCGCGGAACCGCGCCAGCGCGTAGCCGAACAGGGCCGCGCCGATCACCGCCAGCGCCAGGAACTGCGGCCAGACCACCGAGAAACCGGCGCCGCGAAAGAGGATCGCCTGGGCCAGCATGACGAAATGCGTGGTCGGCGCCAGGAGCATGATGTGCTGCACGATCTCGGGCATGCTCTCGCGCGGCGTGGTGCCGCCGGACAGCATCTCCAGCGGCAGCAGCACCAGCATGATCAAGAGGCCGAATTGCGGCATCGAGCGCGCGATGGTGCCGAGAAAGATGCCCATCGAGGTGGCGGCGAACAGGTGCACCGCGGCGCCGGCGAGGAACAGCGCGACCGGGCCGCCGAGCGGCACGGCCAGCAGTCCCTGCACGATCACGACGAGCGCGAAGGCGCAGGCGGCCAGCACGACCAGCGCCATGGCCCAGACCTTGGCGGTCATAATCTCGAACGGCGTGACGGGCATGGCCAGCAGATGCTCGATCGTGCCGTGCTCGCGCTCGCGGATCAGCGCCGCCCCGGTCAAGACGATCGCCAGCATCGTCACGTTGTTGATCACCTCGATCACGGCGCCGAACCAGAACTTCTCGAGCTGCGGGTTGAACCGCGCCCTCAGGACCAGCGGCACCGGCGACGTCGCGGTGGCGCGATTGCGCCCGACGAACGCGTTCACCTCGCCGGTGACGATGGCCTGGATGTAGCCGTTGCCGACGAAGGCTTGGCTCATGCGGGTGGCGTCGACGTTCAGCTGGATGGTCGGCGACTTCCCGGCCAGCACGTCCTGCTGGAACTCCGGCGGGATGTTGAGCGCGAAGGTGTCGAGGCCCGCGTCCATGCGCGCGTCCATCTCTGCCTGGGTGATCATCGCCGGGGGCACGAAATAGGGCGGGTAGAAGGCCTCGACGATGCGCATCGACAGCGGCGAGCGGTCCTCGTCGACGATGCCGATCGGCGACTTGTTGAGCGTCTCGGGTATCGCCGTCGCCGCCGCATAGATCGCCACGCTGAAGGCGTAGGCGATCAGGAACAGCATGATCCGGTCGCGCCCCAGGCTGCGCAGCTCCTTGACGCCGAGCTGGAGGATGTTGGCGGCGCGCACGGCTCAGGCCTCCTGCTTCCTCAGGAACGCCACGCATGCGCCGAGCAGGATCGGGACGGCGAGCAGCAGAGCGGCGAAGGGCAGGTGAAGGTCGGAGAATCCCAGCGCCTTGGAGAAGGTCCCGCGGGCGACGATCAGATAGTGCGTCGTGGGATAGACGTGGCCGATCAGCGCGCCGATGCCTTCCAGCGAGGATACCGGGTCGAGCATGCCCGAGAACTGCGTCGCGGGCAGGATGGTCAGGACCGCGGTGCCGAAGATGGCGGCGATCTGGCTGCGCATGAAGGCGGAGATCAGCAGGCCCATGGCGGTCGCGGCACCGACATAGGGCAGCGTCGCGAGGCCGAGCGCCGCGAAGCTGCCCTTGAGCGGCACGCCGAACAGCGTGACCGCCAGCAGCGTCAGCAGCACGAAGTTGAGCATCGCCAGCGCGACGTAGGGCAATTGCTTGCCCAGCAGGAACTCCAGCCGCGTGACGGGCGTCACATAGAAGTTGACGATCGAGCCGAGCTCCTTCTCGCGCACGACGCTGAGGGCGGTCAGCATCGACGGAATCAGCATCAGCAGAAGCGGGATCACCGCCGGCACGATCGCGACCAGGCTCTTCACGTCGGGGTTGTAGCGGTAGCGGGTCTCGATCGTGACCAAGGGCCTGGCGGAGGCGCCCGCGGGCAGGCGCGATGCCCGTCCCTCGAGCCACAGCGCATGCATGCCCTGGACGTAGCCGCGCACGGTCTCGCCGCGCTGCGGCATGGCGCCGTCGATCCAGGCGCCGATCTGCGCCGGCCCGCCGCGCGCGAGATCGCGCCCGAAGCCCGGCGGAATCTCGATCGCGAGGCTCAGCTCGCCCGCGCGCATGCGCCGGTCGAGCTCGGCGTAGTCGGTGATCGGCGCGCGCTCGATGAAATAGCGCGAGCCGGCGATGTTCAGCGCGTAGTCGCGGCTGGCCGCGGTCTGGTCGCGGTCGAGCACGGCGAAGGTCAGGTCCTCGACGTCCATGCTGATGCCGTAGCCCATGACGAAAAGGAGGATGACGCTGCCGACGAGCGCCAGCGTCGCGCGGATCGGGTCGCGCCCGAGCTCGAGCGACTCGCGCCGCGCATAGCTGAACATGCGCCGCGGGTCGAACCACGGCCGGGGCCGATCTTCGCCGCGCCGCGCCGGCGCGGGCGGCGCCGGCGCCTCGGCCGGCGCCGCGGCTTCCGGCGCGATCCCGGCGCCCGCGTCCTCGAGATGGGCGATGAAGGCCTCTTCCAGCGTCGCGGCGCCGCGCCGGGCGATCAGCGCGGCCGGCGCGTCGCTCACGAGCACGCGGCCGGCATGCATCAGCGAGATGCGGTCGCAGCGCTCGGCCTCGTTCATGAAATGGGTCGAGATGAAGATGGTGACCTTGTCGCGGCGCGCGAGGTCGACCAAGGCCTGCCAGAAGGCGTCGCGCGCGACCGGGTCGACGCCCGAGGTCGGCTCGTCGAGGATCAGCATCTCCGGCTTGTGGATCATCGCCACCGCCAGCGACAGGCGCTGGCGCTGGCCGAGCGGCAGGGCGCCCGGCAGCGCGTCCATGATGCCGAGGAGCTCGAAGCGCCGCGCCATCTCTTCGACGCGCGCGTCGATCGCCCCGGCCGGCACCTGGAACAACCTGGCATGCAGCTCGAGGTTCTGGCGCACCGTCAGCTCGGAATAGAGCGAGAATCCCTGCGTCATGTAGCCGACGCGGCGGCGCGTCTCGATGTCGTGCGGATTCACCTTCTGGCCGAACAGCCAGGCCTCGCCCTCGCTCGCCGGCAGGAGGCCGGTCAGCATCTTCATCGTCGTGGTCTTGCCGCAGCCGTTGGAGCCGAGGAAGCCGAAGATCTCGCCGCGGCCGATGCGGAAGCTCACGTGATCGACCGCCGTGAAGTCGCCGAAGCGCATGGTCAGGTCGCGCGCTTCGATCGCGGCCGCGCCGTCCTCCCGGCCGTCGCGCGGCGGGATCCGCACCTTCCGGTAGCCGCGGCGCCTTTCCTCGGGCAGCAGCGCGATGAACGCTTCCTCGAGCGAGGCGGCGCCGGTGCGCGCCTGGAGGTCGCGCGGGGTTCCGGTCGCGAGGACCCTTCCCGCCTCCATCGCGACCAGCCAGTCGAACCGCTCCGCTTCCTCCATGTAGGCGGTCGCCACCAGCACGCTCATGCCGGGACGGCCCGCGCGGATGCGGTCGATCAGCTGCCAGAACTGGCGGCGCGACAGCGGATCGACGCCGGTGGTCGGCTCGTCGAGGATCAGCAGGTCGGGGTCGTGGATCAGCGCGCAGCACAGGCCCAGCTTCTGCTTCATGCCGCCCGACAGCTTGCCCGCCGGGCGGCCGGCGAAGGGCGCCAGGCCCGTGCTTTCGAGGAGCCGGGCGATGCGGCGCGCGCGCTCGGCGCGGCCGTGCCCGAACAGGCGGCCGAAGAAGTCGATGTTCTCGAGCACCGACAAGGTCGCATACAGGTTGCGGCCCAGGCCCTGCGGCATGTAGGCGATGCGCGGTCCGACCCGGTGGCGGTGCCGCGCCGCGGCCATGTCGCCGCCCAAGACCTCGACCCGTCCCTCCTGCACCGCGCGGGCGCCGGCGACGAGGCCAAGCAGGGTCGACTTGCCGACGCCGTCGGGTCCGATCAGCCCGACCATTCGGCCCGCGGGCAGATCGAGGTCGACCGCGTCGAGGGCGCGGATGTTGCCGTAGCGGTGCGTGGCGGCGCCGAGACGCGCCACCGGCGCCGGCGCGCCGGCCGGCCCGGATGGCCCGCCGCTCACGGCGGCAGCCGGATCTGCAGCTCGGCCGGCCATTCGGCGCGGGGATCGAGCCGCACATAGGCCATGCCGGGCAAGCCGGTCTTCACCTGGTCGATGTGCTTGCGCAATAGCGCGGGATCGACCTGGGCCTTGATGCGGAACATCAGCTTCAGCCGCTCCTCCGCCGTCTCGACCGTCTTGGGCGTGAACTGCGCCACGTCGGCGACGAACGACGCGCGCGCCGGAAACACGAACGCCGGCGCGGCGTCGATCACCAGGCGCACCTCGGCGCCAAGCGCCACGCGCCCCGCCGCCTCGGTCGGCAGGAAGAAGGTCATGTAGACGTCGCCGAGATCGACCATGTTCAGCACGCGGCCGCCGGCCGCGACCACTTCGCCCAGCTGCGCCACGCGGTACTGCACGCGCCCGTCGCGCGGCGAGCGCAGCGTGCTGTCGTCGATGTCGGCCTGGATGCGCTGGATCGTGGCGCGCGTCGCCTCGACCGCCGCTTGCGCGCCGACGACGCCGGACTTCGCCGTGCCGAGGGCGGCCTCCGCCGCGGCCACCTGCGCCCTGGCGGCGTTCACCGCGGCCTGCGCGCCCTGGTATAGCGCGCGATCGTCGTCGAGCCGCTGTTCGGGAACGGTACCGCGGGGCGCAAGCTCGGCGGAGCGGGCGTATCGACGCTTCGCGGCGTCGAGCTCGGCTTCGCGCTGCGCCACCACGGCCTGCGCCGCCGCGCGCTCGGCCTCGCGTTGCGTCACCTGGCTGCGCGCGGTCTCCACCCCGATGATCGCGCGCTGCAGCTGCGCCTCCGCTTCGCGGCGCTGCGCCTCCAGCACCTCGGTGTCCATGACGGCCAGGACCTGGCCGGCGGTGACGAAATCGCCCTCGTTGACCCGGATTTCCTTGATGCGGCCCGCGGTCTTGGCGGCGATGTCGATCTCGACCGCCTCGATGCGGCCGTTGCCGCTGGCGAAGCCCGCCGGCAGGGAACGCGGCTTCAGCGACTGCCAGGCGAAGTAGCCGGCGCCGGCGGCGACCAGGGCGACGATGATCCGCACGAGCCAAGTCTTCGATCGGGTCATGAAGCGAGCATATCCGGTTTCGAGGGGAACCCGTCGGTGCCATCCGACCCCGATGCACGCCGCACCGCCTGGCCCACGGCGCGCCGAGACCTTGGTTTGCGACCGACGCTAAGGTCGGCATGCGGAAGCGGCATTGAGATAGGTCAACCCTCGGACCGTACATTTCCGGACCCTGCGCGCCGGACTGGCCAGGGACCGACGCCGGGGCTGCTGAAGGACCGCGTCCACCGGCCTTCGTGACCGCCGCGGCCACGGCCGCGCCCGCCTTGCGCAAATCCCCGCGCCGCTCGACACTGGGCGTCCCATCTTCCGCTTGGGGATCGCTTTTCATGGGGCCGCCTCCTGGTCCGCTCGCCGGCATCCGGGTCGTCGACGTCACGGCGGTGATCCTCGGCCCCTACTGCACGCAGATTCTCGGCGACATGGGCGCCGACGTGATCAAGGTCGAGCCGCCGGACGGCGACATCATGCGCTACGGCGCGCCCTACCGGCATGCGGGCATGGGCGCGGCCTTCCTCAACCTCAACCGCAACAAGCGCAGCCTCGTGCTCGACCTGAAGAAGCCCGAGGCGCGGGCGGCGCTCGGGCGCCTGGTCGCGCGCGCCGACGTCTTCGTCCATTCGATGCGGCCGCAGGCGGCGGAGCGGCTCGGCATGGGCGTGGCCGCGCTCGGCGCCGGCAATCCGCGACTCGTCTACTGCGCGGCCTACGGCTTCCGCGAGGGCGGCGCCTATGGCGGGCGGCCCGCCTTCGACGACACGGTCCAGGCCGCGTGCGGCCTCGCGGCGCTGCAGGGCGGCGCCGAGGCGCCGGAATACGTGCGCACCGTCATCGCCGACAAGACGACCGGGCTTATGCTGGCCGGCGCCATCGCCATGGCGCTCTATGCCCGCGAGCGCACGGGCCGGGGCCAGTCGGTCGAGGTGCCGATGTACGAGACCATGGTCTCGTTCCTGATGGCCGAGCACCTGGCCGGGCGCAGCTTCGAGCCGCCCTTGGGCGGCGCCGGCTATGCGCGCGTGCTGGCGCCGGAGCGGCGGCCGTTCCGCACCAGGGACGGCTTCATCGGCATCCTGCCCTACACGACCGAGCAGTGGCGCCGCTTCCTCGACGTCGGCGGCCGGCCCGAGCTCAAGGACGACGCGCGCTTCGCCGACCCGGCCGCGCGCAGCCGCCACGCCGGCTTCCTCTACGAGACCGTCGGCCGGATCCTGGCCACGCGCACGACGCGGGAATGGCTCGATGCGCTGATGCGGGCCGACATTCCCGCCATGCCGGTCAACACGCCGGATGCGCTGCTCGACGACCCGCATCTCGCCGGCGAGGGCTTCTTCCCGCTGATCGACCATCCGAGCGAGGGCCGCCTGCGCACGACCGGCATTCCCGTCCGCTTCGACGCCACGCCGGGGGCGATCCGCCGCCCGGCGCCGCTTCTGGGCGAGCACAGCCGCGAGATCCTGGGCGAGCTCGGCTACGACGCGGCGGCGATCGATGCGCTGGTCGCGGTG
>JAKLKW010000070.1 GCA_023150455.1 Alphaproteobacteria bacterium | reverse complement strand
CCCGCCGAGGGCCGCCGCGAACGCCGCGCCCGCGACCTCGCGTCGCTCGCCCGCGCCGGGTTCGGCTACGACACGGCGCGGCGGGTGATCGATGCTGCGAAGGACGAGTTCGACGCATGACCGCGCTTGCGCCCGTGCCGGAGGGTGCGTACCGTTTATGCGCATTCAAGACGCGCACCACCGGAGAACGCGATGCGAAAGGCAAAGCAAACCCGGGCCGGGTACAAGCGCGCCGCCAATCTGTCGATCGACGCCGATCTGCTCGCGTCCGCCAAAGAGGCGGGCATCAATCTGTCGGCGACGCTGGAGGACCGTCTCCGGGAGCTTCTGCGCGAGCGCGAACGCGAGAAGTGGAAGGCGGAGAACCGCGCGGCCATCGAGGAGTATAACGAGCGGATCAGGCGCGAAGGCGTCATCCGCGTGGGACGCCGGCGCTTCTGATGCCGCAGTTCGACGTCCACCGGAATACCGGCGCAGAGGGCCGGAAGCGGGCGCCGTTCGTTGTCGTCATGCAAGGCGATTTCCTTTCCGATCTGCAAACGCGCATTGCGGCGCCTTTGGTGCTGGCCGACCGGTTCGGGACGCCAGTCACGCGGCTGAATCCGACCTTCAGGGTCGCTGATCGCATTGTCGTGCTCTCGGTCGGTGAGCTTGCCGCGATCGATCGGCGGGAGCTGGGCGAACCGGTTGGCAGTCTGGCCACCTCGCGCGACGACATCATTGCCGCGCTCGACTTCCTGTTCACCGGCATCTAGCGTCGGACCGCGCGAGGCTCCTGGCAAAACCGCCGCTGCGCGTATAGAGTCCGGCGACCGTCGGAGACCGAACCGGGGGCGCAGCATGCGGTGGTTTCTCAACTGCCTGTCGGGCTTCGTGGGGTTCCTGTGCCGGCTGTTCGGCGTGACGCCGGAAAGCATCAAGGCGGAAAAAGACCGCAATCCTTCGGCTGCGCGGCCGGAATAGAGCGGGAGAAGCGCACGATGCGGCGCAAGACGACAGCGGCGCTGGCTGGCGCCACGCTCGCGATGGCGGCGGCGCCCGCGCTTGCGGACGCCATCGACGGCGACTGGTGCAGCCCGGACGAGAAGCAGTACATGGAGATCCACGGGCCGGAGATCCTGACGCCGGGCGGCAACAAGACGCGCGGCAACTACACGCGCCACGCCTTCGACTACGTGGTGCCGGCATCGGAAAAAAGCGCGGGACAGACCATCAACATGCTGCTGCTGAACGAGGAACAGGTGCAGCTGTTCCAGCCCAGCGGCGCGCCGGGCGACATCTGGCACCGCTGCAAGCAGCGGCCGATCTCGTGAACCGGCTTGACCGGCCGCGTCCGAAGCCCTAGCTTTGGCCGCATGACGCAACCTTCGCAGACGCTGGTCCTTCGACTTACCCGACTGTGCCGCTAGGCACAGGGGGCGGCCGCGCCTTTTCCCAAGGCGGCCGCAAGTCGAAGCCACCGGTCAGCGCTGCGTGTCATGAACTCCCGAAAATCCACGTCTTCTCCGTCGATCCCCGCGCCCGACTTCGGCGCGCTGCTGCTTCTCTCGCTGCGACTTAGCCCCGGCCGCCGGCGCCGCTAGAGGCACGACCGTCGGCCAGACGGGCGCCGCCAGGCGCCGCCCTTCCCCTTCCGGGACCTCGCCAACCGTCGCCATCGAGAGAGAGACAGCCATGTCCATGATCCGCGTTCCGTCCGAGAAGTATTCCGCCTTCCCGCCGATCGGCCTGCCCGACCGGCGATGGCCGGGCCGCACCATCACTGCGCCGCCGGCCTGGTGCAGCGTCGACCTGCGCGACGGCAACCAGGCGCTGGTCGAGCCGATGGACTCCGAGCGCAAGACCCGCATGTTCAACATGCTGGTCAAGCTCGGCTTCAAGGAGATCGAGGTCGGCTTCCCGGCCGCCTCGCAGACCGATTTCGACTTCGTCCGCCTGCTGATCGACAAGGACATGATCCCGGCGGACGTGACCATCCAGGTGCTGACCCAGGCGCGCGACGAGCTGATCGACCGCACCTACGAGGCGTTGAAGGGCGCGCGCCGCGCCATCGTGCATCTCTACAACTCGACCTCGACCTTGCAGCGCCGGGTGGTGTTCGGGCTCGACCGCCAGGGCATCGTCGACATCGCGGTCAAGGGCGCCGAGCGCGTGCGCCGCAACGCCGGGCGCATGAACGGCACGGAGATCGTCTGCCAGTACTCGCCCGAGAGCTTCACCGGCACCGAGCTCGACTTCGCGCGCGACATCTGCGCGGCGGTGACCGCCGTCTGGCGGCCGACGCCGGAGAAGAAGATGATCATCAACCTGCCGGCGACGGTGGAGATGGCGACGCCGAACGTCTATGCCGACCAGATCGAGTGGTGCCATCGAAACTTCAAGCACCGCGACCGCTTCGTCCTGAGCCTGCATCCGCACAACGACCGCGGCACCGGCGTCGCCGCCGCCGAGCTGGGCGTCATGGCGGGGGCGGACCGCATCGAGGGCACGCTGTTCGGCAACGGCGAGCGCACCGGCAACGTCTGCGTCGTGACCCTGGCGCTCAACCTCTACAGCCAGGGCGTCGATCCCGGGCTCGACTTCTCGGACATCGACCAGGTGCGCCGCACGGTCGAGTACTGCAACCAGATCCCGGTGCACCCGCGCCATCCCTATGGCGGCGACCTGGTGTTCACCGCCTTCTCGGGTTCGCACCAGGACGCGATCAAGAAGGGCTTCGACGCGATCAAGCGCAGCAACAGCCGGGCCTGGGAGGTGCCGTACCTGCCGATCGACCCGGCCGATCTCGGGCGCGACTACGAGGCGATCATCCGCATCAACAGCCAGAGCGGCAAGGGCGGCATCGCCTACGTGCTGAAGACCGACTACGGGCTCGACCTGCCGCGCCGCCTGCAGATCGAGTTCAGCCGCGTGGTGCAGGAGGTCGCCGACCGCACCGGCAAGGAGATCAGGCCGGAGACGATCTGGGCCGCGTTCAAGGACGAATACCTGGAGCGCGAGACGCCGCTGAAGTTCGTCGGGCACAAGACCTGGCCCGGCGCAGGGCCCGGCGCAGGACCCGGCGCGGGGACCGGCGCGGCCGACCGGCGCATCGAGGCCGAGATCGTCGAGCGCGGCCGCACGCGGCGGATCGAGGGCCAGGGCAACGGGCCGATCGCCGCCTATGTCGACGCGCTGGCGCGCCATGCCGGCGCCGCCATCCGCGTGCGCGACTACCACGAGCACGCGGTCGGCGCCGGTGCCGACGCCATGGCGGTCGCCTATATCGAGGCGCAGACGGACGACGGAAGCACGGTCTGGGGCGTCGGCATGGATGCGAACATCGTGACGGCGTCGCTCAAGGCGGTGACGGCGGCGGCGAACCGCGCTGCCGGTCTCTAGTGTTCCGTTGCTGACGGGGGATTCACAAATCGGTGCGGACCTGCGAGTCTGCGCCGATGAGGAAGATCGAGCGGATTACGATCAGCGCAGCTGATCGCGAGCGATTGGAGCGGCTGGTCCGGGACCGGAATACGCCGCGGAAGGTAGTGTGGCGGGCGCGGATCGTGCTGGCGGCGGGCGATGGACTGCAGGCCATATCGATCGCGGCGGCGACCGGCAAGAGCGTACTGACGGTCCGCCGCTGGCGCCGGCGCTACATGGCCAAGGGCGTGGATGGGCTTTTGAAGGACGCAACTCGCCCTTCGCGCGTCAAGCCGTTGGCGGCAGAAAAGATCGAGCAGGTGGTGCACATGACGCTGTACGAGAAGCCGCCGAACGCGACCCAGTGGAGCGTGCGCAGCATGGCGCGGGTGGCCGGCATCTCCTACAGCAGCGTGCAGCGCATCTGGCACGCGCACGGGCTCAAGCCGCATCTGGTCAAGACGTTCAAGGTTTCGCGCGACAAGAACTTCGCTGCCAAGGTGGCGGACGTGGTCGGGCTCTATCTCGACCCTCCGGACAAGGCGCTGGTCCTGTGCGTCGACGAAAAGAGCCAAATCCAGGCGCTCGATCGCACCCAGCCCGGCCTGCCCATGAAGAAGGGGCGCGCCGGCACCATGACCCACGACTACAAGCGCAACGGCACCACGACCCTGTTCGCGGCGCTCAACATGCTGGACGGCAAGGTCATCGGAACCTGCATGGCACGCCATCGACATCGCGAGTTCCTGCGCTTTCTCGGGCTCATCGATCAGCGGACCCCGCCCGGGCTCGACCTCCATCTGATCGTCGACAACTATGCCACCCATAAGACTCCTGCCGTCCGACGCTGGCTCAAGCGGCATCCGCGCTTCCACCTTCACTTCACACCGACCTCGGCATCCTGGCTCAACATGGTCGAGCGCTTCTTCGCTGAGATCACTCGAAAGCGTATCCGCCGCGGCGCTTTCAAGAGCGTCGCAGAACTGGAGAGCGCCATTATGGAATACCTGGAAAACCACAATGCCGACCCCAAGCCCTTCATCTGGACCAAGTCCGCAGCCAAAATCCTCGAAAAAGTGGCTCGCGCGAAACAAGCGTTAGAGTCACAACACTAGGGCGCCGCGATGTCGTCCGAGAATCGTACGCCTCTCGCATCGTGGGCCGCATCATGCGATGCGGCCCGCGGCGGGAAAACCAATGCGTACGGCAGCAGCGCGTGCGCTTCACTTCGAAGCGTTGGCCTTCCAGACCTGCATGGCCCGTGTCAGGTCGGCGGAAACGCTCGAGAATTCGCCCGACACGCCCATCATCGATTCCGCTTCGCCCCGCTTCCCGGCCAGGGCGCAGGCGAGCACCTTCGATGCGCACTGGTGAAAGCGTGAGTGCAGGGCTTTCACTTTCTCGAAGTCGAGTGTCCCCTTCTCGGCGGCCGTCAGGCCCGGTCCATAGAGCCAATTGCCGAAATCGCACAGGTTGTCCTTCGAGACATTGCCGACCGTGAAGTCGGACTTGCCGGCTTCGATCGCATTGCGCAGGTGCTGCTTCCACATGCCGTGTGCGCCGATCGCCTTGTTGATTTGCTCCTTCAGCGACATATTATCCTCCAAGCTTAACGCCAATCACCCTAGGGGTATAATGATCAGATAGTTAATAAATCGTGTGCCAGCGTGTTTCGAGATCAATGTCGTTGCATCAACGCACCACCGATCCGCGGAACCTCGGCAGAGCGAGTGGCGCGTCCGAGTTGTGCCGACTAGACTAGGGGCCCATGTCCGAAACGACGCCGCTGATCGGAGCGCTGTTGGCGATGTCTGCCGTGTGGGGGCTGTGGCACCTGGCCGGCAGCAACCGGTCGCGCCATCCCGACGTCGCCAATCCCGAGGTCGACCGCGTGCGCTTCCGCATGCTGATGACCGTGGGACTCGTGGCGGCGCTGATCTTCGCCCTGATTCTGTTCGGATAGGATCCCATGGCCGCATCCAACGACGCCGCGCTCGACCTGCTCGGCGACCTGATCCGGCGCGCTCGCAATGCCGGTGCCGACGCGGCCGACGCCGTGCTGGTGGACTCGGCGGCGCTCAGCCACGCGCGCCGGCTGGGCAAGCTCGAGAAGCTGGAGCGCGCGGAAAGCCGCGACCTCGGCCTGCGCGTGCTGATCGGGCAATGCCAGGCGATCGTGTCGTCGACCGACACCGCGCCCAAGGCGCTGGACGAGCTGGTGGCGCGGGCCATCGCCATGGCGCGGGTGGTGCCGGAGGATCCGTACTGCGGCCTGGCCGCGCCGGAGCAGCTGGCCAAGGGCGGCGTGCCCGAGCTCGACCTGTGCGACCCGGCCGAGCCGCCGACGGAGCGGCTGATCGCGCTGGCCCGGGCGGCCGAGGACGCCGCCATGGCGGTCAGGGGCGTCACCAACAGCGAAGGCGCCGAGGCGGGATGGAGCCGATCGCAGGTGACGCTCGCGGCCAGCAACGGGTTTTCCGGCGCCTATGCCGTGACGCGCCACAGCCTCAGCGTGTCGGTGCTGGCCGGCGAGGGCACGGCGATGGAGCGCGACTACGACTTCTGCTCGACCGTGCACGGCGGCGACATGGACGACGCGGCGACGCTGGGCAGGGCGGCGGGCGAGCGCGCCGTGCGGCGGCTGAACCCGCGCAAGGTCAGGACGGCCGGCGTGCCGATCGTCTACGACCGGCGCGTCGCCGGCGGGCTGATCGGGCACATGGCGGGCGCGATCAACGGCACGGCGATCGCCCGCGGCACCAGCTTCCTCAAGGATCGACTCGGCCAGGCCGTGTTCGGTCCCGGCATCACCATCGTCGACGACCCGCACCGCAGGCGCGGCCTGCGCTCGAAGCCGTTCGACGGCGAGGGCGTCGCCAATCGGCGCCGCGCCGTGGTCGAGAGGGGCGTGCTGACCACCTGGCTGCTCGACCTGCGCTCGGGCCGGCAGCTGAAGCTGCAGAGCACCGGCCATGCCGCGCGCGGCACCGGCGGCCCGCCCTCGCCCGCGCCGAGCAACCTCTATCTCGAGCCCGGCGACCGCACGCCGGACGAGCTGATGGCCGACATCAAGCAGGGTTTCCTCGTCACCGAGCTGCTCGGCATGGGCGTCAACGGCGTGACCGGCGACTACAGCCGCGGCGCCACCGGCTTCTGGATCGAGAACGGAGAGCGCGCCTACCCGGTGAGCGAGGTGACGATCGCCGGCAACCTCAAGGACATGTTCCGCGCGCTCAGTGCCGCGAACGACCTGCAGTTCCGCTACGGCACCGACGCGCCGACCGTGCGCATCGAGGGCATGACGGTGGCGGGGAAGTAGCGTCCCTCTACTTCATCCCGACCAGGATCTTGTCGACCGTCTGCCCGTCGCTCGCCAGCGGCAGGATGAGCACGTCGTAGCGGCGCACCCGTTTGTTGATGACCGCGTCGCGGCGATAGGCAAGCGGCCGGGCCGTCGTGACGACAGTGGCGTAGGCTTCGTTGGCCAGGCGGCGGATGGTCGGGTCGGGATGCTCGTCGACCAGGCGGCCGGTCAGGTTGAGGTTGAACTGCAGGCTCAGGCTGCTGCCAATGAGCCGGTAGCGGAAGCGCAACGGGTCGCGCTCGACGTCGACCAGGATCAGATGGCCGATGACGTAGGGCAGGGCGAGCGGGTCGATGTCGCGCCGCGCCGGCAGCCGCCCGTCCCTGCACCGTTCGAGCCAGTAATCGAGCAGCCGCAGCAGGTCGGGGTGGCTGATCTGCCCGGCGATCGTCGCACGTAACGCTTCGAGATCCATCCTGTTCTTGGCCTTGCTGGACGCCGGCCCGGCGCGGGTCAGGCCGGTCGCGCGCGTCACGCGTCGTAGTGGAGGCCCACGAGAATCATGTCGACGGTCCGGCCGTCGGCGGCCAGCGGCAGGCCGAGGATCTGGTATTTGCGCAGGCCCTCGCTGGTCAGCATCTTGCGGCGCTCGCCATCGGGCCGCGCCGCCGTGGCGATGCCGGCGTAGAAGCGCAGCGCGGTGGGGCGGAACTCCGCGTCGGGATGCTCGTGCACCATGACGCCGGTATTGTCCCGGCTCGAGCGCCGGGCGACGTTCGCGCCGACCAGCCGGTAGCGGAAGCGCAGCGGATCGCCGAGGACATCGACCAGGACCAGATCGCCGAGAACGAAGGCGAGGTCCATCGGATCGATGTCGCGGCGCGCCGGCAGCAGGTCGCCGCGATGACGGGTACGCCAATAGTCGAACAGGCGCATGAGGTCGGCGGCGTCGACCTTGCGCGCGATCTCGTGGCGAAGCTCGTCCTCGACCATGCGCGTCCCGCGCCCCGGCGACCCATCGGTTCCATCGCCGCGGTACCATGCGCGAGGATTCTTTAGCCTCTCTTAACGCTGCCGGCGGGCCGCCGGGACGGACGGCGGCTAAATGCCTTGCGTGAACTCGGCAATCAGGAAATCGACCACCTGGATCAGCGCCTCCCGCGGCGCCGCACCGGCCTTGACGGCCTGGTCGTAGACCCGGACCTGGCGATGCGCCGAGGTACCGCGGCCGAGGATGTCGCGCGCCCGCAGGACGTCCTCGGTGGAATCGAGCCGTTCGGCGTCGCTTTCGACCAGGGCGATGATTTCCTCGAGCAGGTCGGCATAGGGCACGATCTCGCCCTTGCCGAAGTCGACCAGGCCTTCGTCGGTGCCGTAGCGCTGCGCGCGCCAGCGGTTCTCCGCGACCAGCATGTCGGCATAGAGCCGCCAGCGCTGGTTGTTGCCCTTGAGCCGCCACAGCATCGACAGCAGGCAACGGTAGATGGCGGCGATCGACAGCGCGTCATCGAGGCGCGAGCACGCGTCGGTGATGCGCATCTCGAGCGTCGGGAAGCGCGCCGACGGGCGCACGTCCCACCACAGCTTGCTCGCGTCCTCGACCAGCCCGGCGCGCACCAGCACGTCGACGTGGCGCGCGTACTCGCCGAAGCTCTCGAAGCGCTGCGGCAGGCCGGTGCGCGGCAGCTCGTTGAAAACCGACACGCGGTAGGACTTGAGGCCGGTGTCGCGGCCGCGCCAGAACGGCGAGGAGGTGCTGAGCGCCAGGAGGTGCGGCAGGAAATACGAGACCTGGTTCATCAGGTCGATGCGCAGGTCGTCGTTGCCGATGCCGACATGCACGTGCAGACCGCAGATCATCAGGCGCTGGCCGACCGCCTGCAGGTCGCGCGCCAGCGCGACATAGCGCTCCTTCTGCGTAGCGCGCTGGCTTTCCCACACCGCGAAGGGATGCAGGCCCGCGGCGATCGGCGCGAGGCCGTGCTTCGCCGCCACCTCCGCCACGGTGCGCCGGAGCCGCGCCAGGTCGGCGCGCGCCTCCTGCATGGTGGCGCAGGGACGCGTCGCCACCTCGATCTGCGCGCGCAGGAACTCGGGCATGACCTGGCCTTGGAGCAGCGCCTCGCATTCCTGCATCATCTCGGGCGGCGGGTCGGAGACAAGGTCGCGCGTGACGCGATCGACCAGCAGGTATTCCTCTTCCATGCCGATCGTGAAGGGCGGCGGCGAGGTCTTCATCGGCCGTTTGAATCCATTGGGGCGTGCTTCCGGTAGAGGCCGGGATCGGCCAGGATCGGCGCCAGCGCGTCGCCCAGCACCCGGGCCCAGTGCTCGGCGCCCTTGTGCGTGTCGATCAGGTCCTGGCGGATCTCGACCATGACGTGCGGCAGGCCGGCAACACCGGCATGGGCGTCGACCGAGTAGCCGGAATGGGTGCGCCCGGAGTAGGGCTGGTTGTCGCCGACGCACACGTCGCCGCGCCGGACCAGCGCCTGCATCAGCGGCGCGGAGATGCGCGTATCGGCGTCGTAGAGGACCCCGACTTGCCAGGGTCGCTCGAAGCCCTTGAAGATCGGGGTGCAGGAATGGATCGACAGGAAGGCGGGCACGACACCGGCGCCGGAGAGGCGATCGAGCCGCCGCGCGACCGCCGCGTGATAGGGATCGAAGCAGGCCGCCCGGCGCCGGGCGATCTCGGCGGCGCCCAGATCGCAGTTGCCCGGGACGATCACGCCGTCGCTGACGGCGGGGATCGAGGTCGGATCGTCCGGCCGGCGGTTGCAGTCGACCACCAGGCGCGAGAAGCCGCTGAGCACGGCCGGCGCGTCGAAACGGCGGCTCAGGTGCCGCGTCACCTCGGCGGCGCCGATGTCCCAGCCGATATGGCGCATCAGCGCCGCGTCGTCGAGGCCGAGCTGGTCGAGCCGCCTGGGCACGGCTCGGCTGGCGTGATCGCACACCAGCAGCACCGGCGCGCCTCCGGACTCGTTCACCAGCTCGACCGGCGGCGGGTCGTCGGCTGAGAGCAGAGGCGCCGCATCGTTCATGACGCGCCTCAATAGCGCCCGGCCGCAGCGGCGACAAGTCGCCGCTGCCCACCCGGCGCATCACCCACGCCCCGGCTCCAGGCGTTCGAGCCGCGCGAGGTCCGGGAAGAGACGCATCCACAGCAGGGCCACGAGCAGCGTGCCGATACCGCCGATCGCCACGGCCGGCACGACGCCGAGCCAAGCGGCGGCAAGTCCGGCGCGGAAATCGCCGAGCGTGTTCGAGGTGCCGATGAACATCGCGTTCACGGCGCTGACGCGGCCGCGCATCTCGTCCGGCGTCTCGATCTGCACCAGCGACAGGCGGATCACGACGCTGACCGCGTCGCACGCTCCGAGCGTGACCAGGGCCGCGACCGAAAGGAGAAGCGACGTGGAGAGCGCGAACACGACCGTGGCGGCGCCGAAACCGACCACGGCGGCGAACATGATGCGCCCGGCGCGGCGCTGCAGTGGTCGGCGCGCCAGGACGACCGCCGTGGCAAGCGCGCCGACCGCCGGCGCCGAGCGCAGGATGCCGAGGCCCCATGGACCGGTGGCGAGCACGTCGCGCGCGTAGATCGGCAGCAGCGCGGTGGCGGCGCCCAGGAGCACGGCGAACAGATCGAGCGAGACCACGCCGAGCAGGACGGGCCGGCCGCGGATGTAGGTGAAGCCGACGAAGAGCGAGGCCAGGCCGGGCGTCGCGCGGTGCGCCGGCGGCCGATCGATGCGGATCGCGGCGGCCAGCGCGCTGGCGACCGCGAACAGCGCGGCGCAGCAGGCATAGACCACGCCCGCGCCGGCGACATAGAGCACGCCGCCGAGCGCCGGACCCGCGATGATCGCGGTCTGGTTGGCCGAGGTCGACGCCGCGACGGCGCGCGACAGCAGCGGACCCGGCACCAGGGCCGGCACCAGGGCCTGCATGCTCGGCAGCTCGAAGGCGCGGCAGACCCCGACGACGAACACCAGCGACAGGATCGCCTCGCGCTCCAGCCATTGCCCGGCGCTGCCCGCCGTCAGCAGGGCGGCCGCGACCGCCTCGACCGCGAAGCAGGCGCGGATCACCACGCGCCGGTCGTAGCGGTCGGCCACGTGACCGACCAGCAGCGACAGGGCCACCACCGGCACGAACTGCACCAGGCCCACGAGGCCGAGGTCGAGCGGGTCCTGGGTCAGGTCGTAGAGCTGCCAGCCGATGGCGACCGCCTGCATTTGGAACGCCACGGTGGATGCGACCCGGGCACACCAGAACAGCAGGAACGGACGATGCCGCATGGGGGACTGGGTCGCGGCGGCGGCAGGCGACATGACGGATTCCGGGCGAAGCGAAGGCAGGCGGCCCGCAGCATAGCGGCAGAAGCGGGGCCCGTCTCAAGGACCGGCCGTCATGCGGCCTGGCGGGCGCGGCGGAGGCGGGCAACCACCCGGCGCATCACCGGGCAGAGCCTGAATGGAGCTGCATCGCCCGTTCGAAGGGTCGGACGGGCACCTAGAGAAGGAGCACGAATTCCTTGCGCTTCTCCTCGTATTCCTTGGCGTCGATCGTTCCGTCGTCGCTCATGCCCTTGAGCCGGCGCAGGCCGTATTCGATGCCCACGGTCCGCGACACCTGGCCCGCATCCAGCGCGGCAAGGATCGCCTGACGCTGGCCGCGGTGGTCGTCGGCCGTGATCAGCTTGTTGCGCCGCATCTCGTCCAATCGCTTCAGTCTTGCGATCACCTCGACGAAGGGATCGACGACCGCGGGCGCAGCGGGGGCTGCCGCCGCGGTCGCGGGCGGCGGCTGGCCGTAGATCACCTGGTTCTCGCTGTACGCCCCGGGAGGCGGGTCCGGATAGACGGGCACGGGTTGCGGAACGTATTCGACCGTCGGCACCCCGATCACGACACCGATCGCGGGTCCCGGAGAACCGTATTCCTCGCGGACGACGACCGTCGCTTGACCGCCCCCGCCAGCCGGAGCGCTGCCGGTGGCTCCCCCAACGTTGGCGTTTCCGCCTGCGACATTCGACCTCGGAGCGGGGGCAAGGCATAGGTCGGGCCGGACCCTGCAGACGTCGGTCCCGGGCGGCAACGGCGGGGATCCTTGGGGCGGCGGCGCGGGATGCGGGAGTTCGCCGTTCGATTGTGGCCCGCCGATCATCACGTTCGTCGCCGGAGTTCCGCTGATCGACGGGCTCTGGACCGAACAGCCCGAGGGCGAGGCCGTCGGTCCATAACAGGTCGAAGCGGTGCCGCCGGCAACGCTTGGCGGAGGTGGGCCCGCGACGGTTCCCGGGGTAGCGGTGCCCGAGGCAGCCGGGGCGGGCAGGCTGTGCTGATCCCGCGGCCAACTGGGCGGCTGGAATCCACCCAACGACGGCGGCTGGAGCCCGGTCGGTGGCGGCGGCTGATAACCGCCCAGGTTTGGCGGCTGGAACCCGGTCGGCGGCGGCGGCTGATAACCGCCCAGGTTTGGCGCCTGGAACCCGCTCGGCGGCGGCGGCTGATAGCTGCCTAGGCTCGGCGGCCGCGGCGGCGGCCGCGATACCCGGCCGGCCTGGGTCGAAGGAGCGGCGGCCGTTCCCAGCGTCTTGCTGCCCGATCCGACCGGCTTCTGCGACTTCACCTGCGGCTTGGTGAAGGCATTATAGGGAGAGCCACCGTCGCCGACCGGGACAGCGGCAACCGCAAACGCGCCATCGGCCACGGAGCCGTTCAATACACCGACCGCCTGCGCCGACCCGTTGAGCAGAGCCGCGGCAAAGAGGACGCCGGCAGCCTTTGGCCACCCGTATGGCATCGCGTTCCTCCTTCCCGACACTTCGGAAATCGTCGGCAAAATAGCGCCGCATTGGTGCAAATCGCCATGATATGGATCAAAGTTGCGCGGGCCAACGGCGTGCCGACCATGAAGCGCCGTTACTCTTGCCGCCTCGGACGATCTCCCGGTCCGGCTTGTCGCGGCCGTGCGCGGTCCTCGATCTCAATCGCCCTGAAAGCGGGATCGCGGGCGCCGCCGAGCATGGCGGCAGAAGCGAAACCCGTCACGAAAGTCTGCGGTGACGCAGTCTGCCGGGCGAAGTCGACCGCCACGGTATTGCCCCCGCTGACCACCACGCCGACGCGCTCGCCGGGGCGCGGGCGATAGCGTCCGCTGGCGAGCGCGGCGAAGGCGGCGGAGCCGCCCGGCTCGGCGACGACGCGCAGGCCGTTCCACAGCCGCGCCTGCGCGTCGCGGATCGCGCCGTCGCCGACCAGGACGACCTCGGCGACGTGGTCGCGGGCGATCGGAAAGACATGCTCGCCGACGCGGCGCGGCGCCAGAGAATCGGCGGCGATGCCGCCCGCCTCGACATCGACCGGCCCTCCGGCTTGCAGCGCGCGATGCAGCGTCGGCGAGGCCTCGGGCTCGACGCCGACCACCTTGACACGGCCGGCGTACCAGGCGGCGATCCCGCCGATAAGGCCGCCGCCGCCGACCGCGACCAGGACGGTGTCGAGCGCGGGCGCCTGCTGCTCGAGCTCGAGTGCCAGGCTGCCCTGGCCGAGCATGGTCTCCGGCTGGTCGAAGGCATGCACGGACAGCGCGCCCGTTTGCGCGATCCACCGCTCGCAGGCAGCGGCCGCGTCGGCATAGCGCTCGCCGCCGACCGTCAGATCGGCGCCATAGCCGCGGATGCGCTCGATCTTCGCCGGCGACGAGATGGCGGGGACGAAGATTTTCGCCGGTATGCCCAGCTTCATCGCCGCATAGGCGACGGCCGCGCCGTGGTTGCCGCCCGACGCCGCCGCCACGCCGGTCGACGGCACCGCCCGCGTCAGCAGGTTCGCGAAGGCGCCCCGGCTCTTGAACGAACCGGCATGCTGCAAGAGCTCGAGCTTGATGGTCAACGCGCCCGGGGCGAGCCCGAGCTCGCCCGCGTCGAGCTCGATGACGGACGTCCGCCTGGCATGCGGCCGGATGATCCGCTCCATCGCCGCGATCGCGTCGCGATCGACGGTCCGGGCTTCGGATGCCGTCGTTGAGCTCATGGCACTTCTCCGCACCGCAGGATCACAGACGCCGCGGACCAGATGCGTCCATCACGATCTCCCCGCTTGCCTGCGGCTGGGTTCGACCGAAGACCCGGGGCCGAAGCACCGTCGCGCCACGCCGCCTGTTGACATTAATTCGTGACTTGGCTAATTGGCAATATGGCTATCGCCCTCGCCATGCGCGCGCTCGCCAACGAGCGGCGCCTTGCCATCCTGGAGTGGCTTCGGAACCCGCGCGCGCATTTCCCGCCGCAGGTGGACGGCGACCTGGTCGAGGACGGCGTGTGCGGCGTGCTGATCGCGCGCAAGCTCAAGGTGAGCCAGCCCACGGTCAGCGAGCACATGCGCATCCTGGTGCAGGCCGGGCTGGTGCGCCCCAAGCGCATCAAGCAGTGGACGTTCTATCGCCGCGACGAGCGGCGCATCGACGAGATCAAGCGGGCGATCGCCAAGGCAATCTGACGGGACCGGTCGCGGCTACAGCAGCTTGCCGTCCGGCGCGTAGCGCGCGTGGCGGTCCTCGATCTCGATCACCCAGAGGTCGGGGTCGCGGGCGACCTGGCGCTGGACATAGGCGTCGGCGGCGGCCTCGGCGACCGGATCCTTGCCGGTGCCGCACATCCACGCGGGCGCGCCGTCGAGATCGCGGGTCTGCGTCCACACGGTGCAGCCGGCGTCGAAGCGGTTGACCTTGAGCAGCACGGCGCCGCGGTCCTCGTCGCCCTTGCGCACGACCATGGCGACCTGGCCCTCGACCGAGCAGCGCCGGATCATGGCCATGACCCAGAGCCGCGTTGACAGGCGCGCTTCAGTCATGTGGGAGGCACGCGAGGAACGCCGTTGGCGCGGTTAGCTGAATTTCGGTCCCCCCTCCCCTTGCGGGGGGCTAGGGGGAGGGGTCGACCCGATACTCGGGGCGGTCAGGGGAGCGGCATCAACATCACGCGACACACTGCCTGACCACCGAGTTCCGACCGGGGCGCCCCCTCCCCCGAGCCCCCTCCCGCAAGGGGAGCGGGGACGGACATGGAGGCACACGCGGCTAAGGACCACCGACACCGCGTTCGGGCCTACTCCGCCGCGGCGCGCGGCTGGACGGGCGTATGGAACCGCGCCAGCAGGGCGGCTTCCTTGGCCTTGGCGTCCTTGAGATGGCGCTGCTTCACGTGGCCGAAACCGCGGATATGCTCGGGCGTCGAGGCGATCTCGACCGCGAGCGCGTGGTTGTCGTGCGAGAGGTTCGCCAGCAGCGCGTCGACCGTCCTCTCGTAGTCGGCGATGAGCTGGCGCTCCATCCGGCGTTCCTCGGTGCGGCCGAACGGGTCGAACGTCGTGCCGCGCAGGGCCTTGAACCCGGCCAGCAGGCGGAAGACCGGCAGCATCCAGGCTCCGAATTCCATTTTTTGCGCCTCGCCCGTCTCCGGGTCCTTGTGCGCGATGAGCGGCGGCGCGAGGTGGAAGCGCAGGCGGTAGTCGCCTTCGAAACTGGCCTCGAGCTTCGCGCGGAAGGCCGGATCGGCGTAGAGCCGCGCCACCTCGTACTCGTCCTTGTAGGCGAGCAGCTTGAAGTAGTAGCGGGCGACGGCAAGCGCCAGGCCGGACATGCCCTTGGCGCGCTCGGCCTCGGCGCGCTGCACGCGCACCACCAGGTCCTTGTAGCGCCGCGCATAGGCGGCGTCCTGGTAGCCGGTCAGGAAGGCGATGCGGCGCGCGACGACGTCCTCGAGGCTGGTCGCGACGTCGGGCTCGGCCATGGCCGTGGGCGTCAGCGGCCGGGCCACGCGCTCGACCGCCTTCAGGTCGTGCGCGGCGCGGCGGCCCCAGCGGAACGCCGCCTTGTTGGCCTCGACCGCCACGGCGTTGAGCTCGATCGCCTTGAAGATCGCGCTCTCGGCCACCGGCACCAGGCCGCGCTGCCAGGCGAAGCCGAGCATGAACAGGTTGGTCGCGATGGAATCGCCGAGCAGCGCCGTCGCGAGCCGCGTGGCATCGACGTAATCCACCGCTTCCTTGCCGGCCGCGGCGGCGATCGTCTCGGCCATGGCGCGGCTGGGAAACTCGAGGTCGGGGTTGCGCGTGAAGTCGCCGGTCGTGATCTCGTGGCTGTTGATCACGGCGCGGGTCAGGCCGCGCTCCATCTTGGCCAGGCCGTCGAACGACGCCGCCACCACCATGTCGCAGCCCAGCACCAGCCGCGCGCCGCCGGCGGCGATGCGCACGGCGTGGATGTCCTCGGGCCGCGCCGCCAGGCGGATATGCGAGATGACGGCGCCGCCCTTCTGCGCCAGGCCCGTCATGTCGAGCACCGCGCAGCCCTTGCCCTCGATATGCGCGGCCATGCCGAGCAAGGCGCCGATCGTCACCACGCCGGTGCCGCCGACCCCGGTGACCAGGATGCCGTAGGGCCGGTCGAGCGCGGGCAGCGCGGGCTCGGGCAGGACGAGCGGGAGGTCCTCGCTCGCCTTGGCCTTCTTCGGCTTCCGCGGGCCGCCGCCATGCACCGTCACGAAGCTGGGGCAGAACCCGTTGACGCAGGAATAGTCCTTGTTGCAGGTCGACTGGTCGATGGCGCGCTTGCGGCCGAACTCGGTCTCCAGCGGCACGACGCTGAGGCAGTTCGACTTGACGCCGCAGTCGCCGCAGCCCTCGCACACGAGATCGTTGATGAAGACGCGCTTGGCGGGATCGGGAAACAGGCCGCGCTTGCGCCGGCGGCGCTTCTCGGCCGCGCAGGTCTGGTCGTAGACGATGGCGGTGACGCCCGGGATCTCGCGCAGCTCCTTCTGGATGCGGTCGAGCGCGTCGCGGTGATGCACCGTCACGCCCTGGGCGAAGTCGGCGCCGAGCGGATATTTGTCGGGGTCGTCCGTGACCACGACGATCTTCTTGACGCCTTCGCCATAGAGCTGGTGCGTGATGCCGGCGACGTCGAAGCTGGCGTCGTGGCGCTGGCCGCCGGTCATGGCGACGGCGTCGTTGTAGAGCAGCTTGTAGGTGATGTTGACCTTGGCCGCGACGGCCTGGCGCACGGCCAGGATGCCGGAATGGATGTAGGTGCCGTCGCCCAGGTTGGCGAAGACATGCGGCTCGCTGGTGAACGGCGCCTGGCCGACCCAGGTGACGCCCTCGCCGCCCATCTGCGTGAAGGTGGCGGTCGAGCGGTCCATCCACTGCGCCATGTAGTGGCAGCCGATGCCGGCGAGCGCGCGGCTGCCGTCGGGCACCCTGGTCGAGGTGTTGTGCGGGCAGCCCGAGCAGAAATAGGGAATGCGCTTCATCTGCGGCCGCGGCTCGGCCAGCGCCTTCTCCTTCTCGGCCAGGAAGGCGAGCCGGCGCTGGATGCGCTCGGAGCCGTAGAAGCGCTGGATGCGCGCCGCGATCACGCGCGCGATGCGCGCCGGCGTCAGCTCGTCGTTCGAAGGCAGGATCCAGGTGCGCTCTTCGTCGAACTTGCCGATCACGCGCGGGCGCACGTCCTCGCGCCAGTTGTAGAGCTGCTCCTTGAGCTGGTTCTCGATGACGGCGCGCTTCTCCTCGACGACCAGGATCTCCTCGAGCCCCTCGGCGAAGTGGCGCACGCCTTCGCGCTCGAGCGGCCAGCTCATGCCGACCTTGTAGACGCGCAAGCCGATCTCGGCGGCGTGCGCCGCATCGATGCCCAGGTCCTCGAGCGCCTGCATGACGTCGAGATAGGACTTGCCGGTCGTGACGATGCCGAAGCGCGGCCGCGGGCTGTCGATCACGGTGCGGTTCAGGTTGTTGGCCCGGGCGAAGGCGAGCGCGGCGTAGAGCTTGTACTTGTGCAGCCGCAGCTCCTGGTCCAGCGGCTGGTCGGGCCAGCGGATGTTCAAGCCCCCCGGCGGCATCTCGAAATCGTTCGGGATCTTCACCGCCACGCGCGACGGATCGACATAGACCGAGGCCGAGCTGTCCACCGTCTCGGCGATCGTCTTCAGCGCCGCCCAGCAGCCGGAGAAGCGCGACAGCGCCCAGCCGTAGAGGCCGAGATCGAGGATGTCCTGCACGTTGGACGGGTTCAGGACCGGGATCAGCGCATCCATGAAGGCGTATTCGCTCTGGTGCGCCAGGGTGGAGGACTTGCAGGTATGGTCGTCGCCGGCGAGCAGCAGCACGCCGCCACGCGCCGAGGAGCCGGCCGCGTTGCCGTGCTTGAAGACGTCGCCGGAGCGATCGACGCCGGGGCCCTTGCCGTACCACATGGCGAAAACGCCGTCGTACCTGGCGCCGGGGAACAGCCCGACCTGCTGGCTGCCCCAGACGGCGGTCGCGCCCAGCTCCTCGTTGATGCCGGGCTGGAAGCGGATGTGGTTCTTCTCGAGGAACCGGCGCGCGCCATGCATGGCCTGGTCGAGGCCGCCCAGCGGCGAGCCGCGATAGCCCGAGACGAAGCAGCCGGTGTTCAAGCCCGCCGCGAGATCGCGCTGGCGCTGGATCATGGGCAGGCGCACGAGCGCCTGCGTGCCCGTCAGGTAGACCCGACCGGATTCGAGGGTGTACTTGTCGTCGAGGGTGACCGGGTTCGGGTTGGCCAGGTTGACCGCCGCGACCATCTCTCTCCCCGCATCGCGTAATTTTGTGTCTCGTTAAGGTAATACCTGGCCGCCGATGTGACAATCCGCCACGCCGCAGGTTCGTCACATTGATGTTTCCGTGCGCACCGCCTGCCGCCGCCCGACCGAAGCTTGCGGACCGCAGCCAGGCCGGCGCAGCAAGCTTGCGTCGCGGAATTGGCGGCCGGCAGGTTTGCAGCGGCTCCCGAACGCGGCTATACGATGCCGCCGCCCCGCTGCTGTTGGATCCCCATGACCGTCCTGGTTACCGGCGTCGCCGGCTTCATCGGCCACTACGTCGCGCTGGCGCTGCTCGACCGCGGCGAGCAGGTGCTGGGCATCGACAATCTGAACGACTACTACGACGTCCGCCTGAAGCAGGCCCGCCTGAAGCGGCTGGAGGGGCGCAACGGCTTCACCTTCCAGATGCTCGATATCGCCGACCACCGCGCGGTTCTGGCGCTGAAGGACCGCTTCGCCGACCTCGACCGTATCGTGCATTTGGCGGCGCAGGCGGGCGTGCGCTACTCGCTGGTCAATCCCTTCGCCTACATGGACAGCAACGGCACCGGGCACTTGGCGGTGCTGGAGCTCGCGCGCGCCCTGCCGCGATGCCGGCACATGGTCTACGCCTCGTCGTCGTCGGTCTACGGCGCCAACAGCAAGCTGCCCTTCTCGATCGAGGACCGCACCGATGCGCCCGTGTCGCTCTACGGCGCGACCAAGAAGGCGACCGAGCTGATGAGCCGATCCTACGCGCACCTGTTCCGCCTGAAGCTGACGGGCTTGCGCTTCTTCACCGTGTACGGGCCCTGGGGCCGGCCGGACATGGCGGCCTTCCTGTTCGCCGACCGCATCCTCAAGGGCGAGCCGATCCCGGTGTTCGGCCAGGGCGAGATGAAGCGCGACTTCACCTATATCGACGACATCGTCGCCGGCATCCTGGCGGCGCTCGACCGCCCGCCCGCCGATAACGGGCCCGAGGACCCGCCGCACCGCGTCTACAACCTCGGCAACCACCGCAGCGAGAAGCTGCTGCGCTTCATCGACATCCTCGAACGCGAGCTGGGGACGAAGGCGAAGCTCGACCTGCAGCCGATGCAGCCGGGCGACGTGCGCGAGACCTACGCCGACATCGAGGCCAGCCGGCGCGATCTCGGCTTTGAGCCCGGCACGCCGATCGACGTCGGAATCCCGCGCTTCGTTGCCTGGTACAAGAGCTACCACGGCGTGGCGGCGCGCTAGTTCCGCCGCCCGTCCGTCAACGTGTCGAGGAACGATCGGCGCCACGCCACGGCGCTGTCGGTGCGCACGCGCTCCCACATGCGCTGCCAGCGCGCCTTGCGCTCGTCGAGCGGCATGCGCAGCGCCGCGTCGAGGGCCTCGGCGATCTCGTCCACGTCGATCGGGTTGACCACCAGCGCCTCGGGCAGCTCGTGCACCGCGCCCGCGAAGCGCGACAGGATCAGCACGCCGGGGTCGTCCGCGTCCTGGGCGGCGACGTATTCCTTGGCCACCAGGTTCATGCCGTCGCGCAGCGGCGTGACCAGGCCGACGCGCGCCACGCGGAAGAACCCCGCCAGCGTCGCGCGCGGCACCGGCCGCGTGACGTAGCGCAATGGCACCCAGTCGATCGTGCCGAAGCGCCCGTTGACGCGACCCGCCAGGCGGTCGAGCTCGCGCCGGATCGCCTGGTATTGCGGAACGTCGTCGCGCGAGCGAGCCGCGACCTGGACGTAGGTGATGCGCTGGTGGTGCTCGGGACAGCGCGCCAGAAGCCGCGAATAGCCGTGGAACCGATTGGGCAGCCCCTTGGAATAGTCCAGCCGGTCGACGCCCATGATCAGGGCGCGGCGCGCCAGGCTCTCGCGCAGCCGCTTGCCTTCCGCGCTGTTGGCGCCCTCGACCGCCATCTCGGCGAAGCCGGTCGCATCGATGCCGATCGGGAAGGCGCCGAGCCGGGTGGTACGTCCGCCGCCCAGGACGCAGTTGCCGTCCTCGACCGGCCATCCCAGGAACTCGCGCAGGCAGTCCGCGAGGTTCTGCAGGTCGCTTTGCGTCTGCACGCCCACGAGGTCGTAGGCGCCGAGCGACTGGAGCAGCGCGGCGCCGTTCGGGACTACGGCATAGGCGCTGGGCGGGACGAACGGGACGTGCAGAAAGAAGCCGATGCGGTTGGCGATCCCTTTCTCGCGCAGCATGCCGCCGAGCGGGATCAAATGGTAGTCGTGCACCCAGACGACGTCGTCCGGCTGCAGCAGCGGCGACAGCGCCGCCGCGAAGGCGCGATTGACGTCGAGATAGGCGTAGTACTGCTCGCGCTCGAACTCCATCAACCCGAGCCGGTAGTGCAGCAGCGGCCACAGCGTGCTGTTGGAGAAGCCGACATAGTAGCGCTCGTAGTCGGCCTGCGAGAGGTCGACGGTGGCGTAGGTGACCCCGCGCGATCGGCGCTGCGTGGCGGTCGTGTCGGTGGCATCGCCGGTCTGGCCGCTCCAGCCGAACCACAGCCCGCCGCTGATCGCCTCGCTGAGCGCGGCGACCAGGCCGCCGGCGCGCACGCCGCGGTCGGCGGGCGACGGTACGCGGTTGGAGACCAGCACTAGGCGTGCCATAGGCCCTCTACCCAGCTCCGGCTCAGCCGCATCGCCGTGACGATCAGCCCGACCATCGAATAGGTCTGCGGGAAATTGCCCCACAGCTGACCGGTCGCCGGATGGAAATCCTCCGACAACAGGCCGACATGGTTGCGCGTCGCGAGCACGCGCTCGAATATCGTGCGCGCCTTCTCCACCATGCCGGCGGCGGCGAGGGCGTCGATGTACCAGAAGGTACAGACGAGGAAGGCCGTCTCGGGCAGGCCGAAATCGTCGGCCGTGTCGTAGCGCATCACGAACCCGTCGCGCATCAGGTGGCGTTCGACCGCAGCCAGCGTGGCGAGGAAGCGCGGATCGTCGGCCGCGATGATGCCGATCTCGGGGAGCAGCAGCAGCGACGCGTCGAGCCCGTCGCCATCGAGCCGCGCCACGAACGTGTTCTGGTTGGGGCGCCATGCGCCATCGAGAACGGCGGCGCGGATGCGCTCGGCCTCGGCCGACCAGCGGCGCCGTTCTTCTTCGAGGCCAAGCCGCTTGGCGACGCGGCGCAGCCCGTTCAACGCCGCCCAGCACATGGCGGCGGAGAAGGTGTGGACATGCGAGCGGTTGCGGTATTCCCACAGCCCGGCGTCGGGCTCGAGCGCCACCTCGACCGCCCGCCGGCCGACGATCTCGAGCTGGCGAAACAACTCGACGCCGGCGGGGTGCGGCAGGCGTTGGTCGAAGAACATCTGCGTCGCCGCGAGGACCACCGAGCCGAAGATGTCGTTCTGTTTCTGCTCGGCCGCCTGGTTGCCGACACGGACGGGCCCCATGCCCCGGAAGCCGCCCAGCGCCGGCGCGATCCACTCGGCGATCGGCGAGCCGGGCACGATCGGATAGACCGGCGCCACCGGGCCGCCGTCCTCGGACAGCACGACGTTCAGCAGGTAGCGGACGTATTCCTCCATCGTCTTGGTCACGCCGAGCCGGTTCAGGGCCTGCACGGTGAAGAAAGCGTCGCGCAGCCAGCAGAAGCGATAGTCCCAGTTGCGCCGGCTGCCCGGCGCCTCCGGAATCGACGTGGTCAGCGCCGCCACGATTCCGCCGGTCTCCTCGAAGCTGCAGAGCTTGAGTGCGATCGCGGCGCGGATCACCGCCGTCTGCCATTCGAACGGCACGTTCAAGTAGCGCGCCCAATCCTGCCAGTATTCGACCGTCTCCTCGATGAAGTCGCGCGTGACCGAATGCGGCGACTCGGCAAGCGTTTCGTCCGGGCCGATCAGCAGATGGCCGGGACGGTCCAGCAGGAACTCGGTCTCTTGCGCCAGGAATGAAATCGGCAGGTCGGTCGTCACGCGCAGCGCGTGGCCGGACGCCACGAAACGCAGATGATTGCTGCCCGTGCGCCGCTCCGGCACCTCGGCGCCGTATTCGAACCGCGGCCGGATGCGCACGCGCACGCGCGGCCGGCCGCCCACGGGCTCGATCCTGCGCACCAGCATCGGCGGCCGGAAGATGCGGCCGAAGCGCTTGAAGCGGGGCGCCAGGTCGGTGATGCGGATCTGGCTGCCGGCCTGGTCGGAAAGCAGCGTCTCCAGCACGGCCGTGTTGTGCAGGTAGCGCTGCGAGCTGTGGGCGAAGCGCGCGAGCTCGACATCCATGAAACCGGAACCGGGGTCGTCGCCGTCGAGCAGCGCGCAGAACAGCGGGTCCGCGTCCAGACGCGGAAAGCAGAACCACACGTGGCGCCCGAGCGGGTCGACGATGCTGGCGATGCTGCAATTGCCGACCACGGCCAAATCGAGCTGTTTCATGCCCGCTAGCTTGCCCCCAGTCGCCCGGCCAGGGCCACGATCCATTGGCGGACGCCCGCGGGCCCATCGGGAAAGCACTCGCTGACGTTGAGACCCCAGCCGCCCAGCTCCCGGGCCGCATCGATGCCGTCTTCGTCCGTCACGTCGTCTCCCACGAATACCGGAACGCGTCCGAGAAACAAAGGCTCCCGCATCAGGAGTCTTACCGCCCGCCCCTTGTCGATGCCGCGCGGCCGGATTTCGACTGCCTGATGCGCCGGCGTGACGGCGAAGGCGTCGGCGCGCGGCGCCACCAACTGCTCGGCGATGTCGTGCAGGCGCTCGCGCCATTGCGGTGCGCGCCGGTAGTGCATGGTGATGGCGGAATGCTTGTTCTCCACAATGACACCCGGCATTTCGACCGCGAGCGCACTCAGCCTGGTCCGCCAGTCTTCCGGCACCGGCGGCGACTGGGGGTTCACGATGCCCCCCGACGGCAACCGGCATTCGGCGCCGTGCTCGCACGCGGCCACCGGGCGCCAGGGATCGAGCAACGCGTCGACCGTATCGAGCGAGCGGCCGCTGACGATCGCGATCGCGCCGCCCAGCGCACGCTCGACGCGCGCGAGCAGTGCCGGCAGGCCCCGCGGGACCACGACAGCGTCGGGCCGTTCCGCAATGTCGAGCAGCGTTCCGTCAAGATCGAGGAACAATGCCCAGTTCGCGTCAGGCTCGGGCAGCAGAGCCGAGGTCAGGCCGGCACCTTGTCGGCCGCATGGCGCGCCACGCCCGCCGCCGCCATCTCGTTCCATGCCTGGGCGAGCGATCCGCGAAGATCGATGGCGCGACAGGCATCGTCGATCACGTGCACCGCGAATCCGGCGCGCACCGCGTCCAGCGCCGACCAGGCGACGCAGAAGTCGGTCGCGAGGCCGCAGAAATACAGGCGCTCGATGCCGCGCTCGCGCAGGTATCCGGCAAGCCCGGTCTGCGTCGCGCGGTCGGCCTCGCGGAAGGCCGAATAGCTGTCGACCCCCGGATGATAGCCCTTGCGGATCACGAGCTGCGCGTGCGGTATGTCGAGATCCTCGTGCAGCGCGGCGCCGGACGTTCCCTGCACGCAGTGATCGGGCCACAGCACCTGTTCGCCGTAGGCGAGCCGGATCGTGTCGAACGGCTTCTTGCCGGGATGCGACGAGGCGAAGGAGGCGTGATGCGGCGGATGCCAGTCCTGGGTCAGCACCACGTTGGCGAAGCGGCGCGCCAGGCGATTGACGAGCGGCACGACCGCGTCGCCGTCCGGCACCGCGAGCGCGCCTCCCGGCATGAAGTCATATTGGAGGTCGACCGCGACCAGGGCGCTGTTCGGATCAGGTTTCATTCGCAGAGTGTGCCGCCGTAGCGGCGAGGCCGCAAGCGTGCATCTCCGCGTGCGCATGTCGGCACGCGCGACCACAAAATTGCGCGGCGAAGCGCGAAGCGGACCTCCTGGCGCGTCTCATGCTCGTGGTGCCGCCTGCCCTGCCGCTGCAGCGACCTCCCGGCCCGGGCGAGCGAGGCGACCCTGCGTGCGGTGAAACGCCGGTCGAGGCGCGCGGACAAGTACCGGTGCGACCGGCGTCAGGGCGAGACGATGGACGCCAGCGACCGCATCAGATTGTCCAGCATGAGACCGAACGATCCCCCCATGGCATTGACGACGATGATCCAGGTGCTGGCGATGGGGCCGGCACTGAGCAGCTGGTTGAACAGCTTGAAACCCACGCCGCGCCGAAAGCGGGC
>JAKLKW010000069.1 GCA_023150455.1 Alphaproteobacteria bacterium | reverse complement strand
GGCCAGGGTCTGGGCGACGCCGGCGGGCTGGGCCTGGGGACTGAGCGGCGCAGGCGCCGCGCCGGCCGGTGGCGGCGGCGCGGCCGGGGGCGGCGCGCCTTGCTGCTCGGCCTGCTGCGGCCGCGGGCCGCCGCCTTCGAGCGCACGCAGGCGGAAATCGACGTCGCCGACCAGCTTGTCCAGCCGGTTCTGCAGGCTCTGGTTCTGGTAGGTCAGCTCCTCGAGCCGGCCGGTGATCGAGGCGAGCACGCCTTCCATCTCGCTCAGCCGCACGTCCATGCGCGCGATGGCGGCGTCGGAGCCGCCGCCTGCGCCGGCCGCCGCATAGGGCGCCGCTCCGGGCGCGCCGCCGGGCGCGCGGCCATAGGCGTTGCGCTGCAGGGTCGACAGCTCGCGCTCGAGCCGGTCCATGCGGTCGATCATCTGCTGCATGTCGCGGCTCTGCGCGTGCGCGTCGAGGCCCTGCCCGACGGCGAGCCAGGCAAGCGCGCCGGCCGCCGCCAGCGCGAGACGCGCCGGCCTGCGCCGGCGGGCAGCGACCGCCGGCATGGCGATCGGCCGCGCGGGATTGGGATCAACGCGATGGGAGAGGGGGGAGATCATTGCATCCATGCCACGACCCGGTTCGTCACGAGACGGTCTGCCTGAAGCGCGAGGCGGCACGGCGCATGTGGCGATGCGGACGCCGCGCAAGCGCCTCGCAACCCCGACAGTGCCGTCCGTTTCCGGCGATAATAAGGCGCAAGCCCGGCCATCCGCCACCGCGGATGGCCGGGCCGACATGCACGCGGGCCCGGATCGCGCGCCGCGGGGCGGCGCGCGAGAAGCGTTGCCCGATCAGTTCACCACGGTGACGCTGCGGCGGTTCTGCGCCCAGGCCTGGTCGTTCGAGCCGACCACGGCCGGACGTTCCTTGCCGTAGCTGATCGTGCGGACGCGGTTCGGCGGGATGCCGAGCGCGACGAGGTAGTTCTTCACCGCCGTGGCGCGGCGTTCGCCCAGCGCGAGGTTGTATTCGCGCGTGCCGCGTTCGTCGCAATGGCCTTCCACGGTGACCGAGACGGTCGGGTACTTCTTCAGCCAGGCGGCCTGCTTCTCGACCGTGCCGCGCGCCTCGGGCGTCAGATCCGAACGATCGGTGTCGAAGAACACGCGATCGCCGACGGTCTGGACGAATTCCTCCTTCGAGCCCGGCGCCGGGCCGGTCGGCGGGCGGACGGCCTGCTGCGGCGGCGGCGCCGCCGGGGCCGGCGCGGCCTGGGTGCCGCCCGTGCCCTTCAGCTCGACCACCTCCTCGGGCGTGGAGCTGCACGCGGCGAGCAGAACCGCCGCGGCCAGGATTCCTAGAACTCTGACGTGCATGTCGAACTCCTTCACAGATCGCTCGTCCCCGAGCGCGCAACGTCGACGAAAGCCCCACAGCCGTTCGGACCGGCACTTATACACATGGCCGGTACCAAATTACAACAGTCGATAGCAATAGTTCGACCATGGTTTTTCCTGCCAAATCAGTCATGTCCGCCGCGATCATCATGTGGCTAGGGAATTAGCGGCGACCACGCCGGATCGGATGCATCGGTCGGCGTCACGACCTCCCGCAGGTTGTATCCGGTGAGGTCGACGCTGTGCAGCCGGCTGGAGCCGCCCTGGCCGCTGGCGTTGGCCGGGGTCTGGCGGAAGAACATCAGCACGCGCCCGTTCGGCGCCCAGGTCGGACCCTCGTCGAGGAAGCTCGAGGCCAGCAGCCGCTCGCCGCTGCCGTCCGTCTTCATCACGCCGATGTAGAAGGTGCTGTTCCCCTTGCCGAACTTGGTGAAGGCGATCAGGTCGCCGCGCGGCGACCATACCGGCGTCGCGTAGCGGCCGTCGCCGAAGCTGATGCGGCGCACGTTCCTTCCGTCGGCATCCATGATGTAGAGCTGCTGCGCGCCGCCGCGGTCCGAGTTGAACACGACCTGCCGCCCGTCCGGCGACATCGACGGCGAGGTGTCGATCGCGGGATGGTTCGTCAGCCGCTTCACCAGCCGCGTGCGCAGGTCCATCGAGTAGATCTCGGAGTTGCCGTCGGTCGACAGGCTCATGATCACGCTGTTGCCGTCGGGCGAGAAGCGCGGCGCGAAGGTCATGCCCGGGAAGTCGCCGAGCACCTCCTGCTGGCCGGTGTCGATGTTGAAGATGTAGACGCGCGGCTGCCCGTTGAAATACGAGAGATACGTGATGTCCTGCGTCGTCGGCGAGAAGCGCGGCGTCAGCACCAGCGCCGAGCCGTCGGTGAGGAAGCGGTGGTTGGCGCCGTCCTGGTCCATGATCGCCAGGCGCTTGATGCGGCGGTTCTGCGGACCGGCCTCGGACACGTAGACGATGCGGGTGTCGAAATAGCCGTCCTCGCCGGTGATGCGCTTGTAGATCTGGTCCGAGATGATGTGCGCCACGCGGCGCCAGTTCTGCGGCACGGTGAAATAGGCGAGACCGACCATCTGGTTCTCGTGGATCGCGTCCCACAGGCGGAACTCGATCTTGAGCCTGCCGTCGGTCTGCACCTCCGCGGCGCCGGTGACCAGCGCCTGCGCGGCGATCGCGCGCCAGTCGGCGAACCGCGGCTGCGTCTGCAGCGCCTCGGGCGTCTGGATGAAGGCGCGCGGGTCGATCGGCTTGAACAGGCCGGAGCGCTCGAGGTCGGCCGAGATCACCTGCGCCAGCTCGCGCCCAGCCGTCGCCGCCGCCTCGTTCTTGCCGTAGAACGGCGTGAGGGCGATCGGCATCGGCTCGACGTTGCCCTGCGTGATGTCGATCCGCAGCTGCGCGCGGGCCGCGGAAGCCAGGGCGATCATGAGCGCGAAGGCCGCGAAGGCGAGCAGGCGTCTCATCATCACATCCCCAGCATCTGCTTCGGGTCGAATACCAGCACGAAGAATCTCCATTGTTCGTACTTCTCCCGCGGTAATCTCAGTGGCTGTCCATTGATCCCGGCGCAACGGGGATTGAGCACGGCGCGTTCCGCCGCCTCCGTGGCGCTCAGGTAGAACGGGTCGCTCGCCATGCGCATGTTGCGGCGCGCCTGCGCGCGCTGGATGGTGCCGTCCGGGTTGGCCCAGACCTCGACCTCCACCACCATGTCCTGCGCGTTGCGGCCGCCGAAGTTCGGGTTCCAGCACGGCTTGATCTGCTCGCGCACGCCGTCGAGCTCGGTGCCGGTCAGCTGCTGGGCGAAATTCATCGCGGTCTGCGGCGGCGGCGGCTGCACCTGCGCCTGCTTGGGCTGCGGCGGCGTGAGCTGCGGCGCGCGGTCGCGCTTCAGCTGCTCGATCGTCTTCAGCACCGAGGCGAAATCGTCCTGCTTCTTCGGCGGCTCCGGCTTCTTGGGCTCGGGCTTCGGCGGCGGCTTCGGCGCCTCAACCTTCTTCGGCGGCGGGGGCGGCGGCGGCGGGGGCTTCACCTCGGGCTTGGGCGCCTCGACCACCTTGGGCGGCGGCGGGGGCGGAGGCTCGGGCTTCGGCGGCTCGACCTTGGGCGGCTCGGGCTTGGCCTCCTGCGGCGGCGGCGGCGGTGGCGGCGGCGGTGCCGGCGGGGGCGGCTCGATCTTCGTCTCCTTGGGCGGATCGGGCAGCTTGGGCGGCTCCAGCGGCTTCGGCTTCGGCGGCTCGACCTTGGGGGCGGCCGGCTTCTCGGCGATCGTGACGAAGTCGACGGGCACGACCTGGTCGAGGATCGAGCGCGGGCTCGAGCTGTAGGGGATGCCGACGACCAGCGCCGCCAGGATCGCGCCATGCAGCGCCACCGAGACGGCGAAGCCGACGCGCATCTCGGTGCGGTCGGACCAGTCGCTCTCCTCGCCGGGGCGCGTCGGTATGGCGCGGCGGTCGCTCATCGATCGGCTGACCTCGTCACGGCCTGACGCCCTGCGTCTGGGTCTGCGCCTGGGCGCGCTGCGCCGCCAACGCCACCTCGATCGGGTCGAAGATCAGGTCGACCTTGGCGAAGCCGGCGCCTTGCAGCCGCTCCATCAGGTCGAGCACGGCGCCGTAGCGCTGCTCGGCGTCGACGCGCAGCGAGACGCGCGTGTCCTTCTTCGCCTCGGCGATGGCCTTGAGGCGGGGCGCCAGCGCCTCGCTCTCGAGCTGCGTGTCCATCAGGAAGATATTGCCCTCGCGGTCGAGCGTGATCACCAGCCGCTCCTGCTGGTCGGTGATCGGCTTGGCCTCGACGTTGGGCAGGCGCACGGGCACGGTGGTCGAGATCAGGGGTGCTGCGATCATGAAGACGACCAGCAGCACCAGCATCACGTCGACGAAGGGCGTGACGTTGATGTCGCTGATGCGCTGCGTTATGCGCACGCCGCGCAGGCGCCCGCCGCCGCCCATCAAGGCCGCCGCCATCGCCTCAGCTCCGCTTGCGCGCCGGCGGCGCGGCGGCCGGCTTCGGCGCGCCGGCGGGCGTCCCGCCGGTTTCGATCTTGCCGAGCGCGAGGCCGGTGAAGCCGGCCGCCGACAACGGCCCCAGCACCGACGCCACCTGGCCGTAGGTCGCCTGCCGGTCGCCGACCACGACGATGGGCTTGGCCAGGTCGCCGGCCGCGAGGCGCTGGATCTCGGGCACCAGCACGGCCGGCTCGACCTTCTTGTCCTTGAGCGTGATGTCGCCGTTGGCCCCGACCTTGAGCACGATGGTGCGGTCGTCCGGCGCGGCGGCGATCGCGGCGCTGTCGGCCGGCAGCTCGATCGCCGCGCCGGCGATGATCAGCGGCGCGGTCACCATGAAGACGATCAGCAGCACCAGCATGACGTCGATGAACGGCGTCACGTTGATGTCGCTCATCTTCTGGTAGCCCTGCCGGCCGCGCCGGCGGGCCGAGACCAGTTGCGCCGCCATGGCTTCAGCCGCGCTCCTCGAGCTGGCGCGACAGGATGGCGCTGAACTCGCCGGCGAACGCCTCGAGCCGGTTGGCGTAGCGTCCCAGCTCGGTCGACAGCTTGTTGTAGGCGATCACCGCCGGGATCGCGGCGACCAGGCCGAGCGCGGTCGCGAACAGCGCCTCGGCGATGCCGGGCGCGACCACGGCGAGCGACGTGTTCTTCGACACCGCGATCGACTGGAAGCTGTTCATGATGCCCCAGACCGTGCCGAACAGGCCGATGAACGGCGCGGTCGACCCGACCGAGGCGAGGAACGTCATGTTCTTCTCCATGCGCTGGATCTCGCGCGCCATGGTCACCTGCATGACGCGGTCGATGCGCGTGTGGAGGCCCTTGTCGGTGCCGGAGCCGCGGTCGACCGAGCGGCGCCACTCGCGCATCGCCGCCGCGAAGATCGCGGTCATCGGGTCGCCCGGCCGCTTGCCGACGCGCTCGTAGAGCTCGCTCAAGGACGTGCCCGACCAGAACGTGTCCTCGAACCGGTCGGCGGCGCGGAAGCGCTTGCGCAGCGACAGCCACTTGCCGACCACGATGCAGGCGCACCAGACCGAGGCCAGGAACAGAAGGATCACGACGAGCTTGACCACCCAGTCGGCCTGCATGAACAGCGCGATGACCGACAGATGGCTGGCGCCGACCGATCCCGGCAGCGCGACGGAGGCGATGGTCGACTGGTCCATGGGTTCTTCCGTTGTTTCCGATCCAGTTGGGTCCGGGTTGCCGGGTTCAGCCCGCTTGCGGCGCAGCGGCGAGCGCGCCGGTCAGCACGGCCGGCAGCCGCGCCGGGCGGCCGGCGCGGTCGATGCAGGCGATCTCGAGCTTCAGCCGCGCGAGGTCGTCGCCGTCGCGCCTGACGACCTGCTCGGCCTCGACGCGCGCGCCTTTCAGCGCCAGCACGCGCGTGTGGACTTCCAGGACGTCGTCCAGGCGGGCCGGCTTGAGGAAATCCACCTCGCAGCGCCTGATCGTGAAGGCCAAGCCCTCGCGCGCCATCAGCTCGACGTTCGTGACCCCGGCCGCGCGCAGCATCTCGCTACGCGCCCGCTCGGCGAAACGCAAGTAGTTGGCATGGTACACGACGCCGCCCGCGTCGGTGTCCTCGTAGTACACCCGGAGCGGGAACACGTGGACATCGGCGCCGGTTCCGCCGGCCGCCTGCGCTCCATCCGTCCGTCGCTCGGCCGTCCGGGGCTCAGCCATCCGCCGCCTCCGCCGCGCCGAGCAGCTCCATCTGCGCGGGGTCGCGCGCCGGCACGGCGCGGTCGAGGTGGCGCCAGCCGCCGTCGGCGAGCATGCGCCCGCGCGGCGTGCGCTGCAGCAGGCCCTGCTGGATCAGGAACGGCTCGATCACTTCCTCGATCGTGTCGCGCTGCTCGCTGAGCGCGGCCGCCAGCGTCTCCACGCCGACCGGCCCGCCGCCGTAGTTGTCGGCGATCACCGTGAGGTAGCGCCGGTCCATGGCATCGAGCCCCATCCGGTCGACGCCCAGCCGGTTGAGCGCCCGATCCGCCGCCTCGGCGTCGATGCGCTGGTCGGGCTCGAGCGAGACGAAATCGCGCACGCGCCGCAGCAGGCGGCCGGCCACGCGCGGCGTCCCGCGCGAGCGCCGGGCGATCTCGGCGGCGCCCGCGTCGCTGAACTCGACGCCGAGCAGCCGGGCGCCGCGGCGCACGATCTTCTCGAGCTCCGCCGGCGTGTAGAAGTTGAGCCGCAGCGGGATGCCGAAGCGCTCGCGCAAGGGGGTGGTGATCAGGCCCGAGCGGGTGGTGGCGCCGACCAGCGTGAACTTCTCCAGGTCGATGCGCACCGAGCGCGCCGCCGGTCCCTCGCCGATGATCAGGTCGAGCTGGAAATCCTCCATCGCGGGATAAAGGATCTCCTCTACGGCAGGATTGAGGCGATGAATCTCGTCGATGAACAGCACGTCGCGCGGCTGCAGGTTGGTGAGCAGCGCGGCCAGGTCGCCGGCGCGCTGGATCACGGGTCCCGAGGTGGCGCGGAATCCCACGCCCAGCTCGCGCGCGACGATCTGCGCCAGCGTCGTCTTGCCGAGGCCGGGCGGCCCGTAGAACAGCACGTGGTCGAGCGCCTCGCCGCGGGCGCGGGCGGCGTCGACGAACACGCGCAGGTTGGCGCGCGCCGCCTCCTGGCCGACGAAGTCCTCCAGAAGCTGCGGGCGCAGCGTGCTCTCGCCGTGGTCGGCGTTGGCGAACTCGGCCGACACCGGCCGCTCGACCTTCGTCTCCGCCGGGCCCGCCTTCGGCGGCTTCGTCATCGCGCCAGCTCCTTGAGGCCGGCGCGGATCAGCGCGTCGACGGTGGCCTTGGCGCCGAGCGCCTGCGCCGCGGAAGCCACCGCGCCGAACGCCTCGGCCTGGCGGTAGCCGAGGTTGACGAGGGCGGACACGGCGTCGTTGGCGGCGCCGGTCAGCGCGTCGGCCGCGACCGGCTTCAGCCCGTCGCCGCGCGGCGCCTGGGCCATGCGGCCGAGGAACATGGCGCCGGCCTTGTCCTTGAGCTCCGAGACGATGCGCTGCGCCAGCTTCGGGCCCACGCCGTCGGCGCGGCCGACACTGGCCTTGTCGCCGGCGGCGATCGCCGCCAGCAGCTCGTCGGCGTCGAGCACCGACAGGATCGAAAGCGCGATGCGCGGCCCGACGCCCTGCACCGTCACCAGCAGGCGGTACCAGTCGCGCTCGGCGCGGTCGGTGAAGCCGATCAGCCGGATCGCGTCCTCGCGCATCAGCGTCTCGACCAGCAGCGTCGCCTGGGCGCCGACCGGCGGCAGGCTCGCCAGCGTGCGCGCCGAGCACTGCGCCATGTAGCCGACGCCGGCGCAGTCGATCACGGCGAAGTCGGCGCCGATCTCGGCCACGCTGCCGCTCAGCCGCGCGATCATGGCGCGGCGCCCGCGAGCACGCGCCCGGCCGCCAGGCGCCGCTCGGTGCCGCGGTGATGCGCGTGGCAGATGGCGACCGCCAGCGCGTCGGCGGCGTCCTTGCCGTGCACGCCCGATCCCGGCAGCAGGCGCTGCACCATCATGGCGACCTGGTCCTTGTCGGCGTGGCCGGCGCCGACGATCGACTTCTTGATGTGGTTGGCCGAGTACTCGCCGACCGGAATGCCGCCAAGCGCCGGGACCAGCAGCACCACGCCGCGCGCGAGGCCCAGCTTCAGCGTCGAGTCGGGGTTCTTGTTGACGAAGGTCTCCTCCACCGCGGCCTCGTCGGGCCGGTGCAGCGCGAGCACCGCCTTCAAGCCGTCGTGCAGCAGCGCCAGGCGCTCGGGCAGCTTCTGCGCCGCGCCGGTCGACACCGTGCCGGCGGCGACGAAGCGAAGGCGGTTTCCGTCCACGTCGATGACGCCCCAGCCGGTATGGCGCAGGCCCGGGTCGAGGCCGATGAGGCGCATCGGGCCCGCTACCCCATCAGCCGCGCCATCAGATCGTCGGCGATCTCGAAGTTCGCCACGACCGACTGGACGTCGTCGTTGTCCTCCAGCGTGTCGAGCAGCTTCAGGAGCGTGCGCGCCGGCTCCTCGTCGAGCGGGATCGTGGCCTGCGGCTTCCACGACAGCCGCGCGCTCTCGGGCGCGCCGAACTTCGCCTCCAGCGCCTCGCGCACCTGGCCGAGGGCTTCGGGCGCGCACTGGATCGTGTGGCCTTCGTCGTCCGAGGTCACGTCGTCGGCGCCGGCCTCGAGCGCGGCCTCGAACATCTGCTCGCCGCCGGCGACCTTGGCGGGATAGAACACCTCGCCGACGCGGCCGAACTGGTAGCTGACCGAGTTGGTCTCGCCGAGCGTGCCGCCGTGCTTGCCGAAGGCGGTGCGGATCTCGCCGGCGGTGCGGTTGCGGTTGTCGGTGAGCGCCTCGACGATGATCGCCACGCCGCCCGGACCGAAGCCCTCGTAGCGCACTTCCTCGTAGTTGCCGTCGGCGCCGACGCCGGAGCCCTTCTTGATCGCGCGCTCGATCGTGTCGCGCGGCATGTTGACGGCGCGCGCGGCCTGCACGGCGGCGCGCAGGCGCGGGTTCATGGCCGGGTCGGGCATGCCCGACTTGGCGGCGACCGTCAACTCGCGCCCGATCTTGGCGAAGAGCTTCGACCGCTGGGCGTCCTGCCGCCCCTTGCGGTGCATGATGTTCTTGAATTGGGAATGACCAGCCATGGCGCGGGTGCGGCCCTAGCTCCTGTAGTTTCAAACGGTTGCTTATACCAGATGTTGTCGCGGGAGGAGAAGCCGCTCCATCATCCGGCTAACAGACCAATATGGCAGGAATTGGGCCACCGGCAGGGGAAAACCGTGGCCAAATGCCGGTGGAATCGAGGCTTCCTCTATTGGGGGAATGTTAACGCCTGACGCCGCAGGATGCGGCCATGATCGCGGCACAAGCTTCCGAGGCGCAGGCGACCGAGCCGCCGGCGGACCGGTTCTGGCCGGCGGCGACGCGCACCACGGTGGCGCTGGCCGTGGCCGCCGGTGCCGCGCGCAGCGCGGGCGGAAGCGGCGACAGTCGCGCGCGCATCGTCCAGCTGTGCGCGGAGCTCAGCGCGCTCGCCGGCGACGCCGACGGCGCGCTGGTCGGCGCCATCGCCGAGTCTCTCGGCAGCTTCGTCGGCAGCGCCACGCTCGACGAGCCGGCGCTCGAGGTGATCGCCGGCCATCTCGAGGCGCTGCGGGCGGTCGTGCGCCATTCGATCGCCGGCGACGGCGGGCCGGTCGGCCGCGCCATCATGGCGGGCTTGAACGCCTCGGTCGCGCGTCACGGCGCGGATGCGTAGCCCCCATCGCTGGGCCTGCTTCAAGCTCGACCTGCTTCAATCCCAGATCGAACATCTCCCGTGGGCGTCATGCCCGGCCTCCGCGCCGAGCGCTCACGGCATCGCGGGGCTGAGCTTCCCACCCGCGCGCACCGGCGCGATGCGCTTGGCGAGGCCCGTCCTGTCGTCGGTCTCGACGTAGACGGCGCAGAGCGTGCCGGGGCCTTCCGCCGCGGTCGGCTTCTCGCCCGGCATCTTGCGCACGAAGCGCTGCACGGCCGGGCCCTTCTGCATGCCGATCACCGAGTCGTAATCGGCGCACATGCCGGCGTCGGTCTGGTAGGCCGTGCCGCCGGGCAGGATGTGGCCGTCGGCGGTCGGCACGTGCGAGTGCGAGCCCACCACCAGCGACACGCGGCCGTCGCAGAAATGCCCGACCGCCATCTTCTCGCTCGTCGCCTCGGCATGGATGTCGACGACGATCGCGTCGACGCCGCCGGGACCCATTCGCTGCGCGCGCAACTCGCGCTCGACCGCCTGGAACGGGTCGTCGAGCGCGTCCATGAACAGCCGGCCCATCAGGTTGACGACGAACACCTTGCGCCCGCCCGGCGCTGGGAACACGGCGGCGCCGCGCCCGGGCGTGCCGGGCGGGAAGTTGAGCGGGCGCAAGAGGCGCGGCTCGGCGGCGATCTGGCCGATCGCCTGGCGCTGGTCCCAGACATGGTTGCCGGTCGTGATCACGTCGACGCCGCCCTGGAGCAGCTCCCTGGCGAGGTCGAGCGTGATGCCGAAGCCGCCGGCCGCGTTCTCGCCGTTGGCGACGACGAAGTCGATGCCGAGCTGCTGGCGCAACACCGGCACGTTGCCCGTCACCGCCTCGCGGCCCGACCGGCCGACCACGTCGCCGCAGAACAGGAGCCGCATCGCCTCAGGCCCCGGCGGCGCGGAACGCGTCGCGTTCCGTGACCACCCAGTCCAGGCGCTGGTCGCCTTCGTGATGGGGCACCCGGGCGACCTCCTGCCCCGCATAGCCGACCCCGACCGCAAGATGCGGCCGGCCGGCCGCGCGCAGCGCTTCCAGCGTGCGGTCGTAGAAACCGCCGCCGTAGCCGAGGCGATAGCCCTGCCGGTCGAACGCGAGCAGCGGCACGATCAGCAGGTCGGGCGTCGCGAGCGGCTGGTCTTCCGGCGGCACCGAGGTGCCGAAGCCGCCGGGCACGAGCGCCAGGCCCGGCGACCAGCGGCGGAACACGAGCGGCTTGCCGCGACCGACCGTCACCGGCAGTGAGCAGCGGTAGCCCAACGCGTCGAGACGTTCGAGCAGCGGCCGCACGTCGATCTCGTCGCCCATGGGCCAGAAGGCGGAGACGACCGCGCCGGGTGGCGGCAGCGGGACGTCGGCGAGGAAGCCGTCGCGCAGCTCTTCGCCGGCCCGCGGCCCCGCCGCGCGCGCGAGCCGGGCGCGGCGTTCCGTCTGAGCGGCGCGCAGCGCCTTCTTCTCGGCGTCGAGGCCGGTTGATCGCTGGGGCGCGGCGGGAGAAAGGCGGGCAGAGCCGTTGCGGTCGCTGGCGTGTCTCATCCTCTGTGGCCTGCTACAGCAGGTGGGCGCCATGTACCGGGGCCTGAGCCCCGGCAGGGACAGCTCCCATGAGATGAGTATTGGCCCCAGGGATATTGCCGCCTGGCGGACCGCACAGCCCGTGCCCTGGACGTCAATCTAGCGCGCGTTGATCCGCGCGCCAACATTTGAGTCGGCGGCCGGATCAGCGGCCGCCATGGCGCGCGTTGATCCGCGCGCCAGGTATATTGAGAGGGCGGCCGGATCAGCGGCCGCCATGGCGCGCGTTGATCCGCGCGCCAGGTATATTGAGAGGGCGGCCGGATCAGCGGCCGCCTAGGTATGTTCCAGGCCCGCGGCAATATCTTCGAGCTTCTTGGCGTAGCCCTCGATCGTCTGGACCAGCGCGTCCTCGTCGGCCGCGCTGATGGCGCCGCCGCCGCCGGCCTTCAGCCGCTCGACCTCGGCATAGGCATCGCTCAGCTCGTCGGCGACCAGCAGGCTCGCCATCACCAAGAGGCGCGTGTCGCCGATCTGGCCGACCGAGGCGACCAGCTCGCTCACCTTCTTGTCGACGAACTGCGCCAGGCGCTGCAGGTGCTCTTCCTGCCCGGCGACCGACACGTTCGCCGCCGCCAGCTCCTGGTTCTCGGAGCGGCTGGCGGAAAGCTGCTCGGTCAGCTCGCGCAGCCGCTCGGCCTCGCCCGCGGGCAGGCGCTGGCCGAGCGCGGATTCGATATGCGCAAGCGCGTCCTGCAGGCGCGTGAGGGCGGCTTCCAGCCGAGGCGTCATGGCTTTTCCCTGTAGCGCGGCCGCCGACAAAGTCGCATCCGACGAAGTCCCGGCAGACAATGGCGAGGCGCCGCTTGGCCTTGGCCGAAGATACGCATCGCCGCCAGTATGCGTCAACCTGGGGCGTCCACGGCGCGCGCCGGCGAGTTATTCACAGGGTTGACGCGGCTCGCCGCGACGGTCATGTTCCGGCGCGCCCCGCGCCCCCGTGCGCGCCCATGTGCAATCTCACGCAATGCCGGACGAGATGACCGCCTCCAGCTCGCGCCCCGTGGCGGCGCAATCCCTCCCGTCAACCGTCGCTGATGCCGCGGGCGCCGAACGCGAGATGGCCAACGCCATCCGCGCGCTCGCGATGGACGCGGTCGAGCAGGCGAAGTCGGGGCATCCCGGCATGCCGATGGGCATGGCCGACGTCGCGACGGTGCTGTTCACCGAGGTCTTGAAATACGACCCCAGCGCGCCGGACTGGCCGGACCGTGACCGATTCGTGTTATCGGCCGGCCACGGCTCGATGCTGCTCTACGCGCTGCTGCACCTCGCGGGTTACGCGCAGCCGACGATGGACGAGATCCGGCGCTTCCGCCAGCTCGGCTCGCTGACGCCGGGCCATCCCGAGCACGGCCACCTGCCCGGCGTCGAGACCACGACCGGCCCGCTGGGCCAGGGCCTTGCCAACGCCGTGGGCATGGCGATCGCCGAGCGCCACCTCGCCGCGCGCTACGGCGCCGACATCGTCGACCACCGCACCTACGTCATCGCCGGCGACGGTTGCCTGATGGAAGGCATCAGCCACGAGGCGATCTCGCTCGCCGGCCACCTGAAGCTCAACCGCCTGACCGTGCTGTGGGACGACAACCACATCTCGATCGACGGCCCGACCGAGCTCGCCGTGTCCGACGACCAGCTGAAGCGCTTCGAGGCGGCGGGCTGGATGACGCTCGCGGTCGACGGCCACGACGCGCGCGCGGTGCGCGACGCGCTCGGCCAGGCGCGCAGCTCGGACCGGCCCGTCATGATCGCGTGCCGCACCACGATCGGCTATGGCGCGCCGACCAAGGGCGGCACGGCCGGAAGCCACGGCGCGCCGCTGGGCGAAGCCGAGATCGCCGCCGCGCGCAAGCAGCTCGGCTGGCCGCACGCGCCCTTCACCGTGCCCGACCACGTGCTGAAGGCCTGGCGCGACGCCGGCGCGCGCGGCAAGCCCGAGCGGCTCGCCTGGGAGAAGCGCCTGGCGGCGCGGCCCGACGCCGCGTCGTTCGGCGCCGAGATCAAGGGCGGCCTGCCGCCGGGCTGGCGCGCCAAGCTGCGCGACCACATCAAGGCGCTGTGCGCCAAGCCGGTGAAGACGGCGACGCGCCAGGCCTCGGCGCTGGCGCTCGACGTGCTCGCGCAGGCGATCCCGGCGCTGGTCGGCGGCTCGGCCGACCTGACCGGCTCGAACAACACGCGCGCCAAGTCGCAAGCCCCGCTCAGCGCCAAGGACTACGGCGGGACCTACCTGTTCTACGGCGTGCGCGAGCACGCCATGGCCGCGGCGATGAACGGCATGGCGCTGCATGGCGGCGTGGTGCCCTATGGCGGCACGTTCCTGGTGTTCTCCGACTACAGCCGGCCGGCGATCCGGCTGGCGGCGCTGATGGGCGTGCGCGTCGTGCACGTGATGACGCATGATTCCATCGGCCTTGGCGAGGACGGCCCGACGCACCAGCCGGTCGAGCAGCTGGCGGCGCTGCGCGCGATCCCGGGCTTGAGCGTGTTCCGCCCGGCCGACGCGGTCGAGACGGCGGAGTGCTGGGAGCTGGCGCTGGCCGACGCCGGGCGTCCGGCCGTGCTGGCGCTGACGCGCCAGTCCGTGCCGCAGCTGCGCACCCGGATGTCGGACGAGAACCGATCGGCGCGCGGCGGCTACGTGCTGGCGCCGGCAAGCGGCGCGCGGCGCGCGACGCTGCTCGCGACCGGCTCGGAAGTGCAGATCGCGATCGCCGCGCGCGAGCAGCTCGAGCAGCAAGGCGTCGCCACCGCGGTCGTGTCGCTGCCGTGCTTCGAGCTGTTCGACCAGCAGGACGCCGCCTATCGCGCCGAGGTGCTGGGGCCGGGCAGCGTGCGCGTCGCGGTCGAGGCCGGCGTCCGGACCGGCTGGGAGAAGTATCTCGGCGACGCCGGCGCGTTCGTCGGCATGAGCAGCTTCGGCGCCTCCGCGCCGTTCGAGCATCTCTATCCCCATTTCGGCATCACCGCCGAGGCGGCGGTGGCCGCCGTGAAGCAGCGGCTCTAGCCGGGCCGCTCCAGTCGCGTCCGTCGGAGGAACGAAGAAGATGACCATTCGCGTCGCCATCAACGGGTTCGGCCGCATCGGCCGCCTGGTCATGCGCGCGGCCACCGAGGCCCGCCGCAACGACATCCAGGTCGTCGGCATCAACGACCTCGGGCCGGTCGCCACCAACGCGCATCTCCTGAAGTACGACTCCGTGCACGGCCGCTTCCCGCACGAGATCAAGCTCGGCCCCGACTCGATCGACGTCGGCCAGGGCAGGATCAAGGTGACGGCCGAGCGCGACCCGTCGAAGCTGCCGTGGAAGGAGCTCGGCGTCGACGTGGCGCTGGAATGCACCGGCATCTTCACCGAGCGGTCGAAGGCCGCGGCGCACCTCGCCGCCGGCGCCAGGCGCGTGCTGGTCTCGGCGCCAGCCGACGGCGCGGACCTGACCGTCGTCTACGGCGTCAACCACGACAAGCTGAAGAAGGAGCACACCGTCGTCTCGAACGCGTCGTGCACGACCAACTGCCTGGCGCCGGTGGCGTTCGCGCTGCACAAGGCGATCGGCATCGAGCGCGGCTACATGACGACGATCCACGCCTACACCGGCGACCAGCCGACCGTGGACACGCTGCACAAGGACCTGCGCCGCGCCCGCGCGGCGGCGCTGTCGATGATCCCGACCTCGACCGGCGCCGCCAAGGCCGTGGGCCTGGTGCTGCCGGACCTCAAGGGCAAGCTCGACGGCACCTCGATCCGCGTGCCGACGCCGAACGTGTCGGTGATCGACTTCAAGTTCGTGCCGAAGCGCGACACCTCGGTCGAGGAGGTCAACAAGGCCCTGGTCGAGGCGTCGCAGGGTGCGCTCAAGGGCATACTGGCGATCACCGACGAGCCGACGGTGTCGATGGACTTCAACCACAATCCGGCCAGCTCGACCGTCGACGTCACGCAGACGCAGGTGATCGAGGGCAAGCTGTGCCGCGTCATGTCGTGGTACGACAACGAATGGGGCTTCTCGAACCGGATGAACGACACCGCCGTGGCGCTCGGCCGGCTCGGCTGAAGCGCCGGGCCATCGTCATCCACTCGCTCGACCAGGCGCGCGCGGCCATGGCGGCCGCCGCGTCGCTCCGCGTTCCCCTGACGCTCTTGAGCGGTCCCGGCGCCGGCGTCCATGCCGGCCCGGGCTGGTTCGCCGCGATCATCCGCCTCGCTGAGGCCGAGCACCCGTCCGTCGCCGTGACCGCGATCCTCGACTGCGCCGATCAGCCCGGCCGCGCGCTCGCCGCGCTGCGCATGGGCACTCCGGTCCTGCGCCTCGGCGGCAACCGCAAGGCCCGCGCCCGCGTCGCCGCCATCGCCGAAGCCCGCGGCGCGCGGCTGGACGACGCCGGCTACCGGACGCTCGATCTCGCGGCATGCGAGGATCCGCGCGCGGCATCGACCGCGTTTCTGCAAGAATCGAAGAAGTCGTCATGAACACCGGCGACCGCTGCCGCCTCTACCTGATCACGCCGCCGCGGCTGGAGCCGGCGAGGTTCGCCGACACGCTGGCGCTGGCGCTCGACGCGGGCGATGTCTCCTGCGTGCAGCTCCGGCTCAAGGATGCCGACGACGATGCGCTCAAGCGCGCGGTCGAGCGCTTGCGACCGGTGGCGCATCAGCGCGACGTCGCCTTCATCATGAACGACCGGCCCGACATCGCCGCGGCGACGGGCTGCGACGGCGTCCACGTGGGCCAGCAGGACATCGGCTACGCCGAGGCGCGCGCCATCGTCGGACGCGACGCGATCGTCGGCGTGACCTGCCACGACTCCATGCACCTGGCGATGGAGGCCGCCGAAGCCGGCGCCGACTACGTCGCCTTCGGCGCCTTCTTCCCGACCACGACCAAGGATGCCAGGCACAAGGCGACGATCGCGCTGCTCGAGGACTGGAGCATGGCGATGGTCGTGCCGTGCGTCGCCATCGGCGGCATCACGCCCGAGAATTGCGGCCCGCTGGTCAAGGCCGGCGCCGATTTCCTGGCCGTGGTGTCGGCCGTGTGGGACGCGCCCGACGGGCCGGCCGCGGCCGTGCAGCGCTTCAACGCGGCGATCGACGCCGCCTCGCGCGCGCGTTGATCCGCTGGCTGACCGACCTTCGGTCGGCCGAGGCGCGCCTCATTCGAGTTGACCCCCTTCGACAGGCTCGGGAGGATCAGCGGCCGCCTGAAACGCGCAACTTCCGGGTGGCCGCGAGCGGCGTGCGCGCGTAACACCGCCGCATGACCGCGACCGAAGCCAAGCCGATGACCGCGACCGAATGGTCGCTGCTGCTCGCGCTGTCGGCGATCTGGGGCTGCACCTTCTTCCTGGTCGCGATCGGCTTGCGCGAGCTGCCGTTCGTCTGGCTGGCGCTGCTGCGCGTCGGGTTCGCCGCGGTGATCCTGCACACGGTGGTGCTGTGGCGCGGGCTCGCCTATCCGCGGCAAGTCCGGACGTGGGGCGCGTTCCTGGTGCTGGGGCTGCTCAACAACGCCGTGCCGTTCGGCCTGATCTTCTGGGCGCAGACGCATATCGCGAGCGGGCTCGCCGCCATCCTGAACGCCAGCACGCCGATCTTCACCATGGTGCTGGCGCACTACGTCACGCGCGACGACCGCTTGAGCGCGCGGCGCCTCGCCGGCGTGCTGATCGGCATGGCCGGCGTCGCCGCCATGATGGGGCTCGAGGCGCTGGAGGGCATCGGCGCCGATTTCCTGGCGCAGCTCGCGGTGCTTGGCGCGGGCTTGAGCTACGCGATGGCGGGCCTGTTCGGGCGGCGCTTCGCCGCGATGCCGCCGATGCTGACGGCGGCCGGGCAGACCGCCGGCTCGACGCTGATGCTGCTGCCGGTCGCCCTGCTCACGGCACCGGCGGCGACGCTCGCCATGCCCGGGCCGGTGACCTGGGCCGCCGTGCTCGGCCTCGCGGCGGTCTGCACGGCGCTCGGTTACGCGCTCTATTTCCGCATCCTGGCGACGGCGGGCGCCACCAACCTGCTGCTGGTGACGCTGCTGATCCCCGTCGGCGCGGTCCTGCTCGGCACGCTCGGCTTGGGCGAGACGCTGCTCGCGCGGCACATGGGCGGCATGGCGCTGATCGCGCTCGGGCTCGCGGTGATCGACGGCAGGGCGCTCGGTCTGCTGGCCAGGGCGCCGGCGCGCCAGCTGCGCCCGGCGCGGCGCTAGGCGGCCGTTGATCCTCCTGGGCCTGTCGAAGGGCGCCGACCCAAATGTTTGGCGCGCGGATCGATGCGCGCTAGGACGACGGCTGGTCCACCACCGGCGTCGATTCGGACGGCGCCGGCTCCGCGGCGGCCGGCTCGGGCGCGGCCGGCGCTTCGGCGGCCTCCGCGGGCTTGCCGCCCGACTTCGCCTTCTTGCGGTTGGCGGCGGCGACGGCCGCCGTCAGGTCGCGCGAGCTGCACAGGCCGAGCTCGAGCGGATGGCGCGGGCGGATGTTCTGCATGTTCCAGTGCGAGCGGTCGCGCACCTTGGCGATCGTCGACTTCGTGGTGCCGACCAGCTTGGCGATCTGCGCGTCGCTGAGCTCGGGATGCGTCTTGACCAGCCACGCGATCGCGTCGGGCTTGTCCTGGCGCTTGGCGATCGGCGTGTAGCGCGGGCCCTTCTGGCGCGCGACCGGCGCCGGCAGGTCGCGCGGCGTCATCACGAGGCGCGCATCCGGGTCGGCCTCGCAGCGCTTGATCTCGTCGGCGGTCAGCTCGTGCGTGGTGATCGGGCTCAAGCCCTGCATCCCGGTCGCGACCTCGCCGTCGGCAATGGCCTGGATCTCGAGCTCGTGCAGGCCGCAGAACTCGGCGATCTGGCGGAAGGTGAGCGTCGTGTTCTCGACCAGCCATACGGCGGTCGCCTTGGGCATCAACGGGGTCGCCATGGCTTAAGGTCTCCATCGGAAAACAGGGCGGCTACGGCGCGCCGGGCCTGGATCAGGCCCCGGCACTGCCCTGGCCGGTTATGGGGGTATTGCAGGCTTATATAGGCAGGATCGCGCGGACGCGCCACTGAAAGCTGCACCTGACCGCCGATTTCCGTGGGGAAATCACAGCGTTAGGACGATCTTGCCGATATGCGTGTTGGCCTCCATGAGGGCATGCGCCTTGGCCGCCTCGGCCAGCGGAAAACGGGCGTGGATCAACGGCTTGATGCGCCCGGCGGCGACATGGGGCCACATCTCGGCCTCGACCGCCCGGGCGATGGCGCCCTTCTCGGCCACGCTGCGGGGCCGCAAGGTCGAGCCCGAAACGGTGAGGCGCTTGCGCATCAGCGTGTCGATGTTGAGCTCGACCTTTCCGCCGCGCAGATAGGCGATATAGACGAGCCGGCCTTCGACCGCCATGCAGTCGAGGTTGCGGGCGAAGTAGTCGCCGCCGACCATGTCGAGGATCACGTCGACGCCGTGCTTGCCCGTCGCTTCCTTGACCTTGGCGGCGAAATCCTCGGTCTTGTAGTCGATCGCGAGATCCGCTCCCAGGTCGCGGCAGGCCCTGACCTTGTCCGCGCCGCCGGCGGTGGCGAAGACCTGGCAGCCCCAGGCCTTGGCCATCTGGATCGCGGTCGTGCCGATGCCGCTGGCGCCGCCATGCACCAGGAAGCTCTCGCCGTGGCCCAAGCGACCGCGCTCGAACACGTTGGTCCACACGGTCATCACCGTTTCCGGCAGGCACGCGGCCCCGACCACGTCGAGGCCCTTGGGCACCGCCATGCATTGCGCCTCGGGCGCGACGCAAAAGGCCGCGTAGCCGCCGCCGGCCACCAGCGCGCACACCTGGTCGCCCTGCTTCCAGCGCGACACGCCGGAACCGGCGGCGGCGACCGTGCCGGCGATCTCGAGCCCGGGCAGGTCCGAGGCGCCGGGCGGCGGCGCGTACATGCCGCGCCGCTGCAGCACGTCGGGGCGGTTGACGCCGGCGGCGGCCACCTGCACCAGCACCTCGCCGGCGCCGGGTTGCGGCACCGGGCGCGAGGCCGGCTTCAGCACCTCCGGCCCGCCCGGCGTTTCGATCTCGACGCAGTTCATCGTCCTTGGGATGGCCATGCCCGGGGTCTCCCGCTTTGGTTGGCGGCGTTGGTCGATGGAAGGCGGGATGGTCTAGTATGGCCGGGCCGAACCTGGCAATGGGGGATGCCGGCAGACGCGGGAGGGCAGCGCCATGGACCTGGACGACCTGGAGCCGAAGAGCAAGAAGACGCCGCCGAAGAACCTGCAGCTCATGGATATCGCCGAGCTGGAGGAATACATCGAGGGCCTCCAGGCCGAGATCGAGCGCGCCCGCGCCATGATCCAATCGAAGAAGGCCGTGCGCGCCGGCGCCGACGCCCTGTTCAAGAAGTCCGGCTAAATGCACAGAAGTTCCGCCACTGGAGGGGGCGGCGATACCAGCCGCAATTGGGCGCGGCTGCTTAAGGTGGTCAGCTCATGTCAAACGGGGCGCTTTGCGATAATGGGTAGTTCCGGCTGCTCCGGAGAAGAAAGAACGTCGAGAGCAGTGGGATCCACCAACCCGTCCTCAACACCCTTCATAATGACAAACGGTTGCATCATGGGATCGCGGAACCTGAATTTGTAGGCACGCTCCTTTCCCTTACGAATCAGTATTCTATTGCGTTCTGGACTGATAAATTTCTTCAAGTGATTCTGGAAATTCGCAATCTGTACCTCCGCTCTACGTGTTATTTTCGCAAGCGGCAGAACGACAGCGTTAGGCGAAAACATCCCCCTCTCGTCGGTCTGGGCCAGGGCGCACGCCAGCAAGACTTCCTTGAAGAGAGTATCGGTGCGATTCGTATGCGTGGCCGCAGCATAGTCTCGCTGGACGGATTCCTGTGATTTCACAAGCGCGCGCTTGATCGCAGCGTTCACGTTGCTCTCCGTGATCGTCAAGCGTCTCGTCCTTGCCGCATCCTGAACGGCATACATTCCCAGCAGATGGACGTAGGCGGGCAAGCCGCGTGAAAGAGTTATGATCTTCCAGAGCGCATCCGGTTCAATTTTCATACTCAAACGCGGCAGTCTCTTTGAAATGATCTCTTTCATTTCACTGTTGGACATGCGTGGCATCGGAATTTGCTCAAGGTACCGAGAAATAGATTCATGTTCTTCAAGAAGTTCACCGATATCGTCCGCTACGCCCACTATGATTAGTGTCACATTGACCGCGTAGTCTGACAAATATTTCATCGTATTCGCCATGAGCTTTTTGATCGACGAATCACTCGCCTTGTCGAATTCATCAATGACGATCACTGGAATTTCATTAGGAGTGAAAGCTCGCTCCAGTTCTCGTCGGATGTCGTCCGGCTTGATTTCCGCGTCTTGGAGATCAGCAACGGAAACGGTTCTCTCTTTTCCGTCCACGCGAATGACTAGCTCAATGTCTCTGAAGACCTTCATCCAAATCGACGAAAAGGTGTCGGTCGGATCAACTTGTTCTCTCATGAGCACAAGCTGGCTCGTGATGGTTGGGAAGAGTCGATTCAGCACCTTGACCAGAGACGTCTTTCCTACGCCCCTTTCGCCGTACAAGACGACGTGCTTGCCCTTTTCGAGGATCGATTCGATCAGGCGCCGCACTTCTGGCTGACGACCAGCAAAAAGTGCGGCCTCGTCGACCGGAGTCGATGGGCTGAAAAGTTGCAATGCCTCATACGAGAGCGCGTCCCAATCGCCTGGCGTCTTCGGTGGTCGCATGGCCATGTCACTTGTATAAGTACAGCACTTAGTTGATGTAGTATATGGTGTACTTAACGATGTCAACCGCGAACTAAACGTTCTGGTGGGGCCGAGGGCGACGTGCTCGTTTTCGCCGCAGGTGCGCCCGGAACATCAGCCAGCCGAGCGGCCCCAGCAGCAGCACGATGACCAGCCAGCCGACCCGGGGGCTGAACGGGCAGCCGGACCCCGGCGGCGCGCGCCAGGGACCGGCGTCGCGCGCGAGGGCGACATGCAGCATGGGCGCGCCCCAGAACATGAACAGAACGAAGATTGCCGCCGCCGCGTCCATCGCCTATCCGTTGAGCCGGTGGTATATCAGCCAGATCACCTTAACACCCCGTGGCCACTAGCGAAATCGGCCTCGCCCTGCGGGAATCGGTAGGAAAGCGGGCGGAAAGGTCCTATAAAGCCGCGCCGGCGTGCCGATGGGCGCACCGCGCTCTCGAGGGGGACACGGGGAAGAGGTCATGCTGAAAGGAAAGGTGGCGATCGTCACCGGCTCGACCAGTGGGATCGGGCTGGGCATCGCCGAGGTGCTGGCCTCGCAGCATTGCGACGTGATGCTGAACGGATTCGGCGACGAGAAGATGATCGCCGCGCTGCAGGCGCGGCTGCAGCGCCAGTACAAGGTCAAGATCGGCTATCACGGCGCCGACATGGCGCAGCCCGACGAAATCCACGCCATGGTCAAGGCGACGCGGCGCGAGCTCGGCTCGGTCGACATCCTCGTCAACAACGCCGGCATCCAGCACGTCGCGCCGATCGAGGAGTTCCCGCGCGCGAAATGGGACGCGATCGTCGCCGTCAACCTGTCGGCGCCGTTCCACGCCACGCAGGCCGCGATCCCGCACATGCGCAAGAAGAAGTGGGGCCGCATCATCAATATCGCCTCGGCGCACGGACTGGTCGCCTCGAGGCACAAGTCGGCCTATGTCGCGGCCAAGCACGGCTTGGTCGGCCTCACCAAGGTGACGGCGCTGGAGATGGCCGGCTCGGGCATCACCTGCAATGCGATCTGCCCGGGCTGGGTGCTGACGCCGCTGGTGCAGAAGCAGGTCGACGAGCGCGCACACGAAAAGCGCATCAAGGCGAAGGAGGCCGAGCTCGACCTCCTGGCCGAGAAGCAGCCGTCGCAGCAGTTCGTCACGCCCGAGCAGATCGGCAAGCTGGTCCTGTTCCTCTGCTCGTCCGGCGCGGACCAGATGACCGGCTCGTCCCTTGCCATGGACGGCGGCTGGACCGCGCAGTAGGCAGGGCCGCCCGGCCGGGAAGGCCGGGTTCCTGTCGATCGCAGTCATCGAGCGGGCACTTCGCGGGGGGGCAACTCCAGGCGCGCGGTGCCTTGACCGGAGCGGCCTCATGGATTATATTGCGAATTATTCGCAATATAATCCATGAGGCCGCCCCGTGCAGCCGAACGATCTCGTTCCCAGGTCCCTGCCCCGGGCCGTTCTGCCCAGGCTGCCCGCCGGTGTCCTCGGCGCCGGCGCGCTGGTGGCGGTCGGCTACATGGATCCGGGCAACTGGGCGACCGCCATCGCCGGCGGCGCCGGCTTCGGCTACGCGCTGCTGTTCGTCGTGCTGGCATCGAGCCTGGTCGCGATGGCCGTGCAGGCGCTTGCCGTCCGCGTGACCATCGCGACCGGCAAGGACCTGGCGGCGCTGCTGAACGAGGCCCTGCCGCGCCCGGCGGCGCGCGCCGTGTGGTGGGCGGCCGAAGCGGCGATCCTGGCCACCGCCGTCGCCGAGCTGGCGGGCGGCGCGATCGCCCTCGACCTGCTGTCCGCCCTGCCCCTGCCCGCGGGCGTGGCCGCGACGGCGGCGGCGACCTTCGCCGTCGTCGCGCTGGTGCGCGACGGCGCGGTCGTGCACGAGCGCGTCGTCAACGCGCTGCTTGCCGTGGTCGCCCTGTCCTTCGCGGCGCTGCTGTGGCGCGCCGGCCCCGACTGGAGCGCGGCCGCCGCCGGGCTCGTCCCCGCGCCGCGCCTGGTCGGCGATCCGCAGGCGCTGTTCATCGCGCTCGGCATCCTCGGCGCGACCGTGATGCCGCACAACATCTACCTGCATTCCGGGCTGGTCGCGGATCGCATGCGCGGGCTGGCATCGGATGATCGGCGGCGCGCGTTCCGGGTCCTGGTCGGCGACGCGGTCGCGGCCTTGTCGCTCGCGATGCTGGTCAACGCGGCCATCCTGCTGGTGGCCGCGGCCTCGCTCGGCTCGGCCGACGGCGCCGTGGCGAGCCTCGACGGCGCGCATCGCGCCATCAACGCGGCGCTCGGCGGCGCGGCGGCGCTCATCTTCGCCGTCGCCCTCTATGCGGCGGGCCAGAGCTCGGCCATCACCGGCATCCTGGCCGGCCGCTACATCACCGCCGGCTTCACGGGGCAAGTCGGCTCGCGGTTGAAGCGCGGCCTCTTCACGCGGCTCGGCGGGCTCACGATCGCACTCGGTTTGCTGGTCGCCACCGGCGGCGACGCGCCGGACCGCGTGCTGGTGCTGAGCCAGGTGACGCTGAGCGCCGCCCTGCCCTTCGTGCTGGTGCCGCTCCTCGTCGTCGCGATGCGCCGCAGGCTGATGGGCGGCTTCACGCTGCGCCCGCTCGCCGCCGGCGCGCTGGCATCGGCGATCGGCACGATCGTGCTGCTCAACGTCTACCTGCTCGCCATGGCGCCGATGGCGTGATGTGGCGGCCGCCGATCCGGCCGCCGAACCGGATGGAAGCGCGCACGGATCAGCGTGCGCGCGCCGAGGCGGCCGTTGATCCGGCCGCCGGACTCAAATGGTGGGCGCGCGGATCAGCGCGCGCCTAGTACCAGATCTCCATGCGCAGGCCGCGCGCGTCGCGGAGACCCTCGCCGACGCACGAGCCTTCGCCCTTCGCGAAACGCTCCGCGGCGAGCGCCAGCGCCGCGGCATCGTAGAGATCGTCGAGCGCGGCCCGGCGCGCCGGCAGCGCGCGCGCCAGCGCGTCGAGCCCGGCGAAGCCGCGGCGCCGCAGCAGCAGCCGGCGCAGGTCTTGCCCTGCCGGCGTGCGCTTCGGCGGCAGCGGCCTGAACGCGTTCATGCGCAGGAACACGAGCTCGGGGTGGCACTCGCGCACCCGGGCCTGGCGCGCCGGCGTGATCCAGGAATCGATGTCGGCGATGCGCGGCAGGATGTTCCAGGCCTGCTTGCTGAACCCCTTGCCGTCCGCCTTGGCCCAGGCGATGGCGCCGGCATAGTCGGAGAACGAGAGCAGCTTGCGGCGGAAGTCGAGGAACACGCTCGCCCGCCGATCGGGCGGCAGCAGGGCGCGTGCCGCCATGTCACAGCCGCGCCGGCCGCTCTCGGGCAGGCCGATCGGCATGTCTACGGCGACCATGGCGAGGCCGGCCAGCGGCAGGTCGCAGAAGCGCGGAGCGATGTGGAATCGCGCGCCGGCAGCGTCGCGCCAGACCATGATCCAGCCGGCGCGGCAACCATCAACCCCCGCAAATCCTTCGTCTTTTCCTTTATTCAAGTTCGCACCGCATTTCCCGCGTTCACGTTAATCCTCGCTTAAGAGGTGCCGGTTAGGATGCATCCCACGGTTCCCACGGGGACCGTTCAGTCATCTCATCCCGTTTTCTCCTCCCTAAACTCGGGCTGCCCTCACCGGCAGCCCGATTTTTTTGCGCCGCCACCCGTGCTTGTGCGTGCCGCCCCGGCGCTTCATTCTGCCGGCCCATGACCGCCGGACCGCCGTCCTCCCTCTTCGCCATCCTCGACATCCAGGCGACCGTCAAGGTGGTGGATGTCGGCGCCAACCCGATCGACGGCGATCCGCCCTATGCCGGGCTGCTGCGCGCCGGCCATGCCGAGGTCGTCGGGTTCGAGCCCAACCGGGCCGCGCTCGCGACGCTCGAGCGTCGCAAGGGCCCGCGCGAGACCTATCTGCCGCACGCCGTCGGCGACGGACGAAGCCACACGCTGCGGCATTGCCAGGCGCCGGGCATGACGTCGCTCCTGGAGCCCAACCCGGCGGTCCTGGCGCTGTTCCACGGGTTCGCCGAATGGGGCCGCGTGGTGCGCACGGAGCCGGTCGACACCGTGCGCCTGGACGACATACCGCAAACGGCCGGCATGGACCTGCTGAAGCTCGACGTCCAGGGCGCCGAGCTGATGGTGCTCGAGCACGCGGCCGAGCGCCTGGCCGGCGCCGTGGTGGTGCAGGCGGAGGTCGAGTTCCTGCCGATGTATCGCGACCAGCCGCTGTTCGCCGAGATCGACCAGTGCCTGCGCCGGCACGGCTTCGCGCTGCACCGCTTCGACCCGCTGGTCAGCCGCGTCGTCAAGCCGCTGCTGCTCGACAACAACAAGCTCGCCGGCTTCAGCCAGCTCTTGTGGGCCGATGCGATCTACGTGCGCGACCTGACGCGGCTGGACCGCCTGTCGCCGGCAAAACTGCTCGGCGCCGCCGTCATCCTGCACGACTGCTATCGCGCCTACGACGTGGCGCTGTTCCTCCTGCTGCAGCACGACCGGGCGACCGGCAGCGCTCATGCGCCGCGCTATCTCGGCGCGCTGGCGCAGCAGGGCGGCGCCGGCGCGCGCGCGTGACCGCGGCCTGCATCAAGAAGGCGCTCGCCGGCCCGGCCGGCCTGCTGCTGCTGATCGCCACGGGCATCGGCATCCTCGCCGGCGTAATCGAGATCGGCAACGACATGCGCGCCTGGAAGCTCGCGCGCGGCAGCTACAGCGAGGACCGGTCGCTGCTGGATTGGCGCCGGCAGAGCGGTTTCGAGACGTTCCGGGTGACCGTGCGCGGCGTGCGCCTGACCATGCCGAAGTTCTTCGTCACCCGCGCCCATCGCATCGGCCTCGCCGACGCGCCGGCGGACGAGGTGCGGACCGTCGAGTTCGAGCTGCGCCTGCCCGACTTCAAGCCCTACGGGCCGGCGAGCCAGGAGCAGTACGCGAAAGACGCGGCGGGCAAGCTGTCGATCCGCCTGTTGACGCGCGAGGAGGCCGCGCCGCCCGAGACGCTGATCGCCGAGGCCGTGGCGAGCGGGCATCGCGAGCACCCGAATCCCGTGCCCGACGGAAACGTGCACCTGTCGCCGCGCTCGAAGTTCGAGGAATGGGCCTACGCCTACACCAAGGCCGACGGCTACAGGCTGTTCGCGATCTGCGCGCGCGACCCGGCGGAGAACCTGTGCACCGCGCGCTTCATGCTGCGGCCCGACGTCGCGGTCGAGTACCGGTTCGCGCGCACGCCCCACCTGGCGCGATGGCCGGACATCGATGCGAAGCTGCGCGCCCTGCTCGAGAGCTTCGTCGCCACCTGAGCTAGCGACCGGCTTGACCCCTTCCCGAGCGCGCCGCTAGGGTCCGCGCGTCTTTCGCCCGAGGGACATTCACCAGAGGGAGGGCCGCGCCATGGTCGCGCCCAAGCATCCGCGCTTCGCCACGCTCAGCCTGCACGCGGGGCAGCGGCCCGACACCGCGACCGGCGCGCGCGCCGTGCCGATCTACCAGACGACGTCCTTCGTGTTCGAGGACACCGACCAGGCCGCGTCGCTGTTCAACCTCGAGCGGCCGGGCTACATCTACAGCCGCATCGGCAACCCGACCGTGGCCGTGCTGGAGGAGCGCATCGCCGCGCTGGAAGGCGGCGTCGGCGCGCTGTGCACCGCGAGCGGCCAGGCGGCGCTGCATCTCGCCATCGCGACGCTGATGGGCCAGGGCGGACACATCGTCGCCTCGGCCTCGCTCTACGGCGGCAGCGTCAACATGTTCGCGCACACGCTGCCGCGCTTCGGCATCACGACGACCTTCGTCAAGCCGCGCGACCTCGACGGCTTCCGCCGGGCGATCCGGCCCGAAACGCGGCTGGTCTTCGCCGAGGTGCTGGGCAATCCCGGCCTCGAGGTCCTGGACATCCCGGCCGTGGCCGAGATCGCGCATGCGCGCAAGGTGCCGCTGATGCTGGATGCGACCTTTGCCACGCCGTACCTGATCCAGAGCTTCCAGCACGGCGCCGACATCGTGATGCACTCGGCGACCAAGTGGCTGGGCGGCCACGGCGTGGCGATCGCCGGCGCGCTGGTCGATTCGGGACGCTTCGACTGGGAAAGCTCGGGGCTCTACCCGACGATGACCGAGCCCTATGCCGGCTATCACGGCATCGACTTCGCGGAAGACTTCGGACCGCAGGCGTTCGTCATGCGCGCGCGCTGCGAGGGTCTGCGCGACTTCGGGCCGTGCATGAGCCCGGCCAACGCCTTCTACATCCTGCAGGGCGTCGAGACCCTGCCGATGCGCATGGAGCGCCACGTCGCGAACGCGCGCGCGATCGTGCAGTTCCTGAAATCCTCCGACGCGGTCGCCTGGGTCAACTACCCCGAGCTGCCCGAGCATCCGGACCACGAGCTGGCGAAGCGGCTGCTGCCGAAGGGCGCGGGCTCGATGGTCAGCTTCGGCATCAAGGGCGGCCGCCCGGCCGGACGCAGGTTCATCGAGCGGCTGGAGCTGTTCTCGCACCTTGCCAACGTGGGCGACGCCAAGTCGCTGGTGATCCATCCGGCGAGCACGACGCACCAGCAGATGGACGCGGCGCAGCTCGCCGCCGCGGGCGTGGGCGAGGACATGATCCGCATGTCGGTCGGTCTCGAGGACCCGGCCGACCTGGTCGACGACCTGAAGCAGGCGCTGCGCGCCGCCACCAAGGGCTGACCCGCATGAACCTGACGGTGAACGGCGCGGGCGTCTACGCGCATACCGGCGGCGTGGCCTTCGATCCGACGCGCCCGGCGGCCGTGTTCGTGCACGGCGCCGGCATGGACCACACGGTCTGGGCGCTGCAGGCGCGCTATGTCGCGCACCACGGCTTTGCCGTGCTGGCGGTCGATCTGCCCGGCCATGGCCGCTCGGACGGCCCGGCGCTGTCGAGCGTCGCGGCGATCGCCGACTGGATCATCGCGGTCATGGACGCGGTCGGCGTCGCGTCGGCGGCGCTGGTCGGCCATTCCATGGGCGCGATCGCCTGCCTGGAGACAGCGGCGCGCGCGCCGAACCGCGTGGGCAAGCTGGTGCTGTGCGGCGCGGCCGAGCGCATGGCGGTGCATCCGGACCTGATCGCCGCCGCCGAGCACAACCCGGCCCTGGCGCGCGACCTGATCGTCGACTGGGCCTTCGGCGCGCACGGGCGCGTCGGCGGCAACCGCGCCGCAGGACTGTGGCTGGTGGCGACGGCGCAGCGCCTGATCGACCGCGCCGGCGCCGGCGTGCTGGCCAACGACTTCCGCGCCTGCGACGCGTACCAGGGCGGCGCCGCGGCCGCCGCCCGGGCCGCCTGTCCCGTCCTGCTGATCCTCGGCCGCGAGGACCGCATGACGCCGGCGAAGGCCGGGCGCGCGCTCGGCAAGATGATGAAGGACGTCACCATCGCCGAGATCCAGGACTGCGGCCACATGATGATGGTCGAGCAGCCGGACGAGACGCTCGACAGCCTGCGGCATTTCCTGCGGACCGGCTGATGGCCGACTCCGACGCCGCGCCGGGCCGGGAAACGCGCGACCGCTTCCGCCGCTTCGTTTCGATCAGCACGCGCTGGGCCGACAACGACGTGTACGGCCACGTCAACAACGTGACCTACTACTCCTATTTCGACACGGCGGTGAACCAGAACCTGGTCGAGCACGGCGCGCTGGACGTCACGCGCTCGGCCGAGATCGGCGTGGTGGTCGAGACCATGTGCCGCTTCTTCAAGCCGGTCGCGTTTCCCGATCCGCTCGAGGTCGGCCTGCGCGTCGCCCGCCTCGGACGCTCGTCGATCCGCTACGAGATCGGCATCTTCCGGGGCGGCGACGACGAGGCGGCGGCCGCCGGGCATTTCGTGCATGTCTACGTGCGCCGATCCGACTTCCAGGTCGTGCCCGTGCCCGAGGCGGTGCGCCGCGCGGTCGCGGGACTGATCGTCCCGGAATAGCCGACCCGCCGGAACAACAGGGGTGAGGAGACGACGCCATGCCACAGGAGAAGCCGCTGCGCGCCACGGTCGAGGACGCGCGCAAGGCGCCGCTGCCGCCGGGTCGGCGTTCGGCGCTGCTGATGCAGCACGGCACGATGACGCTGCGCTGGTATGCGCCGCGCGGCACGGACCCGCAGACCCCGCATGACCAGGACGAGATCTATCTTGTCCACAAGGGGCGGGGCTATTTTCGCTGCGGCGAGCGGCGCACGGAATTCGGCCCGGGCGATGTCCTGTTCGCCGCCGCGGGCAAGACGCATCGGTTCGAGGAGTTCAGCGCCGACCTGGAGCTTTGGGTGGTGTTCTGGGGCGCCAAGGGAGGAGAAGCGCCATAGCAGGCGCCACGTTGCGAGATTCCCCTTCTGACGGAACCGCGGGAGACTGGTAGAGTTGGCCCGCCGGGAGCCCAGCGGGCCTGTGCAAATTAACTAAAATTTAAAATTTAACTTGCTGGGCCGTCCAAAACGGCGAATGATTGGGTAGATCATTCAACCCGGTTCGCCTGGGGGCTCTGGCGAGGCCGGAAGGATGGGGCAGAGATGCTGGGCAACGTGACACCGTTCATCGACCGCACCTACGAGGAAGCGAAGGCCCTGCTGGTCGAGGCGCGCGACTACATGCAATTCAGCGAGCAGGCCGACCGCGCCGGCTTGGCGCCGCTCGACAACCTCAAGATGATCGGCGAAGGCCTGCGCCTGACCACGCGCCTGACCGAGGTGATGGCGTGGAGCCTGACGCAGAAGGCGGTGCATGCCGGCGAGATCTCGCGCGACCAGGCGGTCGAGCCGCGCCGCCGTCTCGGCGGCCAGGAGATCTGCCTCGGCAGCGGCGACCTGGACGAGCAGACCATGCCGCCGCGCCTGGCGCGGCTGCTGGCGCGGAGCCTCGGCCTCTATCAGCGCGTGCAGCGCCTCGACCGGCTGATAGCGGGCGAGGAGATGCAGTTCGGCTCGTTCCATATCTGCCTGGCGGCGAACGAGCAGCATGCGCCGCCGGAGCAGCGCGGCGGCCGCGGCACGAGTCAGTTCCTGCTCGCCTGACCTGTCTATCCGCAGCGTCAAACGCGAATGGCCGGGTCCCTCGACCCGGCCATTCGCGTTTGCGGCCGATGATCCGGCCGCCGATCCGGATGGCGCCCGAAAGGGCCGCCTACTGCTTGATGCCCAGGTTCTTGAACCGCTTGTTGAACTTGGCGAGCTGGCCGCCGCTGTCGACAAGGCGGAACACGCCGGTCCAGGCGGGATGCGACTTCGAGTCGATCTCCAGGCGCATGGTGTCGCCGGGCTTGCCCCAGGTCGAGCGCGTCTTGAACGTGGTGCCGTCGGTCATCACCACGTTGATCTCATGGTACTCGGGGTGGATTTTTTCCTTCATGGAGCAGGCTCCCGCTATCGAGGCGGCGGCTTATAGCCGCAATCGGCAGCCGAGGCAAGCCAAAGGCCGCTTGGGCGAAGCCCGTTAACTTGTCGCCGGCCGGCGGCGCCTGCTATAGGCTCAGCCGTTCCCCCGAGAACGCCGCTTTCAAGGAAAGGCCGACCCCGATGGCCCTGGACGAAGGGCGGTTCGCCACGCTTGCCGACGATACGATCGACCGTCTGATGGCCGGGATCGAGGCGGGTTGCGGCGACCGCGCCGAGGTCGACCTCGAGGGCGGCATCCTGACCGTCGAGATGGAGGGCGGGGGCAAGTACGTGCTGAACAAGCACGCGCCGATGCGGCAGCTTTGGCTCGCCTCGCCGGTGTCCGGCGCCTGGCACTTCGCCTTCGACGAAACCGCCGGCGCCTGGCGGTCGACACGCGGCGCCGACACGCTGGAGGAGGTCCTGGGGCGCGACCTCGGCATCGATCTTGCGGATCGCGCTACGGGCGATGGCGGCAGATGACGGCGACCGGTCGAACGCCATGATGCGCGAGAAGTCATACGTCGACTCCGGCGCGCAGGCCGCGAAGGGACCGGCGGGACGGCGACGCGACTTGAGGCCGCTCAGGCGGATCTGGACCTTCGTGCGGCCGCATCGCGCCATCATCGCCGGCGCGGTGCTGTCGCTGTCGGTCGCCGCCGGCACCGTGCTGGCGATGGGCGCGGGCCTCAGGCGGCTGATCGACCAGGGCTTCGGCGGCGGCAACGCGGCGCTGCTCGACCGGGCCGTGCTGGTGCTGTTCGCCGTGGTCGCGGTGATGGCCGCCGCCAGCTTCGCGCGCTTCTACCTCGTGTCATGGCTGGGCGAGCGGGTCGTCGCCGACCTGCGCCGCGCGGTGTTCGACCATGCGCTGCGCCTGAGCCCGGGCTTCTACGAGGCCACCAATGTCGGCGAGGTGCTGTCGCGGCTGACCGCCGACACCACGCTGCTGCAGGTCGTGGTCGGCACGTCGGCGCCGATCGCGCTGCGCAACCTTCTGATGCTCGGCGGCGGGCTGGCGATGCTGGCCATCACCTCGCCCAAGCTGACAGGTTTCGTGCTGCTGGTCGTGCCGCTGGTGATCGCGCCGATCCTGCTGTACGGCCGGCGCGTCAGGCGCTTGAGCCGGGCGAGCCAGGACCGCGTCGCCGACGTCGGCGCCTATGTCGAGGAGTCGCTGTCGGCGGTGCGCACCGTGCAGGCCTTCACGCACGAGAACGTCGACCGCAACCGCTTCGCCGGGCGGGTCGAGAGCGCATTCGAGACCGCGCTCGCGCGCGTGCGCGCGCGCGCCTGGCTCACGGCGATGGTGATCCTGCTGGTCTTCGGCTCCGTCGCGGTCGTGCTCTGGATCGGCGGGCACGACGTCCTGAGCGGGCGCATCAGCGGCGGCGAGCTCGCGGCCTTCGTGTTCTACGCCGTCATCGTCGCCGGCTCGGTCGGCGCGATCAGCGAGGTGTTCGGCGACCTGCAGCGCGCGGCCGGCGCGGCCGAGCGCCTGTTCGACCTGCTGGACACCGTTCCCGACGTCAAGGCGCCGGCGCGGCCGCTGCCGCTGCCGAGCCCGGGCCGCGGCGCGCTCGCCTTCGACGACGTCACGTTCCGCTATCCGTCGCGCCCCGGCCGCGCCGCGCTCGACGGGTTCACCCTGTCGGTGGCGCCGGGGGAGACGGTGGCCCTGGTCGGCCCGTCGGGCGCCGGCAAGACCACCGTGTTCCAGCTGGCGCTGCGCTTCTACGATCCCCAGGCCGGCGCGATCCGACTCGACGGCGTGGAGCTGCGCCAGGCCGACCCGGCCGAGCTCCGCGCGCGCATCGCGCTGGTGCCGCAGGAGCCGGTCGTCTTCTCGACCGACGTCATGGAGAACATCCGCTACGGCCGGCCCAACGCCACCGACGACGAGGTGCAGGCCGCGGCCGAGGCGGCGCAGGTGCTGGAGTTCGCCGAGAAGCTGCCGCAGGGCTTCAAGACGCCGCTCGGCGAGAAGGGCGTCAGGCTGTCGGGCGGCCAGCGCCAGCGCGTGGCGATCGCCCGCGCCATCCTGCGCGACGCGCCGCTGCTGCTGCTCGACGAGGCCACGTCCTCGCTCGACGCCGAGAGCGAGCGGCTGGTGCAGGCGGCGCTCGAGCGGCTGATGCGCGGGCGCACGACCATCATCATCGCCCACCGCCTCGCGACCGTGCTCAAGGCCGGGCGCATCGTCGTGCTCGACCACGGCCGCGTCGTCGCGACCGGCAACCACGGCGAGCTCATCAGCGAAGGCGGGCTCTATGCGCGCCTCGCCAAGCTGCAGTTCGGCGACGCGCCGGCGAGCGTCGCCGGTTAGCGCGAGAGAACGAGCTTCATCCCTTCGTGCGAGGCCGTGAAGCCGAGGCGCTCGTAGAACCGGCGCGCATCCAGCCGCGACTTGTCGGTGGCGAGCTGCACCAGCCCGCATCCGCACTCGCGCGCGCGGTCGATCGCATGGCGAACGAGGCTCTCGCCCAGGCCCTTGCCGCGATGGCTGTCGGCGACACGCACCGATTCGATCTGCGCCCGCGTCACGCCGAGCCGTGACAGGCCGGGAATGAGCGTGAGCTGCAGGCAGCCGACGACCACGCCGTCCTCGACCGCGACGATCACCTGGTTGCCTTCCTGCCGCGCGATCGCGGCGAAGGCGCGGCGGTATTCGTCGGGCAACGGCTCCGCGTACCGCTCGCGCGCGGCGCCGAGCTCGTCGTCCGCGAGCAATCGCACGATCGCGGGCAGGTCGGCTTCGGTGGCGGGACGGAAGGCGGGCACGTCACCGCTGGTCGAACTTGATCTCGATGCGGCGGTTGCGGCGGCGGCCGATCTCGTCGTCGCGCTGGTCGAGCGGCTGGAACTCGCCGAAGCCGGTCGCGGCCAGGCGCTCGGCCGGGATGCCCTCGGCGGCCAGCATGCGCACGACCGAGAGAGCGCGCGCGACCGACAGCTCCCAGTTCGACGGGAATTGCGGCGTGTTGATCGGCTTGTTGTCGGTGTGGCCGTCGACGCGCAGGATCCAGTTGATCTCCGGCGGGATCTCCGCCGCGATCTGCTTCAGCGTGCCGGCGAGGCGGGCGATCTGCTGCCTTCCCTCCTCGCCCAGGACGGCCGAGCCGGATTCGAACAGCACCTCGGACTGCAGCACGAAGCGGTCGCCGACGACGCGGATGTCGGCGCGCTCGCCCAGCGTCTCGCGCAGCCGGCCGAAGAACTCCGAGCGGTAGCGCGCCAGCTCCTGCACCTTGCTCGCGAGCGCGACGTTGAGGCGCCGGCCCAGGTCGGCGATCTGCACCTCCTGCTCCTTGCCCTTCGCCTCGGCCAGCTCGAGCGCCGCGCCGAGACGCTGCAGCTGCTCGCGCAGCGCCGCGATCTGGCGGTTGAGCAGCGCCAGCTCGTCGCGCGCCTTGTCGCCGCCGGCCTTCTCCTGCTCGGCCGTCTGCTGCGTCTCGCGCAGGCGCTTCTCCAGGAGCGCCATGGCGTCGGCGGCGGTCCTGGCGGCCTCGTCCTTGCCCTTGACCTCGGCCTCGAGCCGGCTTTTCAGCTCCTCGAGCCCGGCGATCTGCTTGACGAGCTGGTCGATGCGCTCGCGCGCCGCCTCGGCCGACTTGGCGGTCTCGGTGAGGCTCGCCGTCAGGCGCGTATTCTCGCCCTGCGTCGCCTTGAGCCTGGTCGATTCCTCGGCGAGGCGCTTGGCCAGGTCGTCGCGCGCGGTCTGCAGCGCCATGATCTGGCGCGCCAGGTCCTCGTTGCGCTCGCGCGCCGATTCGACCGACCTGTTGGTTTCGGCGAGCGTCGTCGACAGGCGCTGCCGCTCGGTGTCGCTGGTCTTGAGCCTGGCCGATTCGTCCGCCAGCCGCTTGGCCAGTTCGTCGCGCGCCGCCTGCAGCGCCAGGACCTGGCGCACCTGCGACTCGATGGTCTCGCGGTTGGACGCGAGCGTCTTGTTGGCGTCGTTGAGCTTCTGCAGGTTGCGCGAGGCCTCCGCCTCGACCTGCTCGAGCCGCTGCGTCATCTGCCCGAGCCGGTTCGACAGGTCGTCGCGCTCGACGATCGAGGCCTGCAGCTCGGTCGAGAGCTGGGCGAAGCTCGCGCGCAGGTCGGCGTTGGTCTGCCGCTCCATGCTGAGCAGGTCCGCGATCTCGCCGATCTGGCCGCTGAGGCGCTTGAGCTGGCTCTCGCGGCCCGATAGGGCCTCGCGCGTGTAGAACTGCGCCACCATGAAGACCATGAGCAGGAACATGACGACCATGACCAGGGTCGCCAGCGCGTCGACCCAGCCCGGCCAGACATTGATCGCGGCGCGGCCGCGCCGCATGGCGAATCCCGGCATGGACTAGCGCTGCTCTTCTTCCGCCACCGCGGCGATGGTACGCGCCAGCAGGCGGATCTCGTTGCGGATCTCGTGCATGGACTGGGCGCGCCCGGCGGCGAGCTCTTCCAGGAGCCGCGCCGCGTAGATCTCGAGGTTGCGCAGATGCGCGCGGCTCGTGTCGTCCAGGCCCAGCTTGCCCTCGCCCACGGCATCAACGAGGCGCGCCATCACGGGTTTCAGCTCGAGCTGGTTTTCCGCGAGGCGCAGCATCAGCTGCCGCTCGGTGCGCATCTGCTCCGTGAAGGCGGCCAGCCGCTCGTTCAGGTTCAGCATCTGCGCGTTGACCTGGCCGCGGTGGTCCTCGGCCGCCGCCATGATGCGCTGCAGGTTGTCGAGGCTGTCGGCGGTCTGCTCGAGCAGCGCCTGGATATAGGCGGGGATCGACTGGTCCTCGCCGCCCGGTCCGCCGCCCGAAAGCCGCGTCAGGCCCGAGAGCCATTCCTCGACGTCGTTGTAGAAGCGGTTCTGCGCCTGGCCCGCCTGCAGCTCGAGGAAGCCCAGGACCAGCGAGCCGGCGAGACCGAACAGCGACGAGCTGAACGCCGTGCCCATGCCGCCGAGCGGCGCCTCGAGGCCCGACTTCAGCTCGGCGAACATCGACGCGAAGTCGGAATCGCCCGACGCGGTGAGGCTGCCGATCACCCGGCCGACCGAGCCCACCGTGTGCAAGAGTCCCCAGAACGTGCCGAGCAGCCCCAGGAACACCAGCAGGCCGATCATGTAGCGCGAGATGTCGCGGCTTTCCTCGAGCCGCGTGCCGACGCCGTCGAGGATCGTGCGCATGGACGGGCCGGACAGCACCAGCCTGCCCTTCTTCTCGCCCAGCATCGTGGCCATCGGCGCCAGCAGGCGCAGGCGCGAGGCGTCGGGCGGCTCGGCCGTGGTCGAGCCGGCGCGGTCCCGCTTGAACGACTCGATCCAGCGGACCTCCGGGAACAGCGTCATCACGATGCGGAAATTGTAGAGGATGCCGACCAGCAGCACGCCGAGGATCATGCCGTTGAGCCAGGGATTGTGCGCGAAGGAGGCGGCCAGGGGACCGACCAGGACGCCGGTACAGGCCGCCACGGCTGCCAGGAACAGCGCCATGCGCATCAGGTAGCGCTGCGGGCGGGTCATCTCAAACGCGGCTCCCAGGGAGCCCGGCGCATCGGCAAGGCGCCGGGCCGGCTGTCGGTCGTCGGGGTCTTGGGGCTAGTTTTTACCGGTCCGCGATGACCACGTCGACTCGGTCGGACGGTTCGTCGTCGACTTTGTTGCCCAGGGCGCGAACGTCCATCCGGGTGCTGCGGATGCCGTGCTCGATCAGGAAGGAACGCACGGCCAGCGCACGGAACAGCGACAGGCGGCGCGCCTGGCTGGCCGTGTCCTCTTTCGCACCGGCAAACGCCAGCAGCTGGATGCGCATGTCGGCGTCGCGGTTCATCTGGTCTGCGATCGCCTTGAGCGATCCCTTGGCCGATTCCGGCAGATCCGACGAGCCGGACAGGAAGGCCACGCGGGCGGCCATCTTGCCGCCCGGCACCGGCGCGGCCGGCGCCTCGGAAGCGGGCG
>JAKLKW010000068.1 GCA_023150455.1 Alphaproteobacteria bacterium | reverse complement strand
CCAACTATCGGCAAAAGAAAATACCCAAGGTCGGCACTACACGCCCAAATCCGCCCAACATCGCACGCAAGTGCCTGATCCGACTCAGCGCGGCATCGCCAAAAATCTGATTCGCCACCCTCAACTGCGCAAGTTGGGCTGGACGTCTGGGACACGGCGAGCGGCGAGGCGCGCCATCGCCTGCAGGACGACCGGCGCAAGCTGTGGAAGGTGCGCTTCTCGCCCGACGGCCGGCTGCTCGCCGCGTCGTCGTGGGAGGGCACGGTGCGCCTGTGGGACGCGCCGAGCTTCGCCTATGCGGGATCGGTCGACGCCCATGATCATTGGGTCAACGACATCGCCTTCGCGCGCGACGCGTCGCTGCTGCTGTCCGCCAGCGAATCGGGCGTGGTCAGGCTGTGGCGCACCGCCGACATCCGGCCGATGTTCGCGAGCGTGCGCGACGACGACCGCGAGACGCTGACGGGCGCCTATAGCCGCGACGGCGCGCTGTTCGTCAGCGGCGGCCGCGACGGAATCGCGCGTCTCTACGCGGTGGAAGCCGATGGCGCGTTCCGGCCGCGCTGCACGATCGGGCACCGCGACTGGGTCATCTCGGCCGCTTTCGCGCCCGACGGCAGGACCGCGGTCAGCGCCGGCACCAAGGACGGCAAGACGGACAACGCGCTGCAGATCTGGGACACGGAAGACTGCCGCGTCCGGCGCAGCATCGACGTGGGCGAGCAGTTCGTCACCCGGGTCCAGTTCCGCCCGGACGGGCGGCAGATCGCCTGGGGCACGCGCAAGGGCGAGGTCTGGCTGACGGACCCCGACGGGCCGGAGCGGCCGACGAAGCTGCCGGACCGCCACGGTCCCGAGATCGCGGCCCTCGACTACGCGCCCGACTCGACCCTGCTCGCCACGGCCGGCACCGAAAAGGACAAGAGCCAGGGCAACGTCGTGCTGTGGGACGTGGCGCGCCGGACGGCGCGGCGCGAGCTGGCGGCGGACCCGCAGCGCGCGACGGCGGTCCGCTTCGCGCCGGACGGCCGGACTCTCGCCACGGCGGGCTACGATGCGAGTGTGAAGCTGTGGGATGTCGCCGCGGACGGCGCACCGCTGGCGCGCCTCGCGATACGGACCGCGCCGAGCGGCGCGCTCCACTTCAGCCCCGACGGCGCCGTGCTGGCGACCGGCTCCGACGGGCGCACGATCGACATGTGGTCGTTGAAGAGCCGCGCGCTGGAGTTCCAGCTGACCGTCCTGGTCGGGGTGCGCGGCGTGTTCGGATTCCATCCCCGGCGCGGCGACCTCGCCTTCGACGGCGAGCGCGGCCTGATCAAGGTCCTGCCGCACGCCATCGCCGGCGCGCCGACGAACGGCATCATGGCGCATCGCATCAACGGCACCGAGGTGCTGTTCGACCGCCTGGCGGGCGATACGGACCTGCCCGGCGCCGCCGCGATCGACGCCTCCGCCCGGGCGTGCGCCGGGCCTTGAGGCTTGATCGCGGCGGACCGGTGTGCGTGCTTACGCCGAATGCCGCGGCGCCATGGACCGGATCAGCGTCATGGCGCCGGCGCGCGTGCCGCGGTCGGGAATCTGCTCGAAGGCGCGGACCAGCGCCTCCGCCTCGGTCCCGTTGGCATGCCGCTCGCCGTTCGGGTCCGCCGGCACGCGGACGGAAGTCGCGTCGTCGCCGTCGTCGGCGAACAGGTACAGCGGATTGATGCGCAGCAGCGCGCACGCCTCCATGAGGTCATCCAGGGTCAGCTGGCGCGCGCCGGTCTCGTACTGCGAAAGCCGGGCCAGCGGAATCGCCAGCTGCGCGGCGAATTCCTGCTGGCTCAGGTCGGCCCATTCCCGCGCCTTCCGCAGCCGCCCTCCGATATGGACGTTGACGTCCTCCTCCGGCGCCGGGTGCTGGACGACCCGCTCGCCTGCCTTGATTTCCGCAGTCCCGGTCATCTGATGTCCCCCGAAATGTGTTGCCAGCGGGCCGTCGGCGCGCCGGGCGGGCGCGTCTGCTGCTGCTCCTCTGCCGATCGACGATTGCCCCTCCGAAGACGGTCCCCGCGCGCGGATTTCACCGCGGACTGCCGGATCCGGGTGTGAACCAGTTCACACAGGGCCGAGACCGCCCTCGCCGCCTCAAATCACGGCGCCGGGACCGGTCGGCCCGGCCCGCAGCATGTCCGCCAGCGCCTCCAGGCCTGCGCGCAGCCGCTCTGGTTCCCGCACGCCGCCGAGGCTGAGGCGGACGGCCTCGGCCCCGCCCGGCGCGCACGCGAACACCTCGCCCGGCAGAACCTCGACGCCACGGCGCGACGCCTCGAGGCAGAATGTGTCGGCGCGCCACGACGGGGGCAGCTCGAGCCACAGATGGAACGCGTCGGGCGTGGCGCGAACCCCGGCCTCGCCCAGGCACGCGCGCGCCATGCGCTGGCGCGCTTCCGCGACCGCGCGCTGCCCGGCGCACAGGCGTTCGGCGGTGCCGTCGGCGATCCAGCGCGCGCCGATCTCGGCGAGCACGGGGGAAACCCACCAGCAGCTCATGTGGATGGCCGAACGGATCGGCTCGGCGAGGCGCTTCGGCGCAACGAGGAACCCGAGCCTGAGCCACGAGGCCACCGTCTTCGACAGGCTGGTGACCAGGATGCACTGCTCCGGCGCGAAGGCGGCAAGCGGCAGCGGGCGCTGGGCCGGCAGCTGGCCGAACACGTCGTCCTCGATCACGGTGACGGCATGCGCGGTCACGATCTCCGCCACGCGCCGCCGCCGCTCCTCCGGCATCGTCGCCGCCGTCGCGCAGTGGATCGTCGGCATGCAATAGAGCAGCTTCGCGCGGGTCCGCCGGCAGGCCTCCTCCAGGCTCTCGGGCACGATCCCGTCCGCGTCCATGGCAAGCGCGTGCAGATGCAGCGACAGGCGCTCGGCCAGCTGCTTCATCAGCGGATAGGTCCACTTCTCTACCAGGATCGCGTCGCCCGGCCGGCATACCGCCATGAGGCCGACGAGGATGCCGTGCTGCGCGCCGACGGTCAGATGCAGGCCCTCCGGCCGGGCCGCAAGGCCGGTGCGCTCGATCCAGCGGCAGCCGGCCTCGGCATGGCGCAGCTGCACGCGACCGGGCGCATCGAGCAGCAGGGTGATGTCGCCATCGGTCGCGGCGATGGCGGCCAGGGCCTCCGGCAGAAGGCGTGCCGCATCGTCCTGGGCCGCAAGATTGATGCGCAGGTCGATGGCCTCGGCGGCGGCCCCTGCGCGGATCGGCTGCGGCACCAGGCCTGGCAGCGCGCGCCCGCGCACGAAGGTCCCGCGCCCGATCTCGCCCGCCACGAGGCCGCGGCGCTCCGCCTCCACATAGGCGCGCATCACCGTATTGACCGACAGGCCAAGGTCGTAGGCCAGGGTCCGCTGCGGCGGCAGCCGGTCGCCGGGCGACAGGCGGCCGCCCGCGATCGCCGCGGTGATCGCCTCGACCAGCGCGAGGTAGCGCGGCCCGGTCAAGCGAGCCAGGTCGGTCCTTGAAATTGCCATCATATCAATTCCCAGATTGACATGAGCATTGTCGCGATATTTGCTGCTGTTGCCAAGGGTCATTTGGAGAAATTGCCATGACCATCGCCATGGAGCGCGAAAGTGCCGCCGCGCCGACGGCCGGCGGCACCCAGGACGTCTTCTATTCCCGGAGCAGCCGCATGCCGCGCCCGATGATCGCGCGCGCCGAGGGCATCCGCATGTGGGACGAGGACGGGCGCGAATACATCGACGCGTCCTGCGGCCCGATGGTCAGCAGCATCGGCCACGGCAATGCCCGCGTCATCGACGCGATGGCGCGCCAGGCCCGCACGCTGGACTACGCCTATACGCGCGTGGCGCGGAACCGCGCCAACCTTGCCCTTGCCGACCGCCTGGCGGCGCTGGCCGGGCCGGGCTTCGAGCGGGTCCACCTCGCCTCGGGCGGCAGCGAGGCCATCGACAACGCGATCAAGCTGGTGCGCCAACACGCGCTGGCGACCGGCCGGCCGCAGAAGCAGCGGCTGATCGCGCTCAGCCCCTCCTATCACGGCGGCACGATCGCCTCGCTCGCGCTCGGCGCCGAGGGCGGTCTCGTGCCGTTTCTCGACGGGCTCGCCGTCGTCGCGGACAAGGTGCCGGCGCCGGTCGGCTACCGCGTCCCGGCCGGACATGGCGCCGAATCCTACGCGATGGACTGCGCCGCGGCGCTGGAGCGCAAGATCCTCGCGCTCGGGCCCGAGACCGTGCTCGCCTTCTTCATCGAGCCGGTGGGCGGGCTGTCGACCGGCGCGGTCGTGCCACCGCCTTCCTACATGCGCGAGGTGCGGCGCATCTGCACCCGATACGACGTGCTGATGGTCGCCGACGAGGTGCTCTGCGGCATCGGCCGCACGGGCGAGCTGTTCGCCGCGCGGCACTGGCCGGACGCGATGCCGGACATCATCGTCCTGGCCAAGGCGCTGGGCGGCGGCCACGCGCCGCTCGGCGCCGTGCTGGCGCCCGCGGCGATGGTCGACCACATGGCGGAGCGCACCGGCTTCGACTTCTCCTATTCCTACAACGCGCACCCGATCGCCTGCGCCGCCGGCCTTGCCGTGCTGGCGGAGATTGAGGAGCGCGCGCTCGTCGCCAACGCGCGCGCCCGCGGCGCCGAGATCGAGCACGGCCTGCGCGCGCTTGCCGGGCGGTTCCCCGTGATCGGCGACGTGCGCGGCATCGGCATGCTGTGGGCGGTCGAGCTGGTGCGCGACCGCAGCAGCAAGGCGATGTTTCCGGACGCGGTGCAGGTCAACGAGCGCGCCGTGCGCCACGGCCTCGACGCCGGCCTGATGCTCTACGCGCGCCCATCGGCCGGATCGCGGCTCGGCCACTGGGTCATGCTGGCGCCGCCGCTCACCGTCACGCGCGCGGAGACCGCCGAGATCCTGCAGCGGCTGGAGCGCGCCCTGGCGACGCTCGGCGCCGAGCTGGCGGCGCTCTGATCCGCGCAGGATCACCGCGCCGCACGTCCGGCCGGAACGCCTGCTCGAGCTGGTGGGCAAGCTCGAGTGGGACTCGTCCTATGACTACAAGGCGGGGCGCACGCGCGCTTGAGCCTTTTCGTCGACACCAGCGTGTGGTCCCTCGCGTTCCGGCGCGATTCCCCCGCTTCGGCGAAGCAGGTACAGGCTCTCATCCAGGCAATCGAACGGGGTGAAACGATCCTCACGACGGGGCTCGTCGTCCAGTTCGTCGCCCGCGGTTCGCGCGACAGGTCGACGCAAGACGCAGCGGTTGCGGTTTCGCCGCTGATCCCTGATGCGAATGTCGAGCAGCGCCGGACCGGCGCGGACGTTTTCGACATTGATCGATCTCGCAGCGGACGGGAACTTGCCGGCCCACGATGCGGTCGCGCGACGCGTTGATGCAAGTCAAGGCGGCCGGGCGGCAAGGCCGGTAGGAATGCTCCGATCGCCGCGCAAGACCGGCACCAAGGCGACGCCCGATGCCCACAGCCCGGATCTCACCGCCCACCGGGGGCACGGAACTCGACACTGCATCGAAGGACTTCTCCCTGGTGCTGGGCGGGCCGCTTTTCCAGCTGCTGCGCCGGGCGCATCTCAGCGACGACGCCTTGCTGCTGGTGCGCCAGCGGGTCGTCGTCTTCGCCGCGCTGACCTGGCTGCCGCTCCTTCTGCTCACCGCCGCGGAGGGAACCCTGCTGGGCAACGTACCGGTCCCGTTCCTGCTCGACGTCGAGGCCTACACCCGCTACCTGGTGGCGCTGCCGCTGCTGATCCTGGCAGAGCTCCTGGTGCATCAGCGCATGCGCCCGCTGGCGAGCATGTTCCTGGAGCGCCGGCTCATTCCCGCGGGCGGCGTGGCCCGCTTCGAGGCGGCGATCGCGTCCGCGTTCCGGCTGCGCAACTCGACCATGGCCGAGCTCGCCCTGATCGCCGTCGTCTACTTGGTCGGAACCCTGATCGTGTGGCGCCACTACGTGGCGCTCGAGACCAGCACCTGGTACGGCGCGCAATCGCCCCGTGGGCTGACGCTCTCCTATGCCGGGATCTGGCACGCCTATGTGAGCCTGCCGATCTTCCAGTTCCTGCTGGTCCGCTGGTATTTCCGTCTGTTTATCTGGACGCGATTCCTCTGGCAGGTCTCCCGCATCGAGCTGGCGCTGGTGCCGACGCATCCGGATCGCGTCGGCGGCCTGGGGTTCCTTTCCAATACGGTCTACGCGATGGTTCCGCTGCTGACCGCGCACGGCGCGCTGCTGGCCGGCGTGATCGGCAATCGCATTTTCCACCTCGGAGCGACGCTGCCCGACTTCAAGCTCGAGGTGCTGACCCTGGTCGTCTTCCTCATGTGCGTCGTGCTCGGCCCGCTGCTGGTGTTCTCGCCGCGCCTTGCCGAGGTCAAACGGCGCGGGCTCAGGGAATACGGAAGGCTGGTGCAGCGCTACGACCGGGAGTTCGACGGCAAATGGCTGCGCGGCGGTGCCGGTGCCGCCGAGCCGCTGCTCGGCAGCGCCGACATCCAGTCGCTCGCCGATTTCGCCAACAGCTTCGAGGTGGTGCGCAGCATGAACCTCGCTCCCTTCACCAAGGGCGCGATCCTCCAGCTCGCCGCCGCCACGGTCGCGCCGATCGTGCCGCTGCTGCTCACGATGATGCCGCTCGAGGAGCTGCTGAAGCTGCTGTTCGGCGTGTTGTTCTAGCCTCGGACGCAGCGCTCCTTGCGTTCGCATGCGCGGCGACCCGGCACGGTCCGGGGACGGGCGGCGCCGCCCGTTCGAGGCTTGAGTCGCTCGCTGGAAGCCTGCGTTGACAAGCGACATGGGCGGGTCCCAACCTGATGCCAACAAGGACAGGAGGAAACTCATGAACCGATCGATGACGCGGCGAACCGCGCTTCTGGCCGCAGCCGTGGCCGTGGCCGCACTTGTTGCGACGCGGCCAACGCAGGCCCAGGACACGCTGAACGCGTATTCCATCTGGCCCGAGAACTGGGCGCGGCCGATGCTGGAGGAGTTCACCAAGGCCTCGGGCATCAAGGTGAATTTCCTTCGATTTTCCTCGGGCGAGGCGCTCGCCCGCGTCATCGCCGAGAAAGGCAATCCCAAGATCGACGTGCTGTTCGGCGGGCCGGTGGAGACCTTCGCCGCCGGGGTCAAGGAAGGCGTGTTCGAGGCCTACAAGCCGCCATCCTTCGCGGCGCTGCCGGCGCGCTTCAGGCACGTCGACGGCATGTGGGTCGCGATCGCCGACGATCCGCTCGTCTTCATGACGAACAGAAAGTTCCTGGCCGAGAACAAGCTGAAAGCCCCCGCCTCGTGGGAGGATCTGCTTCACCCCGCCTACAAGAACGGACTGCAGATGGCCGATGCGCGCACCTCGGGCACGGCCGTGACGCGCATCTTCTCGATCCTCGAGGTCAACGGGCGCGACGAGCAGAAGGCCTTCGCCTACATGAAGAAGCTGCGCGGCAACATCCAGCTCTATACCAAGAGCGGCGGCGGCGGCACCCTGCCGGTGGGGCTCGGCCAAGCCGCCGGCGGCATCTTCTTCATCGTCGACGCGCTCGACACCAAAGCCAAGGGCTATGATGTGCAGATCAGCTTCCCCAAGGAAGGCATCGGCACGGCGGCCGAGGGCATCGCGCTGATCAAGGGCGCGAAGAACTCCGCCCCGGCCAAGAAGCTGATCGATTGGGCAAGCAGCCCGGCGATGCAGTCCCTGTTCGCCGTCCACAAGATCAACTTCGTGCCGGCCCATCCCGAGGTGAAGACCGAGGCGAGCCTGGCCGCAGTGCTGAAGGATGCCAAGATCTTCGCCATCGACGACGCCTATGCCGGCGCCAACCGCAAGCGCATCGTCGACCGCTGGGTGGCGGAGATCCTGCCCTGACCGCTGCCGCCGGCGCGGCGTCGACCGGGGGATTTCGGCGGCGGGTCCTCAAGGACCCGCCGCTCCTCGTTACGCTCGCGGTGCTCTGGTCGCTCCTGGCGCTGTTCGTCGTCTATCCGCTCTCCGCGATGTTCGGCCAGGCCTTCCTCGTCGACGGCAGGCCGAGCCTGGGGCCGCTGCTGTCCGCCCTTGGCCAGCCGAACCATCGCGCCGCGCTTGCCAACAGCCTCGTGCTGGGCACGCTCGTCGGCATCGTCGGCACGACGATCGGCTTCCTGTTCGCGTTCACGGCGACGCGATGCAACCTGCCCGACCGATGGGTGCGCCTGCTCGACGCCGCCACCCTGCTGCCGCTGATCTCGCCGCCGTTCACCACCTCGATCGCCTTCGTGTTCTCCTTCGGCCCGCGCGGGCTGATCACGTACGAGCTGCTGGGGATCAAGGGCACCAACGTCTATGGCCTCGCCAGCACGCTTGCCGCCGAGGTGCTCACGTATTTCCCGATCGCCTATCTGGCGCTTCGGCCGGTGCTGGCGGCGATCGGCGGCAACATCGAGGAGATGGCGTTCAGCCTGGGCAGCTCGCGCTGGCGCGTCTTCCGCACGGTGACCTTGCCGCTAGCCGTGCCGGGGCTCGCCAACGCGTTCCTGCTGCTGTTCGCGGCTTCGCTGGCCGACTTCGCCACGCCGCTGATCCTGGCCGGGAGCCGCTTCCCGGTCCTGCCGACCGAGGCCTATCTGCAGATCACGGGCCTGTTCGACCTGAAGGGCGGGGCGGTGCTGTCGTTCCTGCTGCTGGTGCCCGCGGCGATCGTGTTCCTGCTGCAGCGCCACTGGGTCGGCCGCGGGCATTTCGTCACCGTGACCGGAAAGGCCGGGCCGCAAAGCGCGCTCGACGGCGTATCGCGCGGCGCGCGATGCCTGCTCGTGGCGCTGTGCGCGACGGTCGCCCTGTCGATCCTCTATCTCTATGCGCTGCTGCTGTATGCCTCGGTCGTCGTGGCGTTCGGCGCGAACCATGCGCTGACGCTCAAGCACTATGTGGTGATCTTCACCGAGGGATGGAAAGCGATCAAGGACACGCTGATCATCGCCTTCCTGGGCATGCCGGTGGGCGGGCTGTTCGGCGTGCTCGTGGGGTACCTGGTGGCGCGCGGCGAGTTTCGCGGCCGCCAGGCGATGGAGCTGGTCTCGATGGCCAACTATGCGCTGCCCGGCACGATCGTGGGCATCGCCTACCTGATCGCCTTCAACGACCCGCCGATCGCGCTGACCGGCGGCGCGCTGATCATCGTCGCCTGCTATGTGTTTCGCTACAGCCCGACCGGCGTGCGCACCACCGTCGCCCTGTTGAAGCAGATCGACCGCGGCATCGAGGAGGCCTCCCGCAGCCTGGGTGCCGGCAGCTTCACCACCTTCCGGCGCGTGACCCTGCCGCTGGTCCTGCCGGCGTTCTTCGCCGGCCTCGGCGTGGTGTTCATCCGCTCGATGACCGCGATCAGCGCCACCATCTTCCTCGTCTCGATCGACTGGATCCTGATCACGGTGCGCATCCTTGAGAACATGACCGAGCTGTCGCTCGGCCCGGCTGCGGCCTTTTCGGTCTTCGTGATCGCGGTGGTCATGCTTGTCACGACGGCGATCGGCGCCTTGCTGCGCCGGTTGCCCGGCCCGCCCGGAATCGCGACCGTCGCGGGCTACGGGGGCGGCTGAGATGGCGGCGAATCCGGTCTCCATCCGCCTGGTCGGCATCTCCGCGCGATTCGACCATCGCGTGAAGGGCGAGGTGGCCGCGGTCGACGACGTCAGCCTCGAGGTGGCGCCCGGCGAGCTCCTGACCCTGCTCGGGCCGTCGGGCTGCGGCAAGACCACGACGCTGCGCATGATCGCCGGCTTCCAGCGTCCGAGTGCGGGCCGCATCCTGATCGGCGATCACGACGTGACGGAAGTCCTGTCGAACGACCGCAACATTGGCTTCGTGTTCCAGAACTACGCTCTGTTCCCGCATCTGGGCATCTTCGAGAACGTGGCCTACGGACTGCGCGTGCGCCGCATGGACGAAGCAGCGATCCGCCGGGTGGTCGGCGACGTGCTGGAACTCGTCGGGCTCAAGGGATACGAGCGTCAGATGCCGCATCAGCTCTCGGGCGGCGAGCAGCAACGCGTGGCGCTGGCGCGCGCCATCGTCATCAAGCCGCGCGTGCTGCTGTTCGACGAGCCGCTGTCGAACCTGGACGCCAAGCTGCGCGTGCAGATGCGCGGCGAGATCCAGCGCCTGCAGCGCGACGTGGGCATCACGACCGTCTATGTCACGCACGACCAGGAAGAGGCGATGGCGATTTCCGACCGCATCGCCGTGATGAGCAAAGGCGTCATCGCGCAGCTCGGTCGCGCGGAAGACCTGTACAGCCGCCCGGCGTCGGAGTTCGTCGCCCGCTTCATTGGCCGCGCGAACCTCTTGCGGACCACCGTTCTCGCGCGCGACGGCGCGCGGCTGACGCTCGGAATGGCCGGCCAGCGGTATGTCGTCGATGCGCCGGAATCCGGTCCTCCCGTCGGCGCGGTCGCCCATGCCGTCATCCGGCCGGAGACGATCCTGATTGGCCCGGCCGATGCCGTGGGCGCGATCCCGGGCCGCGTCGTCACGCGCACCTATCTCGGCGAGAAGACCGAGTACACGGTCACGGTCGGCGCGGACACATTGCAGATCGTGCGGATCGGCGCGGCGGAAACCGAGCGCTTCGAGCCGGGAGCCGCCGTCGGCATCCGTCTTCCAGCCGGTCGACTCCATCTTCTGCCGGAAGTCGGGACATGAGGACGGCCATATCGCGCCGCCGCTTGCTGGCGCTCGCCCTTGGAGCGGCCGTTGCGCCGGTGGCGCTCGCCGCGCGCCCGGCATTGGCGCAGACGGTGGTGCACGGCGCAGACTCGCGGTACGCTTCGCCCACGGTGAAACTGGCCTGGGCCATGGTGAAGGGCGCGACCGAAGAGGAGACCCTTGTCGTCCTGCGTCTGGTCAATGTCGCCGGGGCGCATCGCTTCGTGAAGGCGGACGGAGTCGATCCGTTCACCAAGAACCGCGCAGTGTTTGCCGGTGCGCGCGCCTTTGCCGATCGCATCGACCTGTCGATTCCGCGCGCGCGCTTCGCCGATTTTCCCAGTCTCGAGCTGCTGCTCGATGCCGATGCGGAAAAGCTCGCTCCCGGCCGGGCGGCGCTGACCGTCTACTACCTCGGCGTCCCCGACACCACGCCCGAGTTCCTGTCGCAAGCGGATGCGTCGGCCTACCTGGACAAGATGCTGGCGTCCGCCAGATAGGGTCACCGAGCCGGAGCCGCGAAAGGACGAACGCGTGCCGACAGGCCGCACCGGTCTCGCCTCGATCGCGGTCCCGCGCCCCGTTGCGCCACCGGGCCTTACGGGGTCAAATGCGGATGAATCCCCTCCCACCGCCCCGATGAGAACCGGGGCCGGCCTGAAGGTTGTTGCCCAATGGAATCGACTGTCGATCCGATCACGGTCTCGGTGATCCAGCACCGGCTGCGCGCCATCGTCGAGGAGATGGGCGAGGCCATGCTTAGGACCTCGTATTCGCAGATCCTGAACTCGAGCCGCGATTTCTCCACCGCGCTGTGCGATCCCGAGGGAAGGCTCATCGCCCAGGCCGAGCACGTGCCGATCCATGTCGGCGCCCTGCCCTACGCGGCCAAGGCCGTCAACGACTTCTTCAAGGGCACGATCCGGCCCGGCGACGTCTACCTGCTCAACGATCCCTACCGGGGCGGCAACCATCTGCCCGATCTCACCGCCTTCGTGCCCGTGTTCGAGGGCGACCGGCACGTCTTCTGGTCGATCAACCGCTCGCACCAGTCCGACATCGGCGGCGCCACGCACGGCGCCTACAACGCCGGCGCGACCGAGATCTTCCAGGAAGGGTTGCGCCTTCCGCCGCTGAAGCTCTACGACCAGGGCCAGCGGCGCGAGGACGTGCACGAGATGATCGTCCTCAACGTCCGCCACCCGCGCGATTTCCGCGGCGACCTTGCGGCCATGATCGGCTCGGCGCGGATCGGCGAACGCCGGCTCGGCGAGCTCATCGCCGAGTTCGGGGCGGACGTCGCGCACGCGGCGATCGAGGCCGTGCTCGACGGCGCCGAGCGCCAGGTGCGCGCGGTGATCGCCCAGTGGAAGGACGGCGTCTACGAAGGCGAGGCCTTCCTCGACGACGACGGCCACAAGTACCAGGACATCCACGTCCGCGCCCGCGTGACGAAGCGCGGCAGCGACCTCGAGATCGACCTGACCGACAGCCATCCGCAGGTCGTGGGGTTCGTCAACTCTTCCTTCGCCAACACGCAGTCGGCGATCGCCGTGGCGCTGGCCTACCTGATCGATCCGGACACGCCGAAGAACGACGGGACCTTCCGCCCGCTCAAGGTCAAGCTCAAGGAGGGCACGGTCGTCTGGGCGCGGCCGGGCGCGCCGGTGACGCTGTGCACCAACCATTGCGCCCAGGAGATCATGGAGGCGATCATCCGCGCGCTGGCGCCGGCCTGCCCCGAGCGCGTGATGGCCGGCTGGGGCCGGCGCTTCCGCATCGCGATCCAGGGCGTCGACCCGCGCACGGCGAGGCCCTTCATCTGGCACCTGTTCCAGTCGCGGCCCGGCGGCGGCGCCTCGGTCGCCGGCGACGGCTGGCCGTGCGGCGGCGAGTGGCAGGCCGCCGGCGGCATCAAGTTCGGCTCGATCGAGGTGCACGAGGTGCGCTTCCCGCTCTACTTCCGCCGCCACGAGTTCCGCCCCGACTCGGGCGGTGACGGGCGCTATCGCGGCGGGCCGGGCGCCGAGCTCGAGATGGTGGTCGAGACGGCGGAGCCGGCGGTCGGCAACACGGCGGGCGACGGCGTCAAGTATCCCTCCTGCGGCATGGTCGGGGGCAAGGACGGCAAGCCGCACAGCTACTGGCTCGAATCGAAGGGAAGGCCGGACCGCGTCCTCAAGACCAAGGAGACGGGCGTCGTGCTCCGCCCCGGCGACGTGCTGCACGCCTACTCGGCCGGCGGCGGCGGCTGGGGCGATCCGGCCGGACGCACCAAGGAGGAGCGGACGCGCGACGTCGACCTCGGCCTCGTCACGGAAGCCGCGGCGGCGGCCGGGCGAGGCTGAGCCATGTATCGCATCGGGATCGACGTCGGCGGCACGTTCACGGACCTGGTCGCCGTCGACGACAAGGGCCGCGTCACGCTCGCCAAGGCCGCCTCGACACCGCAGGACCAGTCGCTCGGCGTGATGGACGGGCTCGACCGGCTGGCCGAGGCGCTCGGCGTGCCGCGCGCCGCCATGCTGAAGGAGACCGCGCGCATCGTGCACGGCACGACGGTCGCGACCAACGCGCTGCTCGAGATGAAGGGCGCCAGGGTCGGCCTGCTGACGACGGAAGGCCATCGCGACATCATCGAGATGCGCGAGGGGCTCAAGGACGACCGCTACAACCTGCGCATGGCGCCGCCGGTGCAGCTCGTGCCCCGCAACCGGCGCCTCGGCGTGCGCGAGCGCGTGCGCGCCGACGGAAGGGTCGAGATCCCGCTCGACCGCGCCTCGCTCGATCGCGCGATCGAGACATTGAAGCGCGACGGCGTCGAGTCGGTCGCCATCTGCTACCTGCACAGCTGGCGCGACGACCGCCACGAGCGCGCGACCGCCGAGGCGGTGCGGGCGGCCATGCCGGGCGCCTACATCTCGGTCTCCTCGGCCGTGCTGCCGCAGATCAAGGAGTACGACCGCGTCTGCACGACCGTGGTCAACGCCTATGTCGGCCCGGCGCTGGAGCGCTACCTGACCCGGCTCGAGACGCGGTTCCGCGAGGCCGGCTATGCCGGCCCGGTGCTCATCATCCAGTCGCACGGCGGCGTCGCGACCATCGCCGAGTCGGTGCGGCTTGCGGCCGGCGCCGTGCTGTCCGGCCCGGCCGGCGGCGTGGCGGGCAGCCGCTACGCCGCCCGCCTGATGCAGCATGGCGACCTCATCCCGTTCGACATGGGCGGCACGTCGACCGACATCTCGCTCGTGGTCGGCGGCGAGGCGGCGATCGCATCGGACCGGCGCCTCGCCGGTCAGCGCGTGGCGCTGCAGAGCCTCGATATCGCCTCGATCGGCGCCGGCGGCGGCTCGATCGCGCGCGTCGATCACGGCGGGGTGCTCGATGTCGGGCCCCAGAGCGCCGGTGCCGACCCGGGCCCGGCCTGCTACGGCAGGGGCGGCACCGAGGCGACCGTCACCGACGCCAACCTGGTGCTCGGATTCCTCGACCCCGACAACTTCCTCGGCGGGCGCACCAAGCTCGACCGCGGCGCGGCGGAGGCGGCGGTGGACCGCGTCGCCAAGGCGCTCGGCGTCGCGCGCATGGAGGCGGCCAAGGGCATCGCGCGGATCATCAACACGCACATGGCCGAGGGCATAAGGCTCGTCTCGGTGCGCCGCGGCGTCGACCCACGCCGGTTCGCGATCCTGTCGTTCGGCGGCGCCGCGGGCCTGCACGTGACCGACGTCGCCCGCCAGCTCGACCTTTCGCGCGTGATCGTGCCCCGGCTGTCCGCCGTCATGTCGGCCTGGGGCATGCTCGCCTCGGACGTGCGCTGCGAGCTGGCGCGCACGCATATCGGCGACACGAGCCGGCTGGACGTCGCGGCCCTGCGCGCCGCCTATCGCGACATGGAGGCCGACGGAAGGCGGCGGCTCGGCGCCGCCGCGTTCGCCGGCGAGATCCGCGTCGAGCGCTCGGCCGACATGCGCTACGGCGAGCAGATCTTCGAGCTCAGCGTGCCGCTCGACGGCATCGACCTCGACGCGCCCGACCTCGTCCAGCGCATGGCCCAGGCTTTCCACGACCGGCACGAGGCGCTCTATACCTACAACCTGCCGGACCAGGAGCCCGTGCTCGTCAACGCGCGCGTCGCCGTCATCGGCAGGCTGCCGGCGCTGCCGCAGGAGCCCGACCTCAAGGCGCACGCGCCGGCCGAGCCGTTCCAGCACCGCCGCATCCATCTCGGCGTCTGGCGCGAGGTCGCCGTCTACGACTTCGACGCGCTCGCCGCCGACCAGGTCATCGACGGGCCGGCCGTGGTCGAGGCCGCCACCACGACCGTGCTGCTCCGCCCCGGCGACCGCGCGCGCACGACGCCGTTCGGCTGGCTCGACATCGCCGTCGGCAAGGGGCGAGGTGTCTCGCCGGACGCTCCGGCATGAAATCGACGCGCCCCTCAAGCGCAGGGTTCCGTCGTCGCCGATGACTGGCGACAGCCGGTTCCACTTGGGCGCGGCCGGACTTGTCCCACGGAGCGCGCGCGCGTAGCAATGGGATGGCATTCGCGAGTCCGTCGAGGCGACGGCACCCGTCTTTGCGGGGCCAAGATCGACATGTCGAGGAACCGACCGGGCCGCGAAGGTTGCTCGACGTCCTTGGGAAGCCGGAGGGATCTCATGGCCAATCTTTGGGTCGCGGCCGCCGGTTCGGCCGCCATCCTCGCGGTCGCGGCGCCACCGGTGATGGCCGACTGCGTCAATGACTGCCGAAGCGCCACCTATTGCGACAGCGCCATGCACGCGTCGGGCGAATGCGGGCGGAGATTGGATGCCTGTTATCGGAGGGAGTGCAACAGGCCGTCCCGCACCTATGGCGCGATCGCCTATGGCGCGGAGAGCACGGCGGCCGGCTGGTCCTACGACTTCGGCACTCCGGGAGATGCCGGACGCAAGGCCCTCTCGACTTGCCGGGTGCGCGGCGACGACTGCAAGCTCGTCCTGACCTTTTCCAACGGCTGCGCCGCCCTCGCGGCCGGGGACGACAAGCGCTTTGCGACTGCGCAGGCGAATACGGGCGAGGCGGCCAAGGCCAGCGCGCTTGCCGCGTGCAAGGACCAGGGCGGCGCCAACTGCGAGGTCCAGGCATGGAGCTGCAGCCGCCCCTAGATACGACCCTCCTTCCGGATTCCCCCGGGCCTGTCTGGAGATACGGGGACATAATACCCATTTCTCGGACAACAGCCCTCCTTCGCCAGGGCTTCGGACTCGCCTCCGCAAAACGGGAGTGAAGGCGAGCAGTCCCGACCTCCAGAGAAAATCAGCCAAACGGAGAAAAAGCCGGGCCGGCCCGCGCGAGAGCAGTCCTGAGCCCGCGTTGGCAATGGGCGCCAATCCTGGGCGTCTTGGGTCAACAGTTCGCGCTGGAGAAATTCCAGTCTCATTTTGAGCAATGGCGGAGGGAGAGGGATTCGAACCCTCGATACGGTTTCCCGTATACACGCTCTCCAGGCGTGCGCCTTCAACCGCTCGGCCACCCCTCCGGTGACGCTTCTCCGGCGCCGGTCGCGGCGGACACTAGCTTACGCAGGGCGGCGGCGGCAACCCGCACCGATACTGCGGGTGGATGCATGCGCCGCGGGATGCGCTAGACTTGGGCCGCATGCGGCGCGGGCCTGGTCGACGCAGCCCGGGCGCAGCAGGGGGAAAGCGCCGATGCGGCTGGGACGCGTTCTGGGCTGGCTGTTCCTTGCCGTGGCAGTGGCGGTGCTGGCGGCCGACCTGCTGGCGTGGCAGCAGTCGGGCGGTTGGCGGCTGGCGGCGCTCGGCGAGGTCTGGGCGCAGCTGCACCGCGACAGCCTGCTGCTGGCCGAGCCGGCGATCGACCGCCATGTCTGGCCGGGCTTGTGGCAGTCCGTGATCGTGCCGATCCTGTTGGCGCCCGCGGCGCCGGTCTTCGCGCTGGCCGGATTGGTGCTCCTGCTGCTGTGCCGTCGCCGGCGCCGGCGCGGCGGCCTGCGCGACTAGAAGGAAGCCGGTGGCAGACCGCTCCTACTGGTCGCCCATCTTGAGCGCGGCGATGAAGGCGGATTGCGGTATCTCCACCTTGCCGAACTGGCGCATGCGCTTCTTGCCCTCTTTCTGCTTCTCGAGCAGCTTCTTCTTGCGCGTGATGTCGCCGCCGTAGCACTTGGCCGTGACGTCCTTGCGCAGAGGGCTGATGTGAACAGCTGGCGCGGGATCAGGTCCTTCAGGCGCACGCACAGCGCCCGTCCGCGCGTCTCGGCGACCTGGCGATGGACGATCATCGACAGCGCGTCGACCGGGTCGCCGTTGACCAGGATCGACAGCTTCACCAGGTCGCCCTCGCGGTAGGATTCGACCTGGTAGTCGAAGCTGGCGTAGCCGCGGCTGACCGATTTCAGCCGGTCGTAGAAGTCGAACACGACCTCGTTCAGCGGCAATTTGTAGATCACCATGGCGCGGCTGCCGGCATAGGTCAGCTCGACCTGCTCGCCGCGGCGCTCCTCGCACAGCTTCAGGATCGGACCCAGATACTCGTCGGGCACGAAGATCGTGCCGCGGATCCACGGCTCCTCCAGGTGGTCGATCTTGACCGGGTCCGGCATGTCGGCCGGGTTGTGCATCTCGATCACCTCGCCGTTGGTCAGGTGGACCTTGTAGACGACCGAGGGCGCAGTGGTGATGAGGTCGAGGTCGAACTCGCGCTCGAGCCGCTCCTGGATGATCTCGAGATGCAGCAATCCCAGGAAGCCGCAGCGGAAGCCGAATCCCAGCGCCGCCGAGGTCTCGGGCTCGTACTGGAAGCTGGCGTCGTTGAGCCGAAGCTTCGCCAGGCTCTCGCGCAGGTTCTCGTAGGCCGCCGGATCGGTCGGGAACAGGCCGCAGAACACCACGGGCACCGACGGCTTGAAGCCAGGCAGCGGCTCGGCCGTCGGCTTGCGGTCGTCGGTGATCGTGTCGCCGACCTTGCAGTCGGCCACGCTCTTGATGCCGGCGGTGATGTATCCGACCTCGCCCGGCTCCAGCACGTCGCACTGCACGCGCTTGGGCGTGAAGTAGCCAACGCGCTCGACCTGGTGCGCCGCACCCGTCGCCATCAGGCGGATCTTCATGCCGGTGCGCAGGACACCGTCCTTGACCCGCACCAGGGCGACGACGCCGAGATAGGGGTCGTACCAGCTGTCGATCAAGAGCGCCTTGAGCGGCGCGTCGGCGTCGCCCCTGGGCGGCGGCAGGCGCGTGACCAGCGCCTCGAGCACGTCCTCGATGCCGATGCCGGCCTTGGCCGAGATCGGCACGGCGTGCGAGGCGTCGAGCCCGATCACGTCCTCGATCTGCTGGCGCACGCGGTCGGGCTCGGCCGCCGGCAGGTCGATCTTGTTGAGGACCGGCACGATCTCGTGGTTGTTCTCGATCGCCTGGTAGACGTTCGCCAGCGTCTGCGCCTCGACCCCTTGCGAGGCGTCGACCACCAGGAGCGAGCCCTCGCAGGCGGCGAGCGACCGGCTGACCTCGTAGGCGAAGTCGACATGGCCGGGCGTGTCCATCAGGTTCAGCTCGTAGAGCTCGCCGTCCTTGGCGCGGTAGGAGAGGCGCACGGTCTGCGCCTTGATGGTGATGCCGCGCTCGCGCTCGATGTCCATCGAATCGAGCACCTGCTCGCGCATCTCGCGCGCCTCCAAGGCGCCGCAGCGCTCGATCAGGCGGTCGGCCAAGGTGGACTTGCCGTGGTCGATATGCGCGATGATCGCGAAGTTGCGGATGTGCTTCAGGTCGGTCATGTCGGTTCCGTCGCGGGCGCGCGCACCATAGGTCGCGCAGGTCCATTAAGCAAATCGTTGCAGGACCGCGGATGCGTCCTTCGACAGGCTGAGGACGAGGCAAAATCGAGTTGGCATGAGGAAAGAACCTCTCCTGAGCTTGCCGAAGGGCTGAGCTTGTCGAAGGACGCGCGGTGCGGATCCCATGCACCAATCAAAATGGGCAGCCGCGACTGCCTAATCCAGGGGCACCGCCTCGAATCGCCGCACCGCCTCGGCGCCCTCGGTGCTGCACCAGGGCCGCGCCCCGCCCAGGCCGCGGTTCTGGTACTCGCGCGCGAACGCGATGCCGGCGGCGATGCGCGCGTTCCTCACGCCTTCCGTGTCCAGCCCCTCCTCGGCGATCAGGCGCCGCTCGACCGCGGCGAAGCCCGCCTCCGCGCGCGGCGTGACCAGGCCGCATTGCTCGGCGACGTTCATGGCGTAGCGCGCCTGGGCATAGGCCGAGGGCTGGCGATCGACCGCGCCCGCCGTTCCGGCGGCCAACGCCAGCACCAGCGCCGGGACGGCGCTCAGCCGCGTAGCACGCCTCCGGTCGCCTTCGTCACCTGCGCGACCACCTTGGCCGAGACCGCCTCGATCTCCTTCTCGCTCAAGGTCGCCTCGGTCGGCTGCAGCGTCACGGCGATGGCGATCGACTTCTTGCCCGCGGGCAGCGAGCCGCCCGCGAAGCGGTCGAACACGCCGACATCGGCGATCAGCGCCTTGTCGGCGGCGCGCGCGGCGCGCACCAGCTGGTCGGCAGCCACGGCGTCGTCGACCACGAAGGCGAAGTCGCGCACCACGGGCTGGAACGGCGAGGCCTTGAGCAGCGGCCGCGCGCGGCCCGCCTTGGCGCGCGGCAGCGGCAGCAGCGTCAGGTTGACCTCGCAGCCGACCGCCGGCCCCTCGACGTCGAGCCGCTTCAGCACGCGCGGATGCAGCTCGCCGAAGGTCGCCAGCACGTTCGGCCCCAGGCGCAGCACGCCGGCGCGGCCCGGGTGATACCAGGCGGGCGGCTTGGCCTCGATCTGCAGGTTGCCGAGCGGCACGCCGCAGGATGCCAGCACCGCCAGCGCGTCGGCCTTGGCGTCGAACGCGTCGACCGGGCGCGGCCTGGCGTCCCAGTGCCTGGGCGCGTTGTTGCCGCGGCGCACGACCGTGGCGAAGGTCGACTGGCCCTCGGGCTTGTCGCCGGCATAGACCGGGCCGACCTCGAACAGCGCGAGGTCGGGGAAGCCGCGATCGGCGTTGCGCTGCGCAGCGCCCAGCAGGTTGGGCAGGATCGACGGGCGCATCTGGTCGAGATCGGCCGAGATCGGGTTGGCCAGCGCCAGCACCGCCTGCCCGCCGCCGAACAGCTCGGCCGCGGGCCTCGGCATGAAGGACCAGGTCACGGCCTCCATGATGCCGCGCTGCGCCAGCGCGCGCTTGACCAGCGCGACCCGGCGCTGCGCGGGCGTGAGCGCCGGCTCGGGCGTCACCGCCGGGGCCGGCATCGACACCGCCTCGATGTTGTCGAAACCGTTGACGCGGATGACCTCCTCGACCAGGTCGGCCTCGCCCTCGACGTCGGCGCGCCAGGACGGCGGCTCGCACTCGAACCCGTCGCCCTTGCGCTGCGCGCCGAAGCCGAGCGACTTCAGGATCGTCTGCACGCGGTCGGCCGGCACCTCGACCCCGCCCAGCCCGGCGACGCGCGAATGCCTCAGGTGCAGCGTGCGGCGCCATTCCGGCACGCCGCCGGCGACCACGACCTCGCTCGGCTCGCCGCCGCAAAGCTCGAGGATCAGCCGCGTGGCGACCTCCATGCCGGGCGCGGCGAACTCGGGGTCGACGCCGCGCTCGAAGCGGTGGCGCGCATCGCTGTCGATGCCGAGCGCGCGCCCGGTGCGCGCCGTGCGCTTGGGGTCGAACAGGGCGGACTCGACGAAGACGTTGACCGTCCGCTCGGTGCAGCCGGACTCCTCGCCGCCGATCACGCCGCCGAGGCCGAGCGCATGGCCGGCCTCGTCGCTGATCACGGTCATGAAGGAGTCGAGCTGGTACTCCTTGCCGTTCAGCGCCAGCATCTTCTCGGCAGGCTTGCCGAAGCGCACGCGGATGCCCCTGGTCACCTTGTCGGCGTCGAACACGTGCAGCGGCCGGTTGCGGTCGAAGGTCACGTAGTTGGTGATGTCGACCAGCGCCGAGATGGGCCTGAGGCCGATCGCCTCGAGCTTGCGCTGCAGCCAGTCCGGGCTCGGCGCGTTCCTGACGCCGCGGATGTAGCGCCCGACGAACATCGGGCAGGCGGCCGCGTCGCCCGGCGGCAGGCGGAATTGCACGTCGAGCGGGCTGTGGAACTTGCCCGCGACCGGCCTGACCGGCGGCGTGATCACCGAGCCGTAGCCGGCCGCCGCCAGGTCGCGCGCGATGCCCGCGACGCCCAGGCAGTCGGCGCGGTTCGGCGTCAGCTTGACCTCGAACACCGGATCGTCGAGCCCGGCATAGGCGGCGAAGGACGTGCCGACCGGCGCGTCCGCCGGCAGGTCGATGATGCCCTCGTGCTCGTCGCTGATGCCGATCTCGCGCTCGCTGAGCAGCATGCCGTTCGAATCGACGCCGCGGATCGTGCCCTTCTTGAGGTCGAGCTGCGTGCCCGGGATGTACGCGCCGACCGGCGCGAACACGCCGATCATGCCGGTGCGCGCGTTGGGCGCGCCGCAGACGACCTGCAGCGTCTGGCCGGTGCCGGGATCGACCGTGCAGACCCGCAGGCGGTCGGCGTTCGGGTGCTGCTTCGCCTCGACCACGCGCGCGATCACGAACGGCTTCAGCGCGGCGCCGCGGTCGGTCAGGCTCTCGACCTCGAGGCCGAGCATGGTGAGGCCATGCGCGATCTCACCGACGCTCGCCGGCGTGTCGAGGTGCTCCTTCAGCCAGGAGAAGGTGAACTTCATTGCGGCACCAGCCCGCGCACCAGCGTCGCGACCTCGAGCGCCGGGAAGCCGTAGTGGCGCAGCCAGCGCAGGTCGGCCTCGTAGAAGGTGCGCAGGTCGGGGATGCCGTATTTCAGCATCGCCACGCGCTCGATGCCCATGCCGAAGGCGAAGCCCTGGTACTCGGCGGGATTGAGGTTGCAGTACTGCAGCACCTTCGGGTGCACCATGCCGCAGCCCAGGATCTCGAGCCAGTCGTCGCCGGCGCCGATCTTGAGCTCGCCGCCCTTGCGCGAGCAGCCGATGTCCATTTCCGCGCCCGGCTCGACGAAGGGGAAGAAGCTGGGCCGGAAGCGGATCGGCACGTCGGGCACCTCGAAGAAGGCGCGGCAGAAATCGGCCAGGCACCCCTTCAGGTGGCCCATGTGGCTGGTCTTGTCGATCACCAGCCCCTCGACCTGGTGGAACATCGGCGTGTGCGTCATGTCGGAGTCGCAGCGATAGGTGCGCCCCGGCACGATGATCCGGATCGGCGGCTTCTGGCTCATCATCGTGCGGATCTGCACGGGCGAGGTATGCGTGCGCAGCACCAGGCGCGATCCGTCCGGGCGTTCCGGCAGGTAGAACGTGTCCATCATCTGCCGCGCCGGATGGTCTTCGGGGATGTTGAGCGCGGTGAAATTGTGGAAGTCGTCCTCGATGTCGGGCCCTTCCGCGACCTTGAAGCCCATGGCGCCGAAGATCGCCACGATCTCGTCGATGGTCTGCGAGATCGGATGCAGCCTGCCCTCGGCCTCCGGCCGCGCCGGCAGCGTGATGTCGACCCGCTCGGTCCTGAGGCGCGCGTCGAGGTCGGCGTCCTCGAGCTTCGCCTTCTGCGCGTTGAGCGCCGCCTCGATCTCGCCCTTGAGCGCGTTGAGCTCGGCGCCGCGCGACTTGCGCTCCTCGGCGGCGACCTGGCCCAGGCCCTTCATCAGCTCGGTCAGGCGCCCCTTCTTGCCCAGCGCCGCCACGCGGGCGCGCTCGAGCCCGGCGAGGTCGGACGCGCCGGCGATCTCGCCCAGGAGTGCGCCGCGGATGGTGGAGAGGTCCTGCGCGGTCATGACGTCAATCCAATTGCATCAGCAGGATGCCGAGCGCACCCGTCGCAAAGTTCTGCGGCTGGCCGTCGATGGCGACGCGCTCCAGCGCGACCTGCCTGGTCTGGCGGTTGTTGACCCAGGCGAGGTCGACTTGGCGCTTGGCGCCGGAGCGCGTCGTCTTGTCGATGCGCGCGACGACCTCGACGATGTTCGGGTTGTCCTTGTAGCGCGGCGGCTTCGACGCGCTCCAGGCGACCTGGCCGCGGGCGCCGGCGATCTGGTTGACGAACTCTTCGGTCGTCCCGCCGGGCGCCTGCGCGCCCTTCACCGCGGCGATGTCCTGGTCGAAGCTTTCGCCGCAGGCCGCCAGTGCGAAGACGAGCAGGACCGCCGCCAGTCGGGAGAGCCCGGCGCCTGGCTTGACACACCTTAAGGGACGACCCGTCCGGCCGCCCGTGGCGATGGCGGCCAGCGACACCATGGGAGAACCCGTTACGCCGCCAGCGCGCTCTTGGCCTTTTCCACCAAGGCGCCGAACGACTCCGGCTCGCGCGCGGCGAGCTCGGCCAGGACCTTGCGGTCGATCTCGATGCCCGCCTTCTTGAAGCCGGCGATCAGCCTGGAATAGGTGAGCCCGTGCTCGCGCGCGCCGGCGTTGATGCGCTGGATCCAAAGCCCCCGGAAGTCCCGCTTCTTGTTGCGGCGGTCGCGATAGGCGTAGCGCAGCGCCTTCTCGACCTTCTCGAGCGCCACGCGATAGGCCTTGCTGGAGCGGCCGCGGTAGCCCGAGGCGAGGTCCAGCACCTTCTTGTGGCGGGCGTGCGCGGTGACGCCCCGTTTGACGCGTGCCATGGTCCTTCTCTCCCGCTCTAGCGATTGTACGGCATGTACTTGAGCACGAGCTTCATGTCGCTATCGCGCATGATCTCGGTGCCGCGCGCCTGCCGCTTCATCTTCTGCGGCCGCTTGCGCAGGTTGTGCCGCTTGTGGGCGGGGGCGAACTTGACCTTGCCGGTCGCCGTGAAGCGGAAGCGCTTCTTGGCCCCGCTCTTGGTCTTCATCTTGGGCATTTTCGGTTCCTTTACAAGGGGTTAGCCGTTGTTTGCGGACGACGAGGCATGCCCGTATGTGGAGGGCGCGAGGCCCTCGAAGCCAGCCGTCCGCTTGGGAGCGCGGCTATATACCGGTCGGGGCCCGGAAACGCAAGCCCGCCCATGGGTTAGGCCCCGATCCCCTCGACGGTGGACGCGCTCCCGCATCGGGGGCCAAGATCGCCGCCGGATGCAGCCCCGGGAGAAGCCATGAGCGACGCCGCGCGCCTGCCCTTGTCCGGAATCGTCGTGGTCTCGCTGGAGCAGGCGATCGCCGCGCCGCTCGCCAGCCGGCACCTCGCCGACTGGGGCGCCAGGGTGATCAAGATCGAGCGGCCGGAGAAGGGCGATTTCTGCCGCGACTACGACGCCGTGCTGAACGGCATGTCGAGCCAGTTCGTCTGGACCAACCGGTCGAAAGAGAGCCTCGCGATCGACATCAAGTCGCCCGATGGCCGGGCCGCGCTGGACGCGCTGCTGCCGCGCGCCGACGTGTTCCTGCAGAACCTCGCGCCCGGCGCCGCCGAGCGCCTCGGGCTCGACGCCGCCACCCTGACCGAGCGGTTCCCGCGCCTGATCGCCTGCGACATATCGGGCTACGGCAGCGGCGGACCCTTGAGCGACAAGAAGGCCTACGACCTGCTCGTGCAATGCGAGGCGGGAGTCCTGGCCATCAACGGCACGGAGGAGCAGCCGGCCAAGTCGGGCCTGTCGGTGGTCGACATCGCCACCGGCATGTACGTGCTGCAGGGCGTGCTGATGGCGCTCTATCGCCGCGAGCGCACCGGCAAGGGCACGGCATTCGAGGTCTCGCTGTTCGACTCGATCACGGAATGGATGAGCTATCCCGCCCTCTATACCGCGGGATCGGGCAAGAGCCTGCGCCGCACCGGCACGCGCCACGCCGGCATCTCGCCCTATGGTCCGTTCACGGCCGGCGACGGCCGCGTCGTGTTCTTCGGCATCCAGAACGACCGCGAATGGACCGCGTTCTGCGCCGAGGTCATGGGCGACGCCGCGCTCGCCACCGACCCGCGCTACGGCACCAACCCGAAGCGCCTGGAGAACCGCGACGCGCTGGAGGCGCTGATCGAGCAGCGCTTCGCGACGTTCACCAGCGACCAGGCGCTCGAGCTCCTGGACCGGGCCGGGATCGCCAACGCCCACATGAACACGGTCGAGGCCTTCCTCGAGCACCGGCAGCTGCACGCGCGCGGCCGCGTGCGCCAGGTCGCCTCGCCGCGCGGCGCCGTGCCGAGCTTCCTGCCCGCCATCACCATTCCCGGCCTGGTGCCGGCGATGGGGCCGGTGCCGGCGGTCGGCGAGCACAGCGACGCGATCCTTTCGGAGCTGGGGCTGCTCGAGCCCGCCGGTCGATGAGCGCCACGCGCGTTACGCGCACCTACCTGGCCGTCCCGGCGCACCGCGCCCGGATGGTGCAGAACGCGGCGGCGTCGGCCGCCGACGCGGTGTTCCTCGATCTCGAGGATGCCGTGCCGCCGGAAGAGAAGGCGACGGCCCTCGGCGATGCGGCCGCGGCACTGGCGGCGCTCGATTGGGGCCGCAAGACGGTCGCGGTGCGGCTCAACGCCGTCGACAGCGCGACGATCGGCGCGGAGATCGGGCGGCTCGGCGGAAACGCGCGACTCGACGCCTTCATCCTGCCCAAGGCCGAGGTGCCGGAGGACGTCGCCCGGGTGCGGCGCTGGATCGCCGATGCGGCCGGCACAAGGCGTCCGCCGGCGGCGATCGAGCTGCTGATCGAGACGGCGCGCGGGCTGATGAACGTCGACGCGCTGGCGGCGGAGCCGGCGGTGGCGGCGCTGCATCTGGGCGTCGGCGATCTCGCCGCCTCGCTCGGTGCGCGCAGCAGCGAGATCGGCCAGTCGCCCAGCGGCTACAGGCACGTCGGCAGCGTGGCGGACGGCTATCCGGAAACGCCGCTCGACCTGTTCGCCTACCCGATGATGCGCCTGCTGGTCGCCGCGCGCGCCTTCGGCCTGCGCGCGATCGACGGCCCGTGCGGCGCTTTCCGCGACCCGACGCTGACGCGATCCTCCGCGGTGAAGGCCGCCGCCATGGGCTTCGACGGCAAGCAGGTCATCCATCCCAGCCAGATCGAGCCGACGCGCGACGCCTTCGTCCCGTCGGACGCGGAAGTGGCGTATGCGCGGCGCGTCGCCGCGGCGCTCGAGGCGGCGCGGCGCGAGGGCAAGGGCGCGGTCACGGTCGACGGGCGAATGATCGACGCCGCCAATGCCCGCATGATCCGGCGCATCCTCGAGATGGCGGCGGGTGCCGAGGATGTCGGCCGCACGCCTTAGCGCCATGATCGCCGCCGATCCGTGGCGCATGCGGGCGCTCGCGGCGGTCGCCGCGCTCGACCTGCCGCAGGGCTGGATCGGCGCCGGCTTCGTGCGCACCCTGGTCTGGGACGCATTGGCCGGCCTGGCGCGGCCGACGCCGATCGGCGACGCCGACGTCATCTACTTCGATCCGGCCGACCCGGACGAGGCGGCCGAGAAGAAGATCGAGGCACGACTGACCGCCGATTGCCCGCTCGTGTTCGAGGGCCAGCCCGTGCCGTGGTCGGTCAAGAACCAGGCCCGCATGCATGTGCGCAACGGCGATGCGCCGTACCGCGACGTCGCCGACGCCCTGACGCACTGGCTGGAGACGCCGACCGCGGTCGCCGTGCGCCTGAACGGGTCCAGCGCGATCGAGGTGCTGGCGCCGTTCGGCCTCGACGACCTGTTCGGCCTGCGCATCGCGCCGACGCCGCATGCGCGGACTCGGCGCCTCGCCGACTATCGCAAGCGCCTGGCGAGCAAGCCGTGGGCCGAGCAGTGGCCGGGGCTCGGCATCGACTGGGGCTGACCGCCCTTCGACAAACTCGCCCTTACCGCGCCAGCCAGCCGCCATCGACGGCGAGGATGTGGCCGGTGACCATCGCCGCGGCGTCGCTCGCGAGATAGAGCGCGGCGTCGGCGATCTCCTCGGCCGTCGCGACGCGGCCCATCGGCGTCAGCTCCTCGATCCTCTCGAGCATCGGCCTGTCGGCGAACAGGCGCTGCGTCAGCTCGGTCTCGACGAAGGTGGGTGCGATGGCGTTGACCCGCACGCCCCTTCCGCTCCATTCGCAGGCGAGCGCGCGGGTCATGTTGACGACCGCGCCCTTGGTCGCGTGGTAGGCGAGGTTGGGATAGAGCCCGCCGCCGACCATCCCCATGATCGAGGCGATGTTGACGATGGCGCCGCTGCCCTGCTTCAGCATCGCCCGGCCCGCTGCGCGCGAGCACAGGAACACGCCGGTCATGTTGACGGCGACGATGCGCTCCCACAGCTCGAGCGGCATCTCCTCGCTCGCCGTCCGCCCGACCACGCCGGCGTTGTTGACCAGGACGTCGATCCGGCCGTGCCGCCGGGTGACGTCGGCGACGGCGGCTTCGACGGCGCGCTCGTCGCGCACGTCGAGGGTCACGCCCTCCAGGCCGGGCGCGACGTCCGCCGCGACCACCGTTGCACCGGCCGCCGCGTAGCCATCGGCGATCGCCTTGCCGATGCCGCGCGCGGCGCCGGTGACCAGCGCCACCCGGCCGTCGAGGCGGAAACGCTCGGGAAGAGAGTTGCTCATGGCCCACCCCGTCGAACACGAACCACCAAGACACCAAGGCACCAAGAAAAGCAATGCGCGGCCCAGAAGGGGCCGCGCGATCCGATTCCTCGGTGTCTTGGTGGTTTCCGGCTTCACCTCATTTGGGCGCGACCACCATGATCATCTGGCGGCCTTCCATGCGCGGGAACTGCTCGACCTTGCAGATCTCGTTCAGGTCGTTGCGCACGCGGTCGAGCAGCTGGGAGCCCAGCTCCTGGTGCGCCAGCTCGCGGCCGCGGAAGCGCAGCGTGACCTTGACCTTGTCGCCCTCGGCCAGGAACTTGCGCATGGCCTTCATCTTGACGTCGTAGTCGTGGTCGTCGATGCCGGGCCGGAACTTGATCTCCTTGACCTCGATCACCTTCTGGCGCTTGCGCGCCTCGGCCTTCTTCTTCTGGGCCTCGTACTTGTACTTGCCGTAATCGAGGATCTTGCAGACGGGCGGCTCGGCCTGGGGTGCGACCTCGACTAGGTCGAGCCCGGCCAGTTCGGCACGCTCCAGGGCTTCACGGATCGGCACGACGCCGAGCATCTCGCCCCGTTCGTCGACAAGGCGGACCGCCGGCAGGCGGATTTCATAGTTGACGCGCGGCCCTTCGCGGCTCGGCGACAAATCGATCGGTGGACGGGCTATCGAAAACCTCCTTCAAAAGCCGTGCATAGGGCCCCGGGCGCCCGGTCCGTCAAGACCGGACGCCGCAGCCGTTACGACGACGGCATTCTCCCCAACTCGACGAGTTTAAGGACCGCCGCCTCCAGCGCAAGGACTTCCTGGGCCTTGCCGCCGAGCTCGCGGATCGCGACCGTGCCGGTCTCGGCCTCCTTGCGGCCGACCACCAGCATGAACGGCACCTTGGCCAGGCTGTGCTCGCGGACCTTGTAGTTGATCTTCTCGTTGCGGATATCAAGGTCCGCCCGGATGCCTTTTTCCTTCAATGCCGCCAATACCTTGCCGGCATATTCGTCGGCGTCGCTGGTGATCGTGGCGACCACCGCCTGGACCGGCGCCAGCCAGAGCGGGAACTTGCCGGCATAGTGCTCGATCAGGATGCCGATGAAGCGCTCGAACGAGCCGAGGATCGCGCGGTGCAGCATGACCGGGCGGTGCTTCTGGCCGTCCTCGGCGACATATGAAGCGTCGAGCCGCTCGGGCAGGACGAAATCGACCTGCAGCGTGCCGCACTGCCAGTCGCGGCCGATGGCGTCGCGCAGCACGAACTCCAGCTTCGGCCCGTAGAACGCGCCCTCGCCCGGGTTGTTGATCAGCTCGACGCCGGCGGCCTTGGCCGCGTCCTTCAGCGCCGTCTCGGCCCTGTCCCAGATCGCATCGGACCCCGCGCGCTGCGGCGGCCGGTCGGAGAACTTGACCGTCATCTCCGGGAAGCCGAGATCGCGGTAGATCGTCCGCAGCAGGTCGCAGAACTTGATGCTTTCCTCGGTGATCTGGTCCTCGGTGCAGAAGATGTGCGCGTCGTCCTGGGTGAAGGCGCGCACGCGCATGATGCCGTGCATGGCGCCGGACGGCTCGTAGCGGTGGCACGACCCGAACTCGGCGAGCCTGAGCGGCAGGTCGCGGTAGGACCTGAGGCCCTGGCGGAAGATCTGCACGTGGCACGGGCAGTTCATCGGCTTCAGCGCATAGGAACGGCCGCCCTCCTCCGCCTGCGCCTCGTCCGAGCGCGGCGCGGCGGCGAACATGGCGTGGGCGAACTTCTCCCAGTGGCCCGAACGCTCCCACAGCACGCGGTCGACCAGCTGCGGCGTCTTGACCTCGTCGTAGCCGGCGGCGTCGAGCCGGCGGCGCATGTAGCGCTCGAGCGTCTGCCACAGCGTCCAGCCCTTGGCGTGCCAGAACACCGAGCCGACCGCCTCCTCCTGCAGGTGGAACAGGTCCATCTCGCGGCCGATGCGGCGATGGTCGCGCTTCTCGGCCTCCTCGAGCCGGTGCAGGTAGTCGGCCAGCTGCTTGTCGTCCGCCCAGGCCGTGCCGTAGATGCGCTGCAGCTGCGGGTTGTTGCGGTCGCCGCGCCAATAGGTGCCGCTCAGCTTCATCAGCTTGAAGGCCTTGCCGAGCTTGCCCGTCGACGGCAGGTGCGGGCCCGTGCACATGTCGAGCCAGTTGCCCTGGCGATAGACCGTGATCTTCTCGTCCTCGGGCAGCTCGTCGACCCATTCGGCCTTGAAGCGCTCGCCGTGGTCGAGGAAGTAGCGCTTGATCTTCGCGCGGTCCCACACCTCGCACTCGATCTGCTCGTCGCGGTCGACGATCTCGCGCATGCGCGCCTCGATCCTGGCGAAGTCGTCGGGCGTGAACGGCTCGTCGCGCGCGAAGTCGTAGTAGAACCCGTCCTCGGTTGCGGGCCCGAAGGTGATCTGCGTGCCGGGGTAGAGCTCCTGCACCGCCTCGGCCAGCACGTGCGCGGCGTCGTGGCGCAAGAGCTCCAGCGTTTCCGGGCTCTTGGCCGTGACGATCTCGATCCGGGCGTCGCGCTCGATCGGCGCCTTCAGGTCGGTGAGCTTGCCGTCGCGCTTGATCGCGAGCGCTGCCTTGGCGAGGCCGGGTCCGATCGCGCGCGCGACGTCGGCGCCCGTCACGGGCGCATCGAAGCGTCGCTGCTGGCCGTCCGGCAGGGTGACGACGACGGGATTGCCCGCCGCCGCTTCAGCCTTCCGGCTGGCCGCGGCGGGCGCCACGGCTTGGTTCATGATCGGTTCTCTCCTTTGGACCGCCCGGTTTACCGCATGGGCAGGGAAGCCGCAACCTCGGCCACCGGAAGATCGACGAGCCGGTCGCGCCGGAGGATGCGCACCTCGGGACCGGCCGGCGCGCAGAGGGCGGGATCGGAGTCGGACGAGAACAGCACGAGCGACGGCGCGCCCGCGGCCGCGATCACGTGCATCGGGCCGGTGTCGTTGCCGATGGCCACGGCGGCGCGCCGCGCCAGCGCGGCGATGTCGGCGAACGAGGTCCTGCCGGCGAGATCGACGGCCCCGGCGTCGCGCACGAGCCGCTGGGCGAGCTCCTTCTCGTCGGGGCCGCCGAGGACGACGGGCGCGATGCCGCGCGCCTTGAGATCGCGCGCGAGGGCGGCGTAGCGCTCCTCGGGCCAGCGCTTGGCCGGGCGTTTGGCCGAGCCGCCCGGCACGATGAGCGCGAAGCGCGCCGGCAGGTGGAAGCGCTCGACATCGGCCTCGAGGAACGACAGGTCGGCCGACGGCACCTCGTCGATGCCGGCCATGCGCAGCTGCTCGCGCTGGCGGTCGATCGTGTGCATGAGGTCGCGCCGCGGATTGGCATGCGGGTGCGAGCAGCCGGTCGCGATGCCCGACCATTCCGGCCGCCTGCCCGGCATCATCAGGTGGTAGAGGAACGAGCTGCGGTCACCTGTCTGCAGGTCGTAGACGCGCCGGAAATGCCGGCCGCGCAGCCAGCGGCGCAGGCGGGCCCAGGCGCCGATGCGCCACCACTTCAGGCGGTCGACCACCTCGACGCGGTCGAACAGGCGGCTTTGCCGCGCCAGCGCGGCATAGGGCTCGGTCGTCAGCAGCGTGATCTCGGCATGCGCGTGATGCCGGCGGATGGCGGCGCAGGGCCCGAGCGCCTGGATGAAGTCGCCGAGGGCGCCGAGCTTGATGACGAGGATGCGGACGGTCGCGTCCGCTTTCGTCACGCCGCGACCTTGCCGGGGCCGGGACCGCCGTTGCCGCCGGCGCCCACGCCCGCGCGCACAAGGGGCCGCTCCGCCAGCACCTCGCGATAGACGTCGAGCGTGCGCGCGCACATCAGCTCGCGCGCGAAGTTCGAGCGCACGAACGAGATGGCGCGCTCGGCGATCGCGTGGCGCTCCTCGGGGCCGAGCTCCAGCGCGGCGTCGATCGCCTGGGCGAGCCGCGGCGCGTTGCCCGGCTTGATCAGCCACCCGGTCTCGCCGTGCAGCACCGTCTCGCGCGAGCCGCCGTGGTCGGTCGCGACCACCGGCTTGCCCATGGCCTGCGCCTCGACCGCGACGCGGCCGAAGGCCTCGGCGTCGGTCGAGGCCGAGACGACCAGGTCGGCCAGCTTCAGCGCCGCCGGCATGTCGTTGCAGTGGTCGATGATGTGGACCACGGTCTCGAGCCCGTGCCGCGCGATCAGCTGCTCGAGCTCGCGCCGGTAGCCGCCGCGGCCCTGGTCGGAGCCGACCAGCAGGCAGCGCAGGTCGCGCTTGCCGCTGAGCGCGATGGCCTCGATCAGCACCGCCTGCCCCTTCCAGCGCGTGAGCCGCCCGGGCAGCATCACGACCGGCACGCCGTCGGCCAGGCGCCATTCGCGCGCGAGCTTGGCCTGGCGCTCGGCGCTGACCCGCGCCGGGTCGAAGCGCAGGAAGTCGATGCCGCGCGGGATGTGGCGGATCAGCGCCGGGCTCGCGTGGTACTGCCGCACGACGTGGTCGACGATGAAGCGCGAGGCGGCGATCACGCGGTCGCCGCGCGCCATGACCGAGTTGTACCAGCGCTTGGCCGGGTTGCCGCCGTTGTAGGTGCCGTGGAAGGTGGTGACGAAGCGCACGCCGGCGCGCCTGGCGGCGAACAGCGCGCTCCAGCCCGGCGCGCGGCTGCGCGCATGCACGATGTCGACGCCGTGCTCGGCGATCACCCGGCCGAGGCGCTCGATGTTCGCGCGCATGACGAAGGGGTTCTTGCTGTCGAGCGGCAGGGTGATGTGGCGCGCGCCGGCGCGCTCGATCTCGCGCACCAGCGGGCCGCCGCTGGAGGCGACCAGGCTGGTCCAGCCGGCGGCGGCGACCGCCGCGGCGACGTCGACCGTGCCCCGCTCCACGCCGCCGGTGACAAGAGCGGGCAGGACTTGTAAGACAACGGGCGGCCGCGCGGCCTCGCCGGCGGCCTTGACCGATCCACCGATTGTTTCACGCGGAGGCTGAGCGCCGCCGGGGATATCCATGCCGCAAGACCAGGAAATGCAAACGCCGGCGATACTACCACGCGGCCAACGCCCGTCCATCGCCTACCACCGCAGCGCCGGAGAGGAACCGGGCGTCGTGTTCATGGGCGGCTTCCGCTCCGACATGACCGGGTCGAAGGCCTTGGCCCTGGAAGCGTTCTGTCGCGCGCGCGGCCAGGCCTTCCTGCGCTTCGACTATTCCGGCCACGGCCGCTCGGAAGGTGCGTTCACCGACGGCACCATCTCGACCTGGCTCGATGATTCGCTGACCGCGCTGGATCACCTGACCCAGGGCCCGCAGATCCTGGTCGGCTCCAGCATGGGCGGCTGGCTCGCATTGCTTGCCGCGCTGCGCCGGCCCCGGCGCGTCGCGGGCCTCGTCGGCATCGCCGCCGCGCCCGACTTCACCGAGGAGCTGATGTGGCCGAACATGGCGCCGCCGGTGCGCCGCGCGCTCGTCGAGCAGGGCGTGATCTATCGCCCCTCGGCCTATGGCGACGGCCCCTACCCGATCACCCGCGCGCTGATCGAGGACGGCAGGCGCCACCTGCTGCTCGGCGGGCCGATCCCGATCCGCTGCCCCGTGCGCCTGGTGCACGGCAAGCTCGACCCCGACGTGCCGTGGAAGACCTCCGCGCGCCTGGCCGAGCGGCTGGAGAGCGCGGACGTGAAGGTGATCCTGGTCGAGCAGGGCGCCCACCGCCTGTCCGACCCGGCCGAGATCGAGCTGATCCATGCGCAGGTGGCCGAGCTGAGCGGGCTGGTCTAGGAAGCGCATCCTTCGGCCGCCAGCAGCGCCCGCAACCCCTCGCGGTAGCTCGGATAGCGCAGCCGCACGCCGAGCTCCGTCTTGATGCGGTCGTTGCGCACGCGCTTGCTGTCGCCATAGAAGCTCTGCGCCATCGGCGACATGGTCTTCACCGCCTCCGCGAAAGGCTCGAGCGGCGGCGGCGCGATCCCGAGCAGGCGGCAGGCTTCCTCGATCACCTCGGCCGGCGGCGCCGGGTTGTCGTCGCAGACATTGTAGACGGCGCCGGGACGGGGCCGCGCGATCGAGGCGCCGAGCGCTCGGGCGATGTCGTCGACATGGATGCGGCCGAAGACCTGGCCCGGCTTGTCGATGCGCCGCGCCGTGCCGGCGCGGACCGTGTCGAGCGCGCTGCGGCCGGGGCCGTAGATGCCGGCCAGGCGGAAGAGATGCACCTTCATGCCGGTCTCGGCGCCGAGCGCCAGCCAGGCCCGTTCCGCTGCCACGCGCTGCCGGCTGCGCGCGCCGGTCGGCTCCAGCGCGCTCGCCTCGTCGACCCAGCCGCCGGCGCGGTCGCCATAGACGCCGGTGGTCGACAGGTAGCCGGCCCATTGGATGCCGCGAAGCCGCCGCAAATCGCCGCCATGCTGGTCGATCACCGGGTCGCCCAGCGCGTCGGGCGGCACGGAGGAGAGCAGATGCGTCGTGCCCGCGAGCGCCGCGCCGGGGTCGTCGAGCGGCCGGCCGCGGTCGAACAGGAAGGCCTCGATCCCCTCCGCCGCGAGCGCCGCGCGCTTGTCGGCGCCGCGGCAGGTGCCGGCGACGCGCCAGCCCTGGGCCTCGAGCCCGCGGGCGAACGCCAGGGCGCTGTAACCCAGGCCGAAGCAGAACAGGCGCGGTCGGTCGGTCATGCGATGCCGGATGCGATATGATGGAACCGATGAAGACGAAGATAACCACAGAGACACAGAGGCACAGAGAGGAATCTCGTGCGCGGCCAAGGGCCGCGCGCAAGATGTTTTTCTCTCTGTGTCTCAGTGTCTCTGTCGTGATTCCTTGTGTCGAACCTGCCACCGCCCAGCCGCGGCGGCCGCAGGCGCCGCCGGACGAGTCGCAGCGCTACGACGCCTGCATGACGATGACGCGGCGCGACGCCATGGCGGCGTTCGAGCAGGCCTTGAACTGGCAGGACGCGGGCGGCGGCGCGCCGGCGAAGCACTGCGCCGCGGCGGCGCTGGTGGCGATGAAGCAGTACAAGGAAGGGGCGACGCGACTGGAGCAGCTGGCGCAGGAGATCAAGCAGCCGGAGCAGGAACAGGTGCGCATCGGCCTGCTGGCGCAGGCGGGCCAGGCTTGGCTTCTGGCCGGCGACACGGGCCGCGCCTATGCCGCGCAGTCGGCGGCGCTGAAGCTGGCGCCGCACGACGCGGAGATCTGGATCGACCGCGGCCAGACCCTGGCGACGGCCAAGAACTACAAGGACGCGATCGCCGATTTCGACCAGGCGCTCGACCTCGATTCCGAGCGCGCCGACGCCTACATGTTCCGCGCCAGCGCGCTGCGCTACCTCGACGACCTCGTGCGCGCGCGCCAGGACATCGACAAGGCGCTGAAGCTGGCCCCGACCGACCCCGATGCGCTGGTCGAGCGCGGCATCATCAAGCGGCTGACCGACGACGTCGCCGGCGCGCGCGAGGACTGGATGCGCGTGATCCGCAGCGCCCCCGACTCCTCGGCCGCCCAGGCGGCGCAGACCAACCTCGAGAAGCTGGACGTGAAGGAGTAGCCAGGGGTCAGAAGTCAGTTATCAGTGAGCGGCGCGAGTCGGGCGCCGTTCAGCTCCGATCACCGACTACTGATCGCCGACCACTGACTTCAGAAATCCAGATCCGCGTAGTGCGCGGGCGGCGGGGCGCCGGGGATGTGGTCGGCGAGGATCGGCCGCATGCTCGGGCGCGACTTGACGCGGGCGTACCAGTCCTTGGCCGCCTCGTGCTCGTCCCAGGGCACGTCGCCCAGGTAGTCGACGCAGCTCACCTGCGCCGCGGCGGCGACGTCGGCGAGCGAGTAGGTGTCGCCGGCCAGCCATTTGCGCCGCTCGGACAGGTAGCCGATGTAGCCCATGTGCGTCTTCAGGTTCTCCTTGCCGGCGCGGATGGCCGAGGAGTTCGGCTCGCCGCGGCCGAGGAAGCGCTTCATCAGCTTCTCGCCGACCAGGTTGCCCGTGACCTCGCGGCCGAACTTCTCGTCGAACCAGCCGACCAAGCGGCGCACCTCGGCGCGCTCGCGCGGGCTCCCGGGCAAGAGTCGGATCGGCTCGGGATAGGATTCGTCCAGGTACTCGGCGATCGCCACGCTGTCGCTGATCGCCGTGCCGTCCTCCTCCACCAGCACCGGCACGTCGCCGGCCGGGTTGAGCGCGAGGAACTCGGGCCGCCGCTCCCAGACCTTCTCCGCCTTGAGCTCGAAGTCGAGGCCCTTCTCGCGCAGCACGATCCGGATCTTGCGCGAATGGGCCGAGAGGAACAGGTGATAGAGAGTCCGCATGCGCGCGCGACTATAGGGGCGAGGGAGCCGCCTGTGTAGCGAAATGCCCCCTATCCGTAGTTTTGGGGACCGGTCGGCGTCAGGCCAGCCGCGCGAGGCCGTACTTGAGAAGCCACGCGACGCCGCGTCGCAGCGCCACGCGCCGCTCCGGCGCGCCCGCCGCCAGCAGGGCGCCGACGTCCGACGGCCCCTTCGCCAGCAGCGCCGCCATCGCGCCGAGCTCCTGCGGCGTCGGCAGCGCGTAGGCGCAATGACCCGCCAGCTTCGAGCGCAGCGTCGGGCCGACGCGAGCGCCGGCGCCGTCGACCAGCGCGATGCGCGTCGTGTCCGAAAGATGCTCGCTGGCGTAGTTCGCGAACATCGCGAAGGGATCCATCAGCCACGGATTGGCCGTGCCGGCGCCGAGCGGCACCGCGTCGGGCGCCGTGCCCCGGATCGCGGCCAGCTCGGCCCAGAGCGCGCGGTGCTGGCGGATCACGACGCTCCAGTCGAAGGTCTCGAGCGCGCGCCTTCGGCCCTCCTCGCCCATGCGCAGGCGCAGCGCCGCGTCGCCCACCAGGCGCTCGAGCGCCGCGGCTGCGGCGTCGATGTCGACCGCGATCGCCTGGCTGACGCCGCCGATGAAGTGGTCGTAGGTGTCGAGCCCGGCGAAGAAGCGCTGCGCCAGGTCCTCGCCGCCGCCTTCCGGCGGCATGACGGTGCGGATACGGAACCCGTCCACGCCGTCGCGCACCGTGTCCTTGTAGCCGTTCCAGTCGCTGACCACCGCCGGCAGGCCGGCGGCCATGGCCTCGATCGGCGCCAGGCCGAAGGTCTCCTGCACGTTGTCGACCAGCGAGACGAACAGGTCGCCGGCCGACCAGATGCCGCCGCGCACCGCGGGCTCGCGCCCGTCGAGGAAATGCGCGGTGACGTCCGGCGCGTGCTCGCGCGCGCCGTCGCGGAACGACTTCTCGATGTCGGGATTGGCGAACCAGCCGGCCTGGATCAGGTGCACGCGGCGCCCGGTCGCGCCTTGAGCGCGCTGCAACGCGACGTACATCGCGTAGGGATTGGCCTTGGCATGGAAGCTCAGGCGGCCGACGAACAGCGCGACCACGTCGTCCTCGCCGATCTTGAGCTTCGCGCGCCAGTCGCGCCGCGCCTTGTCGTCGCGCTTCAGGCGCTGGCAATCGACGCCGAGCGGGATGACGGCGATGTTGATCGGCTTCACCTCGGCCGCGCCGAGCCGCACGCCGAGATAGTCCTGCAGCGCCAGGCGCTGCGCCTCGACCGAGCGGCGCACGGCATCGGACGTGCACACCAGCGCGTCCCAGGGCTGCATCGGCGACAGCAGCAGCTGCGCGAGGCCCTCCATCGAGTTGGCCGAGGAGATCGTGTGCGTCAGGCCGCAGACGCTGAACAGCCGGGGCCCGAGCGCGCGGCGCCGCCACAGGACGCGCGCGATCGACGGGTCCATCCAGCTGACGCAGCCCGGATCGGCCAGTCCGCGCAGGAGGCGGCCGTCGATGGCGTGCACCTTCGCCGCCGGCCGCTCGGCCTTGACCAGGCGCGTGAACTCCTCGGCGTGCTCGCGGCCCTCGACCAGGCAATGGAAGAGGTCGAGGCCGCCGTGCCGCGCGAAGGCGCGGATGAAGCCTTCGTTGGCCGAATGCAGGCCCATCAGCCGCCCGTCCTCGCGGCGGATCGCGCTGGTGTGGAAGCGGATGGCGGCGTTGCCGAGGTCGGGCGCGGACATGGGAACCGATGCGCAGGGAGCGGCGGGTCGGCGCGACTATAAGGCGCGCGCGGGCCGCGCCCAAGCCCGCGCTTGCGCGAATCGGATTCACCTTTTCGTTGCAGCGCCGCCGCCGCCGACGATGAACCCACCCGCGATCGATGCTATTTTGGCGGCGAACCCGACGCTCCGTCCGACCGCCCGAGGAAGGTCCGCGTGGAATCGCTCGTCACCCTTGCCATGCTGCTCGCGAGCTTCTTCGGCCTCGTCGTTCCCGGCCTCGCGATTCGCGCCATCGTCGTCGCGCGCGGGCAGCGCCGGCGGCTGGACGCCATCGAGCAGCGCATCGCCGCGATCGAGGCGGCGGTGACGGGCGCGCCGATCGCCGCGCCGACGTCCGTGCCCGAGGCGGCGCCTCCGGCCGAACCCGCGTCCGCAGCGCCGGAGCCCGCGCCCACGGCGGAGCCAACACCCGCGGCGGAGGTCGCCGCGGCCGCGCCCGAGGCGGCGGCGCCGCGCCTGTCGACACTCGACAACATCGAGCGCAGCATCACCTCGCGCTGGTTCGTCTGGCTGGGCGCGGCGACGCTGGCGCTGGCCGGCGTGTTCCTGGTGCGCGAGGCGGTCGAGCGCGGCTGGCTCGGGCCCGGCGTGCGCGTCACGCTCGGCTTACTCGCCGGCCTGGCGCTGATCGCGCTCGGCGAATGGGTGCGCCGGCGCTTCCCGGCGACCGACGCGCAGGTCCGTGCGGACTACGTGCCGCCGGCCCTGTCCTCGGCCGGGTTCCTCGCCTGCTACGCCAGCATCTACGCGGCGGGACAGCTCTACTTTTTCCTGCCGCCGCCTATGACCTTCGCCGGCATGGCTGCGGTCTCGGTCGCGGCCTCCGTCATGGCGATCCTGCACGGACCGTTCCTGGCGCTGCTCAGCGTGGTCGGTGGTTTCCTGGCGCCGGCGCTCGTTTCGACCGACCAGCCCAACGGCTGGGTGCTGTTCGGCTATCTCTTCGCGCTGGTCATCGGCGCGCTCGCCATGACGGTGTTCCGCGCATGGCTGTGGATGGCGTGGCTGGCGCTCGCGGGCAGCCTGCTGTGGGCGCTCGCCTGGATCGGCCTGCCGCGCGACGTCGCGGCACTGGCGCCGCTCGGATTCTTCGCCGTGGCGATCGCCGCCATCCACATCGCCGCCGCGCCGCGGATCGTGGCGGCGGTCGGGACCGGCGCCGGGGCGCAGGCACGGCATCTCGTGCTGGCCGCCGGCATCGCCGCGGCGCTGCTGAGCTTCGGCATCGTCCGGATCGACGGCTACGGCGCGCTCGGACTCGCCACGCTCGCCATGACCGGCGCCGTGCTCGTCTTCGGCGCGCGCCGCCATGCGCCGCTGGACGCGCTGGCGCCCGTCGCCGCTTCCGTGACGGTCGCCGCCATCGCGCTGTGGCACCTGCCGATGATCCTGGGGCCGCAGGCGCCGGTCGTGTGGGAAGGCGATGTCGGCTGGGGCCCGCATGTGCCGCCCGCGGCCGCCACCTTCCTGACCGCCGCCGCCGCCTTCGGCGCGGCCTATGCGGCCGTCGGGTTCGTCGCCTTGTGGGGCGCCGCGCGGCCGATCCTGTGGGCGAGCGTCTCGACGGCGACGCCGCTCCTGCTGCTGGTCGCCGCCTATTGGCGCATCGCGCGGTTCGAGATCGACCTCGCCTGGTCGACCGCTTCCCTGGGCCTGGGATTGGCCGCGCTCGCCGCGGTCGGACGCCTCGTCCGCTATCGCGACGCGCCCGAGTACGCCGGCGCGCTCGCGATCTACGCCGCCGCCGTCACCGCCGCGGTGACGCTGGCGCTCACGATGGCGCTGCGCGACGCCTGGCTGTCGGTCGCGCTGTCGCTCGAGCTGCCGGCGCTGGCCTGGATCCATCGCCTCCTGCCGGTCAAGACGCTGCGCGCGCTGGCGGGGATCGTCGCCGCGCTGCTATGCGCCCGCCTGGCGTTCAACCCGGACCTGCTGAACTACGCGCGCGCGGCGCTGGCCGGCGAGCACTGGCCGCTCTACGGCTACGGCGTGTCGTTGGCGGCGACGTACTGGGCCTGGCGCGGCTTCGCGCACGAGCGGCCGGACTGGCTGGACGCCATGCTGCGCGCGCTCGTGTTCGGTTTCGCGGCGCTGCTGGTCGCTTTCGAGTATCGCGCCCTCTTGATGCAGGCGGCGGACTGGCGCGCCAACACGCTGCTCGAGCACGCCTGCTACCCGGTCGGCTGGCTGGCGCTGGCCGCGGGACTCACCACGGCGCTCGAGCACGGGCAGGCGCGCATCGTGGCCGCCCGGCGCGTGCTGCTCGCGCTCGCAGTCGCCCATCTGATCCTGGTCGAGCTCGTGTTCTACAACCCGGTCTGGAGCCGGCTCGAGACCGGCGCGCTGCCCGTCGTGAACGTGCTGCTGCTCGCCTATCTCGCGCCCGCCGGCCTGCTGCTCGCCTTCGCCTGGGTCACGCGCCCGATCGAGCGGCGCAGCGTTCCCTTCGCCGCCGCCGCTTTCGCCCTGCTGCTGGGATTCGCCTGGGTCTCGCTGGAGACGCGGCACGCCTTCCAGGGCAGCCGGCTCGACGGCGGCGAGGTCGGCGACGCCGAGTCCTACGCCTACTCCGTCGTCTGGCTCGTCTATGCCGGAGCGCTGCTGGCCGGCGGACTGTGGCAGAAGAGCCAGGCCTTGCGCTTCGGCTCGCTCATCGTCGTCATGGCCGCGGTGCTCAAGGTCTTCATCGTCGACATGGACGACCTCGCCGGCCTGTGGCGCGTCGCCTCGTTCTTCGGCCTCGGCCTCTCCCTGGTCGGGATCGGGTTCCTGTATCAACGCTACGTGTTCGTCAGCGAGAAAACCGCCCGAAGCCGGGCGGCGCATTGACGCGCCATTTTTTGATGTCTTGGCATCAATACAGTGGGCTCCCATGATGTCCTCATGCGCACAACTCTGACCATCGACGACGATCTTGCGGCGCTATTGAAGCAACGCGCGCGCGAGCTGGGCGTCCCGTTCAAGGAAGCCGTGAACCGGACGATCCGTGCCGGTCTCGGTGAAGCGGCGAAGGCCCGCCGCAGTGCCGTGCCGAAAACCGTGCCGCATTCCTTTGGCTTCCGACCCGGCATCGACCTCGACAAGCTCGGCCAGCTTGCCGACGAGCTGGAACCCGAAGCGTTCGCCGCCGCGGCGGAGAAGCCACGTGATCCCGCCCGACGTCAACGCTCTCGTTCACGCACATGATTCCGATTCGGCGGACCACGAGGCCGCGCGGCTCTGGTGGGATGGCTGCCTTTCCGGCTCGCAAGGCGTCGGCCTCGCCTGGGCGGCGCTCCTCGGGTTCATCCGCATCACCACCAATCGCAAGATCGTCACCCGGCCGCTTGCCGTCGGCGACGTCATGGCACGCATCCACGGGTGGCTGGAACTGCCGCATGTCCACATAGCACAGCCATCGGACATGCATTTCGCCCGGCTTCGCGCCGTGCTGGAACGGCTGGGAACGGCGGGAAACCTGACGACGAACGCCCATCTGGCGGTCCTCGCCATGGAACGCGGCTGCGTCCTCTATTCCACGGACGCCGATTTCGCACGCTTCGCCGGGCTGCGCTGGGTCAACCCCTGCAAGAGTTGAGTGAAGCGCCGGTCGGCGCCTCGATTCTCCGCTACCCCTGCGTGATCGGGATGTGCCCCGGCTTCGACGCCACCCGGCTGATCCAGGCGCGCACCGCGGGATAGGGCTTCAAGTCGAAGCCACCCTCCTCCGCCACGTGCGTGTAGGCGTAGAGCGCGATGTCGGCGATGGTGTAGCGGCCGGCGGCGAACCAGTCCTTCGCCGACAGGTGCTTCTCCATCACGTCGAGCGCGGCATAGCCCTGCTCGCGCTTGCCCGGCATCGCCGCCTTGCGCGCCGGCATCATCTCGACCTTGTGCGTGATCCAGTAGCGCACCGTGGCGATGTTGGGCTCGTGGCTGTACTGCTCGAAGCACATCCACGACAGCACGCGCGCCCGGTCGACCTGATTGGACGGCCACAGGTCGGTGCCCTGCGCCAGGTAGTAGAGGATCGCGTTCGATTCGGGCAGGCACGTGCCGTCCTCAAGCTCGAGCACCGGGATGCGCCCGTTCGGGTTGACGCTGCCGAGGAAGGCGGGCGTGCGCGTCTCCGCCTTGTCGATGTCGTACTCGATGCGCTTGTAGGGCGTGCCCTTCAGCGCCAGCATGAGCCGGCACTTGTAGCCGTTGCCCGACGTGATGTTGTCGTGCAGCGTCAGCATCGGCTTCAGTCGTCCTCGCCGGCCGCGGCCGCGGCGGTGTCGCTGAGCGGGTCCCAGTCGTTGAGCAGCCGCGCGGCATAGCGCGACTGCGTCTCCGACACGTGGTCCTGCACCAGCGCGCGCAGCACGCCTTCCCAGTGCGCCGAGTCGATGCGCTGCCACACGACCGAGTCGGGATTGACGCGCTGCTCGAAGCCGTTCGCCGGGTCGTAGACGAACGCCATGCCGCCGGTCATGCCGGCGGCGAAGTTGTCGCCGATGCGGCCGAGGATCACGGCGACGCCGCCGGTCATGTACTCGCAGCCGTTCGAGCCGCAGCCCTCGACCACGACGTCGGCACCGGAATTGCGCACGGCGAAGCGCTCGCCGGCCTGGCCGGCGGCGAACAGCCTGCCGGCGGTGGCGCCATAGAGCACCGTGTTGCCGATGATGGCGTTCTCGTTGCTCGCCAGCGGGCTCGCGGTCATCGGCCGGACGACGATCGTGCCGCCGCTCAGGCCCTTGCCGACATAGTCGTTGGCGTCACCGAACACCTCGAGCTTCAGGCCCTGCACGGCGAAGGCGCCGAGCGACTGGCCGGCCGAGCCGCGCAGGCGCACGGTGATGTGGCCGGGCTTCAGCCCCGTCATGCCGAACCGGCGCACGATCCTGGAGCTGAGCTTGGTGCCGATCGCGCGGTAGGTGTTGCGGATGTTGTAGGCGAGCTGCATCTTCTCGCCGTCCTCGAACAGCGCGCGCGCGTCGGTGATCATGCGCGCGTCCAGCGTCTCGGGCACCTCGTTGCGGCCCTCGAGCGTGCAGTAGCGCGGCTGGTTGCCCGGGTCGGCCTGGGCCAGGAGCGAGTTGAGGTCGAGGTCGTCGAGATGCGCGCCGCCGCGGCTGACCTGGGTCAGAAGGTCGGTGCGGCCGATGATCTCGTTCAAGGACCGCGCGCCGAGCTGCGCCAGGATCTCGCGCGTCTCCTCGGCGATGAAGCTGAACAGGTTGACGACCTTCTCGGGCGTGCCCTCGAACTTGGCGCGCAGGCGCGGGTCCTGCGTGCAGACGCCGACCGGGCAGGTGTTGGAATGGCACTGCCGGACCATGATGCAGCCCATGGCGACGAGCGAGGCCGTGCCGACGCCGTATTCCTCGGCGCCGAGCATGGCGGCGATCACCACGTCGCGGCCGGTCTTGATGCCGCCGTCGGTGCGCAGGCGCACGCGGTGCCTGAGCCGGTTCAAGGTCAGCACCTGGTGCACCTCGCTCAAGCCCATCTCCCAGGGCACGCCGGCGAACTTGATCGAGCTCTGCGGGCTGGCGCCGGTGCCGCCCGAGTGGCCGGAGATCAGGATCACGTCGGCGTTGGCCTTGGCGACGCCCGCGGCGATCGTGCCGATGCCCGAGCGCGACACCAGCTTCACGCAGACCTTGGCGTCGGGATTGATCTGCTTCAGGTCGTAGATCAGCTGCGCCAGGTCCTCGATCGAGTAGATGTCGTGGTGCGGCGGCGGCGAGATCAGCATCACGCCCGGCGTGGCGTGCCGGAGCTTGGCGATCTCGACCGTGACCTTGAAGCCGGGCAGCTGGCCGCCCTCGCCGGGCTTGGCGCCCTGCGCCACCTTGATCTCGATCTCGCGGCAGTTGTTGAGGTACTCGGCGGTGACGCCGAAGCGGCCCGAGGCGATCTGCTTGATCGCCGAGTTGGCGTTGTCGCCGTTCGGCCGCGGCTTGAAGCGCGCGGGATCCTCGCCGCCCTCGCCCGAGTCCGACTTCGCGCCGATGCGGTTCATGGCAATGTTGAGCGTGCCGTGCGCCTCGGGGCCGAGCGCGCCGAGCGACATGCCGGGCGTGACGAAGCGCTTGCGGATCTCGGTGATCGATTCGACCTCGTCGACCGAGACGGAAGGCCGCCGGAACTCGAAATCCAGCAGGTCGCGCAGGCTGACCGGCGGCAGCCGCCGGACGGCCTCGCTGTACTTCTTGTAGGTCGCGTAGGAATCCTTCGCCACCGCGCCCTGCAGCGTGTGGATCAGGTTCGCTTCCCAGGCATGCATCTCGCCGCCGCGGCGATACTTGTAGAAGCCGCCGACCGGCAGCGCCACGGCGTCCTCGTCGAAGGCGCGCCGGTGCAGCTCGAGCACCTTCTCCTGCAGGCCGGTCAGGCCGATGCCGGAGATGCGGCTGGTCATGCCGGGGAAGAACTCGCCCACCAGCGAGCGCGACAGGCCGACCGCCTCGAAGTTGTAGCCGCCGCGATAGGAGCTGATGATCGAGATGCCCATCTTGGACATAACCTTCAAGAGGCCCTGGTCGACCGCCTCCTTGTAGCGCTTGACGCAGTCGCGCAGGGACAGGTTGCCGAACAGGCCGCGGCGATGGCGATCGGCGATCGCCTCCTGCGCCAGGTAGGCGTTGACCGTGGTCGCACCGACGCCGATCAGCACGGCGCAGTAGTGCACGTCCAGGCATTCACCGGACCGTACGTTCAGCGACGTGAACGTGCCACGGCGTCCTCGGCCTCGCGCTGGACGCGGCGGATCGCGTCGCGCAGCGCATGCGGCCCGCCGGCGGCAGCGAAGGTGCAGTCGATCTCGACCGCCGTGTCGCCCATGTAGCGGCGCATGGCGTCGAACTCGCCGTTCGACAGCACCGGCGAGTCGAGCTGCAGCAGCCGGCACTGGCTGTCGTCCTCGGCCAGGATGTTGCCGAGATTGCCGAGCCGCGTGCGCAGCGACATGACGCCGCGCTCGCGCAAGCTGTCGATCGGCGGGTTGGTGACCTGCGAGAAGTTCTGGCGGAAGAAATGGTGCAGGCCGCGATACTGGTTCGACAGCACGGCGAGCGGCGCGTCGTCGCCCATCGAGCCGACCGCCTCCTTCGCCTCCTCGACCATCGGGTGCAGGATCAGCTCGAGGTCCTCGAGCGACCAACCGACCGTCACCTGGCGCCGGCGCAGCTCGTCGCGCTCGAACTCCGCCGCCTCGGTCAGCCCGGCCTTGATCAGGCTGTCGATCGGCGTCGTGTTCCTGTCCCAGTCCTTGAACGGATGCTGGCGCGCCAGCATCTCCTTCAGGTCGCGGTCGTGGTAGAGCTTGCCCTCGATCAGGTCGACCGCGATCATCTCGCCGGGACCGAGCCGCCCCTTTTCGACGACCTCGGCCTCGTTGACGCGCACCATGCCCGTCTCGGACCCAGCGCTGATCAGCCCGTCGGTCGTGATGGTGTAACGCATCGGCCGGAGCCCGTTGCGGTCCATGCCGCCCAGCACCCAGCGCCCGCCGAAGGCGGCGATCGCCGCCGGCCCGTCCCACGGCTCCATCACCGAGTTGCACCAGTTGTAGAGGTAGCGCAGCGGCTCCGGCACGGTCTTCTTTCCGGCCCAGGCTTCCGGGATCATCAGCGACTTGACCATCGGCAGCTGGCGCCCGGCGCGCAGCATCACCTCGAACACGTTGTCGAGCGTGGCGGAGTCCGAGCCGCCGGGCTGGATCACCGGCTTGACGTCCTCGATATGCGCCCCGAACAGCGGGTGCGCCATGCGCGTCTCGTGGCTCTTCATCCAGTTGATGTTGCCGCGCAGCGTGTTGATCTCGCCGTTGTGCGCCAGCACGCGGAACGGCTGCGCCAGGCGCCACGTGGGAAAAGTATTGGTCGAGTAACGCTGGTGGTAGATGGCGAAGTTCGATACGAAGCGCGGGTCGAGCAGGTCGGGATAGAACGCGGTCAGCTGCTCGGCCAGGAACATGCCCTTGTAGATGATCGACCGGCAGCTGAGCGAGCAGATGTAGAACTCGCTGATCGACTCCTCCCACACCTTCTTCTCGATGCGGCGGCGGATCATGTAGAGGTCGAGGTCGAACTGCGGGTTGTCCACGCCGCGGTTGTTCGCGATCATGATCTGCTCGATCTCGGGCCGCGTGGCGTTCGCCTTCTCGCCGATCACGTCGATGTTCACCGGCACCTGGCGCCAGCCGCAGATCAGGTGGCCGTAGGCCAGGATCTCGCTCTCGACGATCTCGCGGCAGCGCTCCTGCGCCGCCAGGTCGGTGCGCGGCAGGAACACGACGCCGACCGCGAGCTTGCCCTTCATCGGCGTGCGGCCGGTGCGCGCGATGTGCTCCTTGAAGAAGTCCTGCGGCACCTGCACGTGGATGCCGGCGCCGTCGCCGGTCTTGCCGTCGGCGTCGACCGCGCCGCGGTGCCAGACCGACTTCAGCGCATTGACCGCGGCCTCGACCACCGCGCGGCGCGGCTGCCCGTCGATCGCCGCGACGAAGCCGACGCCGCAGGCGTCGTGCTCGTCGGCCGGATCGTAGGCGCCGGCCTGCTCGAGGCGCTCGGCGTTGGCGCGCCACTCGTCGACGAAGCGCTGGCCCTGGTTGCGTTCGATGTCGATCATGGCATTGCCTTCCGATTCGCTCGGCCGCCGCTATTCGGCCGCCTGGGCCGTCACGCCGGCGCCGGCCGCCTTGGCGCGCAGGTAGCGGTGCATCCCTTCGGCCGCGTCGCGGCCGTCGCGCACGGCCCACACCACCAGCGAGGCGCCGCGCACGATGTCGCCGGCGGCGAACACGCCGTCGAGGCTGGTCATCAGCGTGCGGTGATCGATGCTGAGCGTGCCCCAGCGCGTCACCTCGAGCTCGGGCGCGCCGAACAGCGTGGGCAGGTCGTCCGGGTCGAAGCCCAGCGCCTTGATCACCAGGTCGGCCTCGACGTTGAAATGCGAGCCTTCGATCACCTGCGGCTGCTGCCTTCCGGTCGCGTCCGGCACGCCGAGATGGATGCGCGACGCGCGCACTGCCTGCACCTCGCGGTCGCCCAGGAACGCCTCGGGCGCCGACAGCCAGACGAACTCGACGCCTTCCTCCTCGGCGTGCTTCACCTCGCGCTGCGAGCCGGGCATGTTGGCGCGGTCGCGGCGGTAAAGGCATTTGACCGAGACCGCGCCCTGGCGCACCGCGGTGCGCACGCAGTCCATCGCGGTGTCGCCGCCGCCGAGCACGACCACGCGCTTGCCCTCGGCATTGAGCGCGCCCGAATCGAATTCGGGCACCTCGTCGCCGAGGCCCTTGCGGTTGCTGGCGACGAGATAGCGCATGGCCTGGACGATGTTGCCGAGGCCCGAGCCCGGGCCCTGGATGTCGCGCGCCTTGTAGACGCCGGTCGCGATCAGCACCGCGTCGTGGCGCTGGCGCAGATCCGCGAGCGTGGCGTCGCGGCCGAGCTCGAAGTTCTGGCGGAACTGGATGCCGCCTTCGGCCAGCAGCCGCGAGCGGCGCAGCACCACGTCCTTCTCGAGCTTGAAATTGGGAATGCCGTAGATCATCAGGCCGCCGGCGCGGTCGTAGCGGTCGTAGACCGTGACCTTGTAGCCCTTGCGCCGGAGCTGCTCGGCGGCCGCCATGCCGGCCGGCCCGGCGCCGACGATGCCGACGGACTGGTCCAGCTCGCGCCGCGGCCGCGGCGGCTTCACCCAGCCGCGCTCGAACGCCGTGTCGGTGATGTATTTCTCGACCGAGCCGATGGTGACCGACTCGAAGCCCTTCTCGATGACGCAGTTGCCCTCGCACAGGCGGTCCTGCGGGCAGATGCGGCCGCAGATCTCGGGGATGTTGTTGGTGGCCGACGAGACCTCGTAGGCCTCTTCCAGCCGGCCCTCGGCCGTCAGCTTCAGCCAGTCGGGGATGTTGTTGTGCAGCGGGCAATGCACCTGGCAGAAGGGCACGCCGCATTGCGAGCAGCGGCCGGCCTGCTCGGCCGCGCGCGCCGGCTCGAACTCGGCATAGATCTCGCGGAAGTCGCGGCGGCGCTCCGCCGGCAGGCGCTTGTCGGGCATGCGCTGTCCGACGCCGACAAACGAAAGCATCTTGTTCGCCATTCCGACCCTCACCCGCTGCCGGCCACGCCCGCGCGCCCCGCGCGACGACAGGGCGGCCCCGCAGCCCCCCAACGCCCCATGCTTACGCGATAAGCCACGGAGCCGCCAGCGGAATCGTGAATTAACGTCAGTATCATTGTCTTATTTTGACGGTGTGACGATCCGATAGGCAAATCGGCCCGAGGCAACGGCAATCGGAATAGGAAATTAGTACCATTACGGAACTAAACTTCCAGGCGCACAAAATCGGCCCTTACGGCCCGAAGAGTCCGAGGGTTCAGGCCGTGCGCAGTGGCGTGTTGCGCCGCCCGCCGGGGCGGAAGCGCGCGAGGTAGCCGGGAACCACGGCCTCGGCCGGGGTCGGCTGGATGCCGAGATCGGTCAGCGTCGGGGTGGTACCGGAGACGACGTTGTCGGCATGCAGCAGCCTGACCTGGTCGCGCGTCAGCGGCGGCACCGGCAGCTTCTCCAGCACGGCGGCCTGCAGGTTCACGAGGCCGGTCGGCAGCCACGCGACCAGGCGCCGCCTTCCGGTCCATTTCAGGACCAGGCCCAGGATGTCGGCGAGCGTGTAGACCGTCGGGCCGCCAAGCTCGTAGGTCTTGCCCGCCGTCGCCGGGTCGTCGAGCACGTTGGCGATCGCCGCCGCCACGTCGCCGACATAGACCGGCTGGAAGCGCGGGCCGTGCGGCGGACGCCCGACGATCGGCAGCAGCGGCGACAGCATCGCCATGCCGGCGAATCGGTTGAAGAACTCGTCCTCGGGCCCGAACACGACGCTGGGCCGGATGATCGAGGCGCCGGGGAAGCTGGCCGCGACGGCCTCCTCGCCCAGCGCCTTGGTGCGCGCGTATTCCGAGGACGAGCGCGGATCGGCGCCGAGCGCCGACATCTGCACCAGCCGCTTGACTCCGGCGCGCCGGGCCGCGGCGGCGACGCGCAACGCGCCCTCGTGGTGCACGGCGGCGAAGGTCTGCTTGGCCCAGGGATAGAGGATGCCGACCAGGTTCACGACGGCGTCGGCGCCTTCGACCGCGGCGGCGACGCTGTCGTCGTCGCGCACGTTGCCGAGGACCGGCGTGATCTGGCCCACATCGCCCATCGGCTTCAGGAACAGTGCGCTGTCCGGCCGGCGCACGGCGACGCGCACGACATCGCGCCGCTTGGCCAGCTCGCGCACCAGGTAGCGGCCGATGAAGCCCGACCCGCCGAAGACCGTCACCAACCGATCGCTCATCGTCCCGCCTCCCGCTCGCGCCGCGCCGTCGGCCTTTGCCGACCGCGGCCCTCACGGGCGAACACTTATCCCGCCATGCGGGTTTGTCCAGACGAGAGCGCGCCCGCTTGACGACGAACGGGCGGAAATCCATTTGACTTTGGGTTGCCGGTGGCCAGAATGCCGGTCGCTTTAGCCCAGGTGGCGGAACTGGCAGACGCGCAGGTTTCAGGTACCTGTGGCCGATGAGGCCGTGGAAGTTCGAGTCTTCTCCTGGGCACCAACTATTCGACATGGCCAACCCGACCATCAAGGTCCACCAGTACGATCTGCCCGCGAGCGTGCGGTTCACGGGCAGCGTGGCCATCGATACCGAGACCATGGGCCTGCGTCCGAGCCGCGACCGCTTATGCGTCGTGCAGCTTTCGGCCGGCGACAACACGGCGCATCTGGTGCAGTTCCCGACGCCGCGCTTCGACGCGCCGAACCTCAAGGCCATGCTGGCCGATCCGCAGATCCTGAAGATCTTCCATTTCGCGCGCTTCGACATCGCGGTGCTGAAGCACCATCTCGGCGTCGTGACGGCGCCGGTCTACTGTACCAAGATCGCCTCGCGCCTGGTGCGCACCTTCACCGACAAGCACGGGCTCAAGGACCTGGTGAAGGAGCTCCTGGACGTCGACCTGTCGAAGCAGCAGCAATCCTCGGACTGGGGCGCCGCCGAGCTGACGCCGGAGCAGACGCGCTACGCCGCCTCGGACGTGCTGCACCTGCACGCGCTCAAAGGCAGGCTCGACGCCATGCTGGCGCGCGAGGGCCGCGCCGGGCTGGCCCAGGCCTGCTTCGCCTTCCTGCCGCACCGGGCGACGCTCGACCTGGCGGGCTGGCCGGAAGAGGATATTTTCGCGCACTGACTTGTCCCGACGGCCCGGCGGGTTTGACCTCCGTTTCCCCCGCCGGCATACTGCGCGCGCCGCGGTATGGTGTTGGAATCCTTGACTTGACCGACATCATGCAAACGATATACCGCGAGCTTGTCCCGACCGGTTCGTGTTAGAGTGTCGGGCGCGGCGACAGGAAGACCGCCGGCTTTCTCGGTTCTAGGCAGCGGGTTCGAGATCAACCACGCGATGGCGCGATGACGACCCATCGACTTCCGGGCGAGGCCGCCGCCTTGGCGGCCCGGTCGGGCGGCGCGAACCATACCGTAGCGGACGCGTCCCGCACGGCCGAGGCCGATGTCGCCGCCGCCGCGCGCGCGCTGGTGATCGAAGCCGACGGCATCCAGGCGGTGCGCACGGCCCTCTCGGGCACGCTCGGCGCGGCCCTGGTCGCCGCGCTCGACGTGCTGGCGGCAGCGACAGGTCGCGTCGTGGTCACCGGAATGGGCAAGAGCGGCCATGTCGCGCGCAAGATCGCCTCGACGCTGGCCTCTACCGGCACACCGGCCCTGTTCGTCCATCCGGGCGAGGCGAGCCACGGCGACCTCGGCATGGTCGCCGGGGGCGACGTGGTGATGGCGCTGTCAAATTCCGGCGAGACGGAAGAGCTGTCCGACATCCTCGCCTACACCAAGCTGCGCCGCATCCCGCTGATCGCGATGACCGGCAGGGCGCCGAGTGCGCTGGCCGACGCCGCCGACGTCGCGCTGGTGCTGCCGGCGATGCCCGAGGCCTGCCCGATGGGCCTCGCGCCCACGACCTCGACCACGTCGATGCTGGCGCTGGGCGACGCGCTGGCGGTGGCGATGCTCGAGCGCAAGGGATTCTCGCCCGACCATTTCCACGTGCTGCATCCCGGCGGCAAGCTGGGACGGCAGTTCCTGCGCGTGCAGGACCTGATGCACACGGGCGACGCCATGCCGCTGGCCGCGCTCGGCACCGCGATGGCGGACGCGATCCTGGTCATGACCGAGAAGCGGCTGGGCTGCCTCGGCGTCGTCGACGGCGCCGGCCTCCTGGTCGGAATCATCACCGACGGCGACCTGCGCCGGCACATGGCCGACAACCTCCTGGCGCAGAAGGTCGAGCGGATCATGACGCCGCGGCCCAAGACGATCCGGCGCACGGCGATGGCGGCCGAGGCGGTCGGCTTCATGACGCGCTCGCAGCACCCGTTCACCGCGCTGTGGGTGGTCGAGGACGGCCGCCCGGTCGGCATCATCCACATCCACGACTGCCTGAGGGCAGGCGTGGCATGACGCCGCGGGCGGGGGCTAGGGGCAGCACCATGGTCGCCAGCGACATCGCCCCGTCACGCGGCCCCGCGCGGCGCGTCGGGTTCGGGCAGATCAAGGCGTCGACCGGCTTCCACAGCCGGCTGGTTGCCGTGCTCAAGCTCACCCTGCCGCTGATCGCCGGCGCCCTCGTGCTGCTGGTCGCGGTCTGGCCGCACTTGAACCAGCGCGACGACCGCTTCCGCATCGGGGTCTCCAACGTGACGATCGAGGAAGCGGCGACCGTGCGCATGGTCAAGCCGCGCTTCACCGGCGTCGACGCCGCCAACCGGCCCTACGTGCTGACGGCCGACGACGCGACGCAGATGCCCGGCGACGCCAACGTGGTGGAGCTCGGCCTGCCCAAGGGCGACATCACGCTCGGCGACGGCAGCTGGGTGGCGCTGACCGGCGAGAGCGGCAACTACTACAAGGACCTGAAGGTGCTGGACCTGTTCGGCCACGTGAACATGTTCCACGACGCCGGCTACGAGTTCCGCACGCAGACCGCGCGTTTCGACATGACCACCAGCCGGGCCGAGGGCAACGACCCGGTCGAGGGCCAGGGCCCGTTCGGGACCATCAACGCGCAAGGCTTCCGCATCGTCGACAAGGGCGCGGTCGTGCATTTCCTCGGCAAGTCGCGGCTGGTGATCCGGCGCGACCTGATGGCGCCGACGCAATGACGCGCGCGCCGTCGTCGCGCTCGGGCTGGATGGCGCTGGCGCTGCTGCTGGCCGGCGCTGCCGCGCTGCCGTCGGCGACGCCGGCCGGCGCGCAAGGGCTCGGCATCCTCGACAACAAGTCCGAAGGACCGATCGAGATCGAGGCCGACGACGGCATCGAATGGCGTCAGGACAAGCAGGTCTACATCGCGCGCGGCAACGTGAAGGTCGTGCGCGGCGAGACGACGCTCTATGCCGACACGGTGACCGCCTACTACCGCGAAGCCAAGGCGAAGCAGGGCGCGCCCAAGCAGGACGAGACCGCCAAGGCGCTGGGCGGCGGCAGCGAGATCTGGAAGATCGACGCGGTCGGCAAGGTGCGCATCGATTCGCGCACCGATCGCGCCTACGCCGATCGCGGCGTCTACAACGTCGACCTCGGCGTGTTCACGCTCACCAGCAACGTGCGGCTGGAATCGCCGCCGCAGAACACGGTCGTCTACGGCGACGACGCGGTCTACGACACCAACCAGGCGGTCATGGTGCTGACCGGCAAGGGCCTGCGCTTCGACAGCCCGCAGACCAAGATCACCGCGCGCGACAGCCTGGAGTACTACGACGCCAAGCACATGGCCGTGGCGCGCGGCGACGCCGTGGCGCTGCAGGAGGACAAGCGGCTGCGCGCCGACGTGCTGACCGCGCACATGAGCGACGGCACCGCCGGCAAGCCGCCGCCGAAGAAGGGCGCCGACGCGAAGACGGGCAAGGCCCAGCCGGCCAAGGGCAAGGCCGCGCCGGCCCGGAGCACGGGCGGCGGCGGACTGATGGGCGACGTGGGCAACGGCAAGGTCGAGCGCATCGACGCCTTCGGCAACGTGTTCATGTCGTCCGACCAGTCGATCGCGCGGGCCGAGAAGGGCGTCTACACGGTGGCCTCGGGCATGGCCATCCTGAACGGCAACGTGCGCATCACGCGCGGCGAGAACCAGCTCAACGGCGACATGGCCGAGGTCAACCTGAACACCGGCGTTAGTCGAATCTTAAGCGGGCCGACGGCATCTGCTCCGGGACAGCGCGTGCGCGCCCTGTTCGCCCCGGCCAAGGCGGCCGAGCCGGCCGGCACCAGGGAGCAGATGAGCGAGACCAAGCGTGCGCCGGCCGCGGACGATCCCACTCGTCCGCGCCTGCCGCCGAAACCGGTGCAGTGATGGGCCTGTTCGACCTCATCAACCTGTTCAAGGGCGACCAGCCGGCGCCGCGCCGCGATCCGCGCGGCCGCCGCCGCGCCACGGGCGATGCCGACCCCGCGCTGCAGCCGCGGCGCGAGGC
>JAKLKW010000067.1 GCA_023150455.1 Alphaproteobacteria bacterium | reverse complement strand
GTCACCAAGCGCTACGGGTCGTTCGCGGCGCTCGACGACGTCAGCCTCGAGATCCCGAGCGGCGAGTTCATCACGCTGCTGGGCCCATCGGGCTCGGGCAAGACGACGCTCCTGATGGTGCTGGCCGGGTTCATCCGGCCGGACGGCGGGGAGCTGCGCTTCGGCGACCGCGACGTGTCGCTCGTGCCGCCCCACAGGCGCGACGTCGGCATGGTGTTCCAGAACTACGCGCTGTTCCCGCACATGTCGGTCGCGGGCAACCTCGCCTATCCCCTGAAGCTGCGCGGGCTCGCCAAGGCCGAGATCGCCGAGCGGGTCGGGCGCGCGCTCGACATGGTGCAGTTGCAGGGCCTGGGCGAGCGCCACGTCGACCAGCTCTCCGGCGGGCAGAAGCAGCGCGTGGCGCTGGCGCGCGCGATCATCTTCGAGCCGCGCATCCTTCTGATGGACGAGCCGCTCTCCGCGCTCGACAAGAAGCTGCGCGAGCAGATGCAGATCGAGGTGCGCCACCTGCACCAGCGCCTCGGCATGACGACGGTCTACGTCACGCACGACCAGCGCGAGGCCTTGACCATGTCGGACCGGATCGCGGTGATCGACCGCGGCCGGTTCAAGCAGATCGGCCGGCCGCGCGACATCTACGAGCGCCCGGACAGCCGCTTCATCGCCGAGTTCATCGGCGAGTCGAGCTTCCTGCCGGTCGCCGTGAGCGGCGGCGCCGCCTGGCTCGGCGACCGCGAGCTGAAGCTGGCGCGCGCCCCGCGCGAGTCCGGCGCCGGGCATCTGCTCGTGCTGCGCCCGGAGAAATTGCAGCTTCTCAGGAACGGCGGCGGCGCCAATGGGAGCGGGGAGGGCCTCAATCGCCTCGACGGCGAGGTCAGGGAGATCGTCTACCAGGGCGAAAGCTCGCTGCTCTACGTCGCGCTTCCGGGCGGCCAGCAGATCGCGATCCGCCAGCCGGCGACCGGCGCGGCGGGCCCGATGCCCGGCATCGGCGCGCCGGTCCGGCTCGGCCTCGCGCCGTCCGACACCATCCTCGTGCCGGCGGACGCGGAGCCATGACCGCCGACGCCGCCGCCGCGGTGCCCGGGCGCGGCGCCCGCGACGAGGCGCCGAACGCGGCGCGCTACCGGACCGCGGAGCGGCGCGAGAGCGCGGCGCTCGGCAGCCTCGCCCTGCCGGCGCTGCTGCTGATCTTCGCGATCGCGCTGGCGCCGAACCTCTGGCTCGGCTGGATGTCGTTCCGCGGGGCGGGCGGATTCACCCTGGCGCACTACCAGCGCCTCTGGCATCCCAACTACCTCCTGACGCTGCGCACGACGTTCGAGCTGTCGTTCCTGGTGACGGCCATCTGCGTGGCGCTCGGCTATCCGCTCGCCTACATGATCGCGCAGTCGCGCCCGCGCGTGGCGGCGCTGCTGCTGCTGCTGGTGCTGTTCCCGGTGTGGACCTCGCTGCTGGTGCGCTGCTACGCGTGGCTGGTGCTGCTGCAGCGGCGCGGGCTGATCAACACCTGGCTCACGGACGCCGGGATCATCGACGGGCCGCTGCGGCTCGTGCACAACTTCACCGGCACGACGATCGGCATGGTCCATATCATGCTGCCGTTCATGGTGCTGCCGCTCTACGCCGCCATGCGCGCGATCAGCCGCGACTACATGCGCGCCGCCGCCAATCTCGGCGCCTCGCCGGTCAAGGCGTTCTGGCAGGTCTACGTGCCGCTGTCGCTGCCCGGCCTCATGGCCGGCGTCATCATCGTGTTCGTGCTCTGCCTCGGCTTCTACGTCACGCCGGCGCTGCTGGGCGGCGGCCGCGTCATGATGTGGTCGATGCAGATCGAGCGGACCGTCACCTATCACTCCGACTGGGGCGCGGCGAGCGCGCTCGGCGTCGTGCTGCTGGCGATGACGCTCCTGATCCTGTGGCTGGTCGGCAGGCTGGTCGGCTTCCGGCGCATCATGGGTGCCGGCTGATGCTGCGCCGGGCGGCGACCGAGACGCAGATCACGCACGGGCGGCGCGTGTGGCTCTACGTGCTGGTCGGGCTCACCGTGCTGTTCCTGATCCTGCCGAGTCTGCTGGTCATCCCGCTCAGCTTCTCGGACTCGCGCTTCCTGCAGTTTCCGCCGCCCGGCTGGTCGGTCCGCTGGTACGAGGCCTATTTCGCCGCGATCGAATGGCGCGACGCCACCATTGTGTCGCTCACCGCCGCCGCCTTCACCACGGTGGTCTCGACCGTGCTGGGCACGCTCGCCGCCTACAGCCTGCACACGGCGCGTTCGCGCCTCGGCCAGGTCGCCTACCTCGTGTTCGTGGCGCCGCTGGTGATCCCCGGCATCCTGGTCGCGATCGGCATCTTCCTGCTCTACGCCCAGGTCGGGCTCAACAACACGCTGCCCGGCATCGTGCTGGCGCATTCGGTGATGGCGATACCGCTGGTCGTCATCACCGTCGCCTCGGGCCTCAAGAACTACGACATGAGCCAGGAGATGGTCGCGCGCAGCCTGGGCGCCGGCCGGCCCTGGGCGTTCCTGACCGTCACCCTGCCGCAGATCAAGGTGTCGGTGATCGCGGGCGCGCTGCTCGCCTTCATCACCTCGCTCGACGAGGTGGTGATCTCGCTGTTCATCGCCGGAGGCGACAAGGCCACGCTCACCAGGCGCATGTTCAACGCGCTGCGCGACGAGATCGACCCGACGATCGCCGCCATCTCCACCCTGCTGATCGCCGTCTCCGTGCTGCTGCTGGGCCTCAGCCAGTCGGTGCAGGCGAGGAAGGGCTAGGACGACCGTGGACCCGGCGGATCGGCGCCTGTAAGCGCCCGTCCTCCCGCGCACGACGAAGTGCGCCCGTCGCGCCCGATCCAGCCCGTGGCGGAGGGCGCAACCGTCGACTGAAACGAATTCCATCACTGCTGTTCATATTCCATCGTATTGGATGATGACCTGCGGTTCTCGAAACTTGTCCCCTGCCGATTCCGGGGATTTGCCTCGCGGCCTTCCCGGCATTGAATTGGCTACAGGCGGACGCGATAGCGCTCGAGGAGCGCCTCGTCGAGCACAACGCCCAGGCCCGGCGCGTCCGGCACGGGGACGTGATTGCCCGCGAGCGGCAGGAGGTTCTTCACGAGACCGCGAAACAGCGGGCTGTCGCTCTGCGAGTATTCGATCAAGTCGCCGTGCTCGCAGGCGGCCAGGAAGTGCATCGTCGCGGCGAGCAGGATGCCCGTGCTGAAACCGTGCGGGACCAACTGCGCGCCATAGTGCCGCGCCAGCTCATAGACATGCCGCATCTCGCTGATGCCGCCGCAACGGGTAATGTCCGGCTGTACGATGGCGGGCCGGGTTTCCTCGAGGAAGCTCCGGAACTCGTGGCGCGTCGCCAACCCCTCGCCGCCGGATATCCGGACATCGGCGTGCTTCCCCAGAAGCGCGAGGCCGGCCAGGTCGTCGGAGGGCAAGGGCTCTTCGACCCAGCTCAGGTTGAACTCGCGCAGTGCCTCGCATTGCGTCAGGGCGTGCGGGGCGTTGCGCCAGCGCCCGAGCAGGTCGATCGACAGTTCGATGTCGTCGCCGATTTCCGCCCGCACCGCGCGCAGCACCTTCATGTCGTAGGCAGGGTCATGGCCGAAAGTGCCGCCGCCGAGCTTGACGCTGCGCAATCCCTGCGCGAGCAGCCGCGCGACGACCGTGCGGTTGGCATCTTCCGTGGGCCGCGCGGAGAAGGTGCCATAGGCCCGGACGCGGTCGCGGTACTTGCCGCCGAGCAGCGTGTGGATCGGCACGCCGTAGTGCTGCCCGGCGATATCCCAGAGCGCGATGTCGATGGCACTGATGGCGTGGATGCCGGCGCCGCGTCGTCCGACATACTCGCTCTCGCGGTACATCTTCTTCCACAGGCGCTCGATCTCGAGCGGGTTCTCGCCGAGCAGGACGTGACGCAGCCCTTTGCAGGTGCTGTGCGTGACGGGGGCGTCGATCAACGCCTTGATCACCGACGGGGCGCTGTCGGACTCGCCGATGCCCACGAGCCCGGCGTCGGTATGGACGCGAACGACGAGCGCGTCCTCCCCCCAGGCGCAGGGCTGGTCGAGCGGAGGAACGCGCAGCCAGATGGCCTCAACGGCGGTGATCTTCATCGTCGTCTTTCAGATCGGGCCATGTCCTGGAGCCTGAGCCCGCGACAGGTAGTCGCAGGCCGACAGCACGTGCGTGCGCACGATGTGGAGGAACGTGTCGACCGCGACGTGCTCGTCGAAGGAGCCCATGCTCGCCGGCGAGGGCCCGTACACATAGGCGGGCACGTTCTTGTAGCGCCACAGGCGGGTGTCGGTGCCGCCCAGGCTGATCACGGGCTTCGGCTCGAAGCCTTTCAGCGCGCGCACGTTCTTCTGGATGATCTCGACCATCTCGTGGCCCGGGTCGCACCAGCTCGGCGCGCTGTGGTTGATCTCGCGCATGGTCGCCTGCGGGTGCCGCGCGAGGATGCGGTTCACCTCGCCGAGCACGCGCTCGCGCGTCGTGCCGACCGGCAGGCGGATGTCGACCTCCATGCGCGCGGTCGACGGCGTCATGTTGACCTTGATGCCGGCCTCGGCCAGGCCGATGTTGACCGTGACCTTCGGCACGATCTCGGCGGCGCCATCGCCCAGCGCCTGCTCGATCTCCGCGCGGGCCGCCTTGAGCGCGCCCATCACGTTGCCTGGTGCTTCGACCGGCAGGTCGGCCAGGGTTTCCAGGTCGGCGATCAGCCGCGTCATCAGCTTCGACGCGCTCTCGCTCGCATGCGGGTAGGCGCCGTGCGAGCCGCGCGTGCGGATGGTGAACTCGAGCCACAGCAGGCCCTTCTCGCCGAACCGCACCGTGTAGGGGCTGGATGGCTCGCCGTTCAGGCAGCAGTCGCCGCGCACCTCCGGGTGGTGCTCGATCAGCCAGGTGGCGCCCCAGGGCCCGAAGGTCTCCTCGTCGGACACGCAGGTGAGCGTCAGCCTGCCGTTCAGCCTGTCCTTGACGCGGCTGAGATAGTGATAGGTGAAGATCGACGCCGTGGTGCCGCATTTCATGTCCGACGCGCCGCGGCCGTAGATCCTGCCGTCGGCCACGTCGCCCGACCACGGCCCGTGCGTCCAGCGCTCCGCGTCGGCCACCGGGAACACGTCGATATGCCCGTTCAGCACCAGGTGGCGCCCGGGCCTGGGCGCGTCGAAGCTCGCCACCAGGTTCGGCATGACCGCGTTCGGCGCGATGGTGCGGAACGCGTGGCCTTCCGCGTCCATGAACGCCTTGATATGGGCGAAGGCCTCGCGCGTGTCGCCCGGCGGGTTGGGCGACTTGGCGCGCAGGAAGCCGGACAGGAACTGGATCAGCCGATCCTTGTCACGGTCGATCCACTGCAGAAGCTGCTCTTTCATCGTCCCCCCGGCGCGTCGCTGCCCATCTTGGCCATGATAGTGAGCGGCGGAAATCGGGACAACGCGGCCTGCCGCGACTCGGCGCGACCGCGCTCCCTCTCCCCCCGGTCGTCCGGCGGGCTCGTCCGGCGGCGCCGAGCGGCGGCGGCTCGATTTCCGCCGTGTTGCCCGTAATTGCGACCAGCAGGCGACTGCCACACAGGCGCAACCGGCGCGGGTCGTCATCGACGACATGCTCGCTCCGCGCCGGGGTGCCGGCAACTCTCCGTCGACCCTCAACGCGCGGGCAACGACTTGTATCGGTACAATTCGGCACTTTGCCAATCGACTAAGTCGTGCCAGGGTGACTCCCGGTTCTGCCCGCGATGGCGCGAAAGGACGCCGGGTACCAGTGCCGTCTTATCCGTTCGTGACCGTCGACGTGTTCACCGACCGCCGCTTCGGCGGCAACCCGCTCGCGGTGTTTCCCGACGCGCAGGGTTTGTCCGATGCCGACATGCAGTCGCTCGCGGCCGAGTTCAACCTCAGCGAGACGACCTTCGTGCTGCCGCCGTCCGACGCGAAGCACAGCGCGCGCGTGCGCATCTTCAACCGCACGGCGGAGATGCCGTTCGCCGGCCACCCGATGGTCGGCACGGGCTACGCGCTGGCGCGGCAGGGCAGGGACAGGGACGGGGTCCTCTTGTTCGAGGTGCCGGCCGGCGTCGTGCGCGTGGAAGTCGCGCGCGACGCGTCCGGCGCCGTGACCGGCGGCGTCATCACGGCGCCGCAGCCGCTCTCGACCGGCCTCGCGTTCCCGGCCGAGACCATCGCGGCCTGCGCCGGCCTCGCGCCCGGCGACATCCGCGTCGACGCGCACCAGCCGATGGTCGCCTCGATGGGCAATCCCTTCGTGCTGGCCGAGGTCGCCGACGCGGCGCTGGCGCGCGCCTTGCCCGACGTCCAGGCATTCCGCGACGCGGCGCGCGCCCGGCCGCAGCTGGGCGGAAGGCTGTCGCTGCACCTCTACGTGCGCGAGCCCGGGCGCCTGCGCGCGCGCATGTTCGCGCCGCTGGCCGGCACCTTCGAGGACCCGGCGACCGGCAGCGCCAACACGCCGCTGGCCGGGCTGCTGCTGTCGCTGACCCAGGAGGCGCGGCGCGAGTTCGAGATCGTCCAGGGCGTCGAGATGGGCCGTCCCAGCCTGCTGCGCGCGACGGCCTATCGCACGCCGGACGGCATCCGCGCCACGATCGGCGGCAGCTGCGTGCCGGTCCTGAGCGGCGAGGCAACGGTGTAGAATCCCAGAGCACGGCTTCTGGAGGCGCTGAGCATCCACGCAAGGCGACGCAGCGAGCCTCAAGCGGCCGAAGGCCGCGCAAAATCCTCCTTCCTCCTCTTCCCTTCGTGACCTTCGTGTCTTCGTGGTTGATCCTTCCCGGATTGGACACGAAGACACGAAGGTTGGAAGGAAGGACACGAAGGCAGGAAGGAAGAAGAATCTTGATGCGGCTACGCCGCGCCGGCGATCTATCCCTTCGGCGGCGGCGGGAACGGCGCGGGATCGGCGAAGCGGCGCAGCACGTTGGTGGTCAGCCGCGCGATGCTGTTGTCGAAGTTGCGGTGGCCCAGCGCGCCGGCATAGGCGATCGAGCCGGTCGAGAACACCGCGCCGCCGTTCGGCGTCTCGAAGAACACCATGTCGGCGTGCACCTGGCGGTTCATCACCGCGTTCGACGCGCCATGCGGGATGCACACCTCCTCGGGCACCAGCTCGTAGGTGTTGGAGTGGTTCTCCGAGCGCGCGACGATGAGCGCGTGCGGCGGCGTGCCGATCGCGGGATCGGCCGAGTCGATCTCGAGCCCCGCGGCGCCGCCCTGCAGCGCGCCGAAATCGCCGAGGATCTCGTCGCCGACGCCCGCGAAGATGAACCGTGCGCGCGGGTCCTCGCTCGCCGGCAGGCGGCGGTAATAGCTGCAATGGTCGAAGCCCTGGCTGATGAAGCCGACGCCCGCCAGGCGGTTGGGCGCGCGGCCCTGGCGCCGCCACAGGCCGCCGTACTCGCCGGTGAAGCTGTGATAGTACTCGCCCGGCTCGGCGCCCCAGGCGCGCACGCCGCCTTCCGCGCGCCTGACCTCGATGACGCCGGGCTTGGTAGGGTGCCAGGCGATGCGCCAGTAGAAGCCGTTGCCGCCCATGTACATCAGCCGCCCGCCCTGGCGCAGATAGGCGTCGAGCGCGTCCAGCATCTCGATCGAGTCGTATTCGGGATGGCTGCCGGTCACGACGACGCTGTACGGCCGCAGCGCGTCGAGCCCCTGCTCGTGCAGGTCCTCGTCGGTCAAGACGTCGAAGCCGAGCCCCGCCCATTCCAGCCACTCGATCAGGAACATGTCGCAGCCGAAGTTCCACAGGCGGCCGGTGGGGCGGAGGTTGTTGGCGGGCCGGAGGCGCGAGGCGTAGCACACGCCGCTGCCGTCGGAATGCCGGTCGTAGGTCGACAGGCCGAGCTCCGGGTGCTCCAGGAACAGCATGTCGACGGCGTCCATGAACAGCATGCGGCCGTGATAGAGCTCGGTCGCGAGCGAGCCGAAGCGGCCGCGGTTGTTCAGATAGACGGTGTAGGTCGCGGTCGAGGCGAGATAGGCGACCCTCGACGTCGTTCGCCCCTTGGGCGGCCGCACGAAGAACGGCACGAAGAACACGGCCTCGTTCGCCGTGAGGCGCGCGGCGTAGCAGCCGCTGCGCAGGTCGGCCGGCACCTGGAACGCGAAATCGACCTGCCAGCCGGCGTCGTACAGGTCGTCGTCGTGGAAATGGACCGCGCCGTACTGGTCGGGATCGTCGCGCCAGTTCATCACCGCGCCGGTCCAGTTGTGCCCGGTCACCGCCCGCGCCGGCAGGTTGACGGTCTCGCCGTCGAGGCGGTTGGCCGAGACGTCCCTGAGCGTCTCCGAGCCGATGTCGCGCGCGAAGTCCCACAGGGCGACCACCGCCGTTTCCAGCCCCGTCGGGATCGCGCCGCCGGCGAGGTCGGCGATGCCGGCGCGATCGAGCGCGCGGCGGGCCAGGCGCGGCCGGTCGATGCGGCCGTTGAAATGGCCGCCGACCCGCAGCGTCCCGTAAGCGGTCGGATGGCCGGCGCTGCCGCAATGCCAGGCGGCGAACAGGAACGGCAGGCCCGCGGCATCCGGCCGCACGCCGCTTTTCGCCTCGATGCGCACCGGCGCTTCCGCGTCGAACGACTTCGTCGCCAGCGGCTCCTGGTACAGCACGACCTGCCCGGTCGCCGCGTCGTAGCTCGCCGCCACCAGGTACCAGCGCCGCGCCGCCAGCTTCACGCCGGTCGCGAAGCGGGCGACCTCGCGGCCGTTGCCGAGGCGGAGCTCCAGCGCGCCCGTCTCGTCCAGCATGAGGCCGAAGCCGCGCTTCTCGGTTTCGGACCAGGCGCCGAGCAGCGCCTGGCGGCCGCTTCCGGGCGTGGTCGGCCAGACCATCGCCTGCAGCGTCTGGCCGGCGAGCCCGCCGATCAGCGGATGCGCCTCGACCACGCCGTAGGAACCGATGTCGATCGTCTGCACGCGCGCCGGATAGGCGCGGTTGGCCGGCGTGGCGACCGGGTCGTAGCGGAACGGGTTGGCCGCCGGCCCGCCTTCCGGGTTGATCAGCCGCACGATCTCGGCCTTGTAGGTCTCGGCGCCGGTGCAGCTGACCATGAAGCCGACCGTCTCGCCGGGCCGCACGGCGTTGACGTCGCTGTAGGCAAGGATGCCGGTCATCGCGTTTCCCTCATTCCACCGGGCATTCCCGCCCCGTGATCTCCTTCCAGCGCAGGCGGAACACGTGCCATTCCGCCTCGGCCGAGCTCGCGAACACCGTGTTCGTCAGCACCGGCGGCGCCTTGGCGCCCGGCCGCATGCGCGCGAGCGTCCATTGCTCGTGCGGCCGGGTCATGACCAGGACGTGGAACTCATTGTCCGACGGGCGGCGCATGACGTTGAGCACCGCCTGCAGGTCCGGGCTGTGCTCGCCATAGGGCCGCGCCTTGAACTCGCGCGCCAGGTCGACGCGGCTGGGATCGATCTCGAACATGGCATCAACCCTTGACGGCCCCGGCGGCCAGCCCTTCGACGACGTACTTCTGCAGCAATAGCACGAGGACCACCGAGGGAAGCAAGGCCAGCAGGCAGATCGCCATCATCAGGTTGAAGAAGACGTGGACGTCGCCCACCAGGCTCGCGATCACCACCGGCAGCGTCATGAACTCGGGCTTGGAGTTGAGGATCAGCGGGATCAGCAGCTCGTGCCAGGAGATGATGAACATGATGACGCCGCACGAGGACAGGCCCGGGGTCGACAGCGGCAGGGTCACCTTGAGGAAGGCCTTGAACCGGGTGCAGCCGTCGATGCGCGCCGCGTCCTCCAGCTCCTGCGGGATGCTGTCGAAATAGGGCGCGAGGATCAGGATCGCGTAGGGCAGCAGGAAGCCGGTCAGCGCGACGATGACGCCGGCCAGCGAGTTGAGCAGGCCCCAGCCGCGCATGGTGACGTAGAGCGGGATCATCAGGACGATGATCGGAACGAAGCGCGCGACCACGTTCGCCTGCATCAGCCACGCGATCCATCGGTAGCGCATCCTGACGACCGTATAGGCGGACATGGAGCCGAGCGCGAGCGTCAGCGCCGTGACGCTGAGCGCGACGATCGTGCTGTTGGCGAAGGCCCGGAAGAAGTGCTTGATGTTGTCCGGCAGGTACGTGGTCTGCTCGAAGATGCGGCCCTTCTGCTCGCCCGCCGTCAGGATGACGAGGTAGTTGTCGAGCGTGTACTCGTCCGGCAGGACCGCCCGGGTGTTGGCCTGCAGGGACTTCTCGGACTGCAGGCTGCCGATCGCGACGGCGAACAGCGGCAGCAGCAGGAAGAAGATCACGACCAGGTTGGCGAGATGCAGCAGGATCCGCGCTGTCCGGGACGGCCGCAGCATCAGGCGATCCTCCGGTACACGAGCTTGACGTAGAGGATCGCGAGCGCGCCGACGATCATCGCCAGCACATAGGCCGACGCGGATCCGGCGCCGATGTTGAACGGCGGCGCGAACGACACCTTGTAGCTGTACCAGGCCGCGACCCAGGTGGCGTCGCCCGGCCCGCCCTGGGTGATCGCCAGGATCTCCTCGAACACGGCGAAGGCGAACGAGGTGCGCAGGATGAGGATGACCGCGATGATCGGCCGCAGCAGCGGCAGGGTGACGTGCCGGAAGCGATGCCACGCGGTCGCGCCGTCGACGGCGGCCGCCTCGTACAGCTCGCGCGGGATGCCCTGCAGCGCGGCATGGATCAGGAGGATGGCGAAGGGCAGCGTGCGCCAGATATAGGGCACGGTCACGGCGTAGAGCGCCGTGTCGGGATTGCCCGCCCAGTTGATCGGCTCGCCGATGATGCCGGCCGTGAACAGGATGCGGTTCAGGAAGCCGAACTGGAAGTTGTACATGAAGTTCCAGATCAGCCCGTTGGCGATGGGCGGAATGGCGTAGGGCAGCAGGATCAGCCAGCGCGTCACGCGCGACGTCCACAGGCTCGACTGGTTGATCAGGAGCGCGATGGCGACGGCCAGCACGATCTCGGCGGACACCGTGACGAAGGTGAAGATCGCCGTGTTCTGCAACGACAGCCAGAACAGCTCGTCCTCGAACAGCCTTGCGTAGTTCTGCCAGTCGTAGAACGGGAACACGCCCCGCCGGATCTCCGCGATGCCGACCTTGTGCACGGACAGGTAGCCCGCGTAGTAGATCGGGTAGGCCAGCACCAGCGCCATGACCGCCAGCGACGGCAGGTTCATGAGCAGCGCCATCGGTCCGGGGGCGATCTCCCCCCGGCCGAAGCGGCGCCGCCGGGCTTCCGGCGGCGCCGCGACCGGTCGCGCGACGGTCACGTGCCGAGCGTCAGCGGGCCGCGCGCTTCGCCGTGTCGATCCCCTTGATCAGGTTGTCGCAGCACTGGTCGGCCGTGATCTGGCCGGTCAGCGTCTTCTGCACCTCGATGTTCAGCTGGTCGGTCCACGGGAAGTGCCAGGGCTCGTAGACGGACGGCACCGGCTCGCCGATATAGGAGGCCTTGCTCCAGATCTCGAGGATCTTCTTGGTGTCGCCCCAGGGCGCCCAGCCCTTGGCGACGGCGTCGCTGTTCATCACCGTGTTGTAGCCGCTGCCCAGCATGGCGTCCTTGGCCAGGTTGGTGGCCTGGGTGAAGTTGCCGTCCTTGGTGCGGCCGCCGAGATACTGCAGCAGCTTCCACGCCCATTCCTTGTCGCGGTGGGCGGAATTGAGGAAGTAGACGTGGGTGACGCCGATCGTCTTCCCGTCGCCGGGGAAGCCGTGCACCTTGACCTTGCCGGCGATCGGCGATTGCGCCGGGTCGTTGCAGATGTTCAGGCCGTAGTGGTGGTTCGGCCCGCGATAGAGGTTCTTGCCCGCGCCGAACGCCTTGGCCGAGGTGGTGAACTGGACCTTGAGCGATTCCGGATCGGCGATGTCGAGGCCCTTCTCGAAGGTGTTGGCCCACCATTTCAGCGTCTCGCGCGCGATCGAGCCCGGCCCCAGCTGGTGCTTGCCCTGCTTGTCGAAGAAGGTGCCGCCGCGGTTCCAGGTCAGGCTGTACCAGGTGCCCGGCAGCTGCTCCAGCCCGACGCCGGCCACCCACTGGATCGGATAGCGCGCGATGCCGTCCTTCTTCGCCTTCACGCACTGCTCGATCAGCTCGTCATAGGTGCGGAACGGCTCGCTGAACTTGGCCTTCTCCAGCATGTCGGCGTAGTAGTTCCACACCCACACGGCCGAGAAATAGGGCAGGCCCATGGTCTTGCCGCCGACCACGGCGACCTGCCGGGTGAACGGCGTGAAGTCCTTGGTGTATTCGGCGACGCCCGGCAGGCCGTCCAGCGGCTCGACCAGGCCCTGCTTGATGAAGGCGGGAAACGAGAAGGGCGAGGACTGCGAGACGTCGATCTTCTCGCCGGCCGCGAACATCGTGACCAGCTTGGTCGGATGGTCGTTGAACGACGAGATGGTCGACTCGACCTTGACGCCCCAGTCCTTCTCGAATTGCGCCGCGATCTTCGAGTAGATGTCGCCGTAGGTCCACACGACGAAGTTGAGCTTGTCGACCTTGCTCTTCGGCACCGCCGACCAGGGACCCTCGGCGGCGTGGGCCAGCCCTTCAAGTCCCAGTCCCGGCGCCGCGCCCAGCGCGGCCGCGCCGGCGGCGGACCTCAGGAAATTGCGGCGGCTGAACTCCCACTTGCGCGTGAAATCGGCAACCATGGCGACGTACTCCCCCTCGTGGTGCGACGGCCTATTCCCCCAGCTCGGAAGCGCGACACGGAACGTTGTTGCTTGACGACAGTGTGACAGCAGAACGCGCCGCGGCGCAATGGCCGCGGACCCGATCCGCCGCGAATGCGTGGCGGACGGCGTTGTCCAACCGTCGTGCCGGCCCCGGCGTGCACCAATTCCAATTGGCGGTCGATCTGCGTTATTCTCGTCGATGGATCGCGAGGGGCATCGCGCAGTCGGCGAGGTGGTCACGGCGCCATGACGATCGTCTACATCCACGGCGTGAAGGTCCGGGACCCGCAGCAGGGCGTCCGCCTGGAGAAGCCGTTCCGGCGCTGGCTCGCGCCGAAGATTTCGGTGAACGGCGCCGAGCCGGACTACATCCCGGTCTATTGGGGCGATGCGGCGGCGCGCTTCCGCTGGGAGCTCGACGCGCGCCCGAGGACGGCATTGCTGGGGATGGGCGGCGGCACCGGTTTTCCCGGCCTCGGCTCGCTGCGCGAGGCGAGCGCGCGCACGCCGCTCGACCAGCCGGCGGGCGGCGCGGCGGCGAGCGGTCCGGTGCTCGGCGCGACGCCCGCTGCTCCGGCGGCGTCGGCGCCGCCGCTGTCGAGCGTGCCGGTCGCGCGGCGCGGCGATTTCCTGGCCGATCTCTACCTGGCCGCGCGGCCCCGGTCGGCCGCGCGGCGCGACCCGCTCGCCGAGGAGCCGTTCGTCGCGGCGATCGCCGACGCGGCGGCGTCCGTTGCCGCGGAGTGGGACAAGGCGATCGCCGCCGAGCAGACGGAGGCCGCCCGCGCCGCGCGCCTAGTCCAGGCCGTCGACGCGGCCCTTGCCGGCGACAAGCTGCTGGCGATGGGCGCCTTGCAGGACTGGATGAGCAGGGCCGGCGAGACGCTCACGCGCGCGGCGAGCTGGCCGGGCGATGCCGTGTCGACCGTGTTCGCCGAGCTGCGCCCCGTGCTCAACGAGTTCGTCGCCTACTTCGTCGGCGACGTGCTGGCCTACGTCCACGGCCGCGAGGCCGGCGGCAGGCCCGGCGAAATCCCGCGGCGCGTGCTCGATGCGCTCAAGAGCGCCCACCGGCGCAAGAAGAGGACGGGCGAGCCCATCGTCGTCGTGACGCATTCCATGGGCGGCCAGCTCTTTTACGACGCCGTGACGTTCTTCGCGGCAAGCGAGCCCAAGCTGGCCGAGCTGGAGATCGACCATTGGATCAGCTGCGGCGCCCAGGTGTCGTTCTTCGCCGAGCTCGGCCTGTTCAAGGGCCAGCCCGACACGCGGAAGCCGCACAGGCTGCAGCGCCCCGCGGCGATCGCCGCCTGGACCAACTTCTACGACCGCAACGATCTCGTCGGCTTCGTCATGGAGCCCGTGTTCGCCGGTGTAAAGGACGTGGAATACGACACCGGCTACGGCCTCGCCTTCGCGCACACCGGGTTCCTCGCGCGACCCAGCTTCTTCGAGGCGATCGCCGATCGCATCGGCCGGGGCGGGTCATGACCCTCGCTCCCGATGCCGCGACCACGGGCTTGTGGAAGGCCGACGGCGTCGGTCCCGCGGGCGTGCACGCGATCGTCATCGGCATCAGCGACTATCCGCATCTCGACGGCGGCACCGGTCCGCCGGCGCCTGCCACGGCGGGCATGGGGCAGCTCGAGGTCTGCGCCAAGACGGCCGCGCGCGTGTTCGACTGGCTGCGCCGGCGAAGCAAGGTCGCGGGCGCTCCCGTAGCCACCTGCCGCCTGTTGCTGGCACCGCGGCCGGGTGAGCGGGCCGAGGTCGCGGCGCTGACCCAGGGCGCTTATGCCGACGCGACCTACGCCGCGATCAGGACGGCGATCGAGGCGTGGCGCGATGCGATCGCCGCGGGAGGCTCCGATCCGGCGCCCAATGTCGCGTTCTTCTTCTTCTCCGGGCACGGGCTCGAGCACCTGGCATCGCCGGCGCTGCTGGCGCGCGACATCCTCGACCCCCGGACACCAAGCGGACCGGACAACGCCGTCTCGTTCAACGGGCTGTGGCAGGCCGTACGGACCTACGGCGTCGACCGGGCACTGTTCTTCATCGACGCCTGCCGCAACGCGCCCGAGCTCGCCAAGACGCTGCACATCGTCGGCCAGGAAGTGATCAGGCCGGCCGTCTACCCGGGCAAGGCGCCCGATGCGGTCGTCTGGCTCCAGGCCACGCGCATGGGCGACTTCGCCTACCAGCTGCCCGGCGCGCCCGCGACGATCTTCGGCCAGGGGCTGCTCGAGGCGCTCGAGGGCATGCCGCCCGAGTTCCTGCCCTACGACCGCACGGTCACACCCTGGCGCCTTGTCTTCAGCAATCTGGAAAGCCATGTGAAGCAGCAGGTGCGCGAGCTGCTGGCGAGGCACACGGCGACCCGGATACAGCCGGTCGAGCCCGGCGGCTATCCGTACAACGGCGATGCACTCGTCGCCGAGATGGCCCCGGCCGCGCCGCCGCCGTCGCCCGCACCGCCGTCCCCGCCGTTGCCCCCGTCGCCCGCGCCGCCGGGCGTGGAATGGCTGGTCGCGGCCGGCGCGATCGATGCACCGACGCGGGACCTGATCGGTCGGCGCTCGGCTACGATCCTGAAGACGTTTCATCGGACCGACCTGTCCGCGGCGAAGCGCGGCTTGTCCGATCCGGGCGTGATGCACCAGGTGTTCCGGCACGAAAGCGTGACGGCGCCCTGGATCGAAACCTTGAGAATTCTCGACGTCGACAGCGGGGGACCGGCCGAGAACGCGCCCATCGTCGCGTCCGGGCAGAGCCAGGAAGTGGACGGACAGCTGACCGCATGGGTCGACATGCATGTCAGCCCGGACGCAGGGCGCGCGGTGTGGATCCAGGCCGGCGGCGGTCGCGGACAGGGCACGAGGGCGGTTGTAGTGCCGCGCGATCAGCACATGGTCCTTCCGCTTCGGCTGGACGTGGCATTCGCCAAGGCGTCGGGCGATTGGAAATGGACTCTGGAGTCCATGACGGCGCGCATCGCCTCGCCCGATGGGCTGCCCGGCGACGCGCACGAGGTCTGGGGGCCGCTGTGGGAGGTGCAGCGCGTCGAGGCGTTGACCGACCTGGCACGCGCCGGACGCGCCGCCGTGCAGCTGAATATCCTCGAGGCCGCGGTCCGGGAAAAGTTCGTCTCCCCGGTGGCAGCGGCGGTGGGGTGCGCGCTGCTGCTGCGCGTCGGCGCGCTCGGTCCGCTCCACGACTGGCCGCGCAATCTCGCCGACTGGTTCGGCTGGCTGTCCGACGGCTCCGTTCTCTGGGCCGAGACGCTGTTGCGGCGAGGCGAGGCGGCCGCGCCGTCGGCCCGACCTGCCGGCGCGATCCGTCCGGGAGGCGGCGAGAGCGAACGCCGGAATGCGCTGCGGACGCTGGCAGGTCGCGCCGACCAGATCGAGGCGCGCCGGTACTTCGCGCAGATGGCCGAACGCGGCGCGCCGCTGCTGACGCCGGTCCTGGCGATGGCCGCGCGCCAGGCCGCATTGTGGCGCCAGGTGCTGCAGGCCGAAGCCCTCGATCGCGCCGAGGCGGCGGCGGTCGCGGCCGCTTGCGACGTCGCGGAACGCGCGAGCGCCTACGCGGTCTCGGACGGGCTCTTCGGGGCGTTCGTCTGCCATGAAGCCGACTTCGGGCCGGCCGCGGTATTCGGAACCCGCCGTCGCGCGTGAATGCGCGCGCTGCGTGCGATCCGGATGCGGCCGATAACTGTGTTACCCACCTCACACATCGACGCGCGCCGCCCGGCATACTGGTTCGTCATCCGTCAGCGCGACGACATGGGATTTCTCGCGGCCGAGCCCGGCGACGTTCCGGTTCAGAGGTCACGACGTAGCGCCGTGGACACGCCTGGGGCGGTCGCATCCCGCGCGAAGCAAGGGGGAGACTGTCATGGCAGACAAGCGACGCACCAAGCGCGGCGCTCCACGCGCCGGGAAGGACGGGTCCGGCCGGCGCAAGGCGGCGACGACGCGGCCATCGCGCCGGGCCGACGCCGGCGAAGCCGGGTTCGTGATCCGGTCGCTTCGCACGGGAACCGACGCGCCGCTGGCGCTCGGCGCGCGTGCGGAAAGCGCCCGCACGCTGGTCTATGTGCACGGGATCGGCAACAAGCCGCGGGAGTCCGTGCTGAAATGCCAGTGGGACACGGCGCTGTTCGGCCATGCCATGGGCGACCGGACGCGCCTCGCCTATTGGGTCAATCGCGACTACTACCCCGAGCCGGAGGACGCGACCTGCGCTTCGCCCGACCGTGTGCGGGTCGAGGACGACGAGGTCTCGACCCGCACCATCATGGCGCTGGCGCAGCGCGAGCCCGACGCGAAGGCCGACGCGGAGGCGCTGGGCAACGAGATCGACGCGCTCGCCGGCGGCAACGCCGGCAGACGCCGGACGCTCGACCGCATCGCCGAGCGGATGATTTCCGTCGAGCCGCCCGTCGAGGCGGCGCCGGCATTCGGCATGGTCCGTCCCAGGATCCTGCCGTTCGAGTGGTTCCGGCGCATCGTCGTGCCGAAGCTGACCCGCGCCTTCCTGCGCGACGTCAACGATTTCCTTTACGACGCCGACCGCCGCGCGGCGATGCTGCAGAGCTTGGCCGACCGGCTCGCCTCGGGCGGAGGGCCGTTCGTCGTGGTCGGCCACAGCCAGGGCTCGATGATCGCCTACGAGGTCTTGCGTCGGCTGGACCCGCAGCAGTTCGAGGTCCCGCTGTTCGTCACCATCGGCTCGCCGCTTGGCATCCAGGAGGTGCAGGACGTCCTGAAGGAATGGAGCGGCGGGCGGCTGGAGCCGCCGCGCTGCGTCGGGAAATGGCTCAACGTCGCCGACCCGCGCGACGTCGTCGCGATCGATCCCGAGCTGAAGGACGACTTCGGGCGCAGCGGGAAGATCACGGACCTGAAGCTCGACAACCCGGACTCGCCGCAGCACCCGCATTCGGGGACGGGCTACCTTCGCCTGCCCGAGGTGCGCACCGCGGTCGCCGAGGCCGTCGGCGCGGCGTTCGGCCAGGCGATCGCGCCGTTCGTGGTGGCCGGCGACCTGGTCGAGCAGATCGAGAACGGCACGGCGGCCGACCGTCACCCCGTGCTGATCCAGCTGGCGGTCGACCGGCCGACGGGGCGCGGCGTGGCGCGCGACCTCGACGCCGTCGCGGCCGATGTCAAAGCCGCCATAGGCGACATGCTGCAGCGTCAGCAGGTCCCCGACGGCCAGGCCGCCGTCGACCGGCTGCAGCGCTACATCACGGCGCGCCTGACGCGGCTCGAGGTGGAGACGCTGCGCTCGCGGTTCAGGGAGCTCAAGATCGAAGGCATCTGGCGCAACGCGCCGAAGCGCGCCTTCATCAGCCGCTCGACGCACACCGTCCAGGCCCGGCCCGCGAACCTGGGCTATGGCGCCGACGGCGACAAGATCGCCTGGGCCGTGCTCGACACGGGCATCCGGGCCGACCACCCGCATTTCGAGCTCCACGGCAATGTCGCCGCGCAGTACGACTGCACCCAGCCCGGCACGCCCGCGCCGCTGGGTCCGAAGGACGGCAAGGCGTTCGCCGAGCTGGACGGCAACGGCCACGGCACGCACGTGGCGGCGATCATCGGCGGCTCGTGCCGCATCTCCGACGACGGCCCCGATGGTAATGCGGCGGCCGGTGTGCTCTACGCCGGCATGGCGCCCAAATGCGCGCTGTACGGGTTCAAGGTGCTCGACGACGCCGGCAACGGGCAGGACAGCTCGATCATCAAGGCCCTCGACGTCGTCGCCGATCTCAACGAGCGCGCCGGCCAGCTCATGATCCACGGCGTCAACCTGAGCCTGGGCGGCAGCTTCGATCCCGCCGTGTTCGGCTGCGGCCATACGCCGCTCTGCCAGGAGCTGCGGCGTCTCTGGCGGCAGGGCGTGCTCGTGTGCCTCGCCGCCGGCAACGAGGGCTACACGCTGCTGCGGGCGCAGTCGGGCTTCATCCAGGCCAACATGGACATCACGATCGGCGACCCGGCGAACCTCGAGGAAGCCATCGCGGTCGGCTCGGTCCACAAGACCAACCCGCACACCTACGGCATCTCGCATTTCTCGTCGCGCGGGCCGACGGCCGACGGCCGGCGCAAGCCGGACGTGGTGGCCCCGGGCGAGCGGGTCGTCGCGGCGCGCCACGACTGGCAGCGCCCGAAGGCGAAGGCGGGGCAGCTGCCCCGGCTGCAGGACCTCTATATCGAGATGAGCGGCACCAGCATGGCGACGCCGCACGTCTCGGGCATCCTCGCCGCGTTCCTCAGCCTGCGGCGCGAGTTCATCGGCTATCCCGACCGGGTCAAGAAGATCCTGATGGACAGCTGCATCGACCTCGGCCGCGACGCCTACATGCAAGGGGCGGGCCTGCCGAACCTGATCAAGATGCTGGCGCTCAACTGACCGGCGCGCCGTTCGTCCTGCGACGGGCCCAGCGGCGACATGGGCGGCTTCTCCTTCTGCCCTTCGGCCAGGGTCGGGCCGTGGCCGGTATATTGTCGCATTTCCCGCGTCGCGCCCAACATGGATGGGCACGGCCTCGCGGCTCTGCCTCACGGGCGCAGGCCGGCGCGGCGAGCCAGATCGAATCGGCATGGCTGCATGCGAAATCCGCGGGCTGCACGCGCCCACGGGCCCGGTCTATGGTCGCGACGGCCGGTTCGGGGGCAGAAGCATGACCGTCGGGGAACTCATCGTCGCATCGCTCGTCGCGCATGGCGTGGACCGCGTCTTCTGCGTTCCGGGCGAAAGCTATCTGGGCCTCCTGGATGCGCTCCACGGCCGTGCCGGCATCGACACGGTCGTCTGCCGGCACGAATCGGGTGCGGGCTTCATGGCGCTGGCCGATGCGCGGCTGACCGGCCGTCCGGGCGTCGCCTGCGTCAGCCGCGGGCCGGGCGCGTCGAACGCGGCCATCGCCGTGCACACGGCGCAGCAGGACGGCGTGCCGTTCATCCTGATCATTGGCCAGGTTCCGGTTCGTGATTTGCGCCGCGATTCGTTCCAGGAGATCGACTACGGCCACATGTTCGGCTCGATCGCCAAGTGGACCGCCGAGATCGCCGATCCCGAGCGGGCGGCGGAGACGATCCTGCGCGCCTTCCAGGCTGCGACCACCGGCACGCCGGGGCCGGTCGTTATCGCCGTGCCGGAGGACGTCCTGACGGCTTCATGCGCCGCCGACGCCGTGCGGCCGCAGGCGCAAGTGACCGCGGCGCCCGACCCGGCGTCGCTTGAGGCCGTGCGCGTCCTACTCGGCGCGGCCGAGCGCCCGCTCGTCATCGCCGGCTCCGGCATCGCCAGGCCCGGCGAGCGGGAGAAGCTGCTCGGCTTCCTCGTGGCGTGGTCGCTGCCTTCGGTCGTATCGTTCCGCTGCCAGGACCTGCTGCCGAACGCGCACCCTCTCTACGCCGGCGACATGGGCCTCGCCAATCCCGAGGCGCAGATGGCGGTCCTCGGCGACGCCGACCTCGTTCTCGTGCTCGGCGCGGCGCTCTCCGACATCACGACGCAGGGCTACACCTATCCCAAGCTCGTGCGACCGGAGCAGAAGCTGGTGCACGTGCATGCCGATGCGGGCGTGATCGGCACGCATTTCGCCTGCGACCTCGCCATCGCCTGTCCGCCCGCCGCGCTGATCGACGCGATCGGCGCACCGCCGAAGGGCGGCCCCGACCGCGCGGCGTGGATCGAGCGCCTCGGCGCGGAGCGGCGCAAGATCGCCGCGCTGCGCCGGGTCGACGTCGACGACGGCGTGCCGTTCGAGCTGGTGGTCGACGCGGTCGGGCGCCATCTGCCGAAAGACGGGATCGTCACGGTCGATGCCGGCAGCTTCGGGGCGCCGGTCTATCGCGTCGTCCCGTTCACGCCGCCGCAACGCCTGCTGGCGCCGATCTCCGGCGCCATGGGATTCGGCGTGCCCGCCGCCGTCGCGTCCGCGTTGCGCGACCCCGGCCGCGCCGTCGTATGCTTCGTCGGCGACGGCGGCTTCCTGATGACCGGCAGCGAGCTGGCGGTCGCGATCGAGCGCAGGCTGCCCATCAAGCTGTTCCTGGCCGAGAACCGCATGTACGGCTCGATCCGCATCCAGCAGGAACGCGAGTATCCCGGCCGCGTCAGCGGCACGAGCTTCGCGAACCCCGACTTCGCGCTGATCGGCCGCGCCTACGGCGCCGCGGTCACCCGTATCCGCAGCGTCGCCGAGCTGGCGACGATCCCGCAGGTCCTCGCCGCGCCCGGCCTGCAGTTCGTCCTGGTCGAGGCGAGCGTGCGGGCGATCCTGCCGAACGGCGGCGGCGGGGACGCGATCGGCTCCTGACCGGCCGGCGGATCGGGCATGTTGCAGACGATCCGGGCGTCGTAGGTCAAGCCGGCATCCACCGCCTCGCGCGCGATCGAATGCGCGCGGCTCGCAAAGACGTTCACGCTGGACGGCTCTGCGCGCATGACGGCGGCACTGCGCGGTGCCGCCGGCGTCTCACGGCTGGCGGCGCGCTCCTGTTCTCGCGCCGCGCGGGCGGAGCGCCTTGCCCGGTGCCTTGGCGCGCGCCGCACGCCCGGGGCCGGATTTCGCCCTGACCGCGGACGCGCCCTTGGCGCCAGCCCGGTCTTTCCGCTTGCCTGTCCTTGGCTCTTTCTTGCGCGTCGCCCCGGCCGCCGGCGCGCCGGCGTCGGTTTCGGCCATGTCGAGGCCGAACAATGCCGCGGCGTCCCCGTCGTCCAGCACCTTCGCCGAGCCCGGCACCGGCTGCGCCAGTGCAAGGCCCGATCCTACGCCGGCGAGCATGTCGCCCTCGTCCACGTCCCGCAGCGTGAACAGAAGTCGCGGGCTCTCGTCGAGCCGGGCGCCGACGCCGTAGAGCACGGCGGCGACGTGCTTGCACATCGAGGCCCAGTCCGGGCAGCTGCAGGAAAGCTCGATTTCCCTGGGCGAGGGAAACAGCCCGTCGCCTTCGCGGCACACGCGGTCCATCACGCTCTTGTCGAACCGGCCCTGCAGCAGCTCGACGAGCGAACCGACCGATCCCGCGCAGTTGCGGCAGATGTCCTTCCAGCGCCGGTCTGGGACCGGCGCGATCCCGATCTTGACCGTATAGAGCGCCGACCCGGCGACCAGGGCCCTGACCTCGCCCTTGGCGATCTGCAAGTCGACGACGGACCCGTTGCGTACGTAGGTTCGGCCGCGCGGCAGGCGGTTCGCGTAGTCGCTATAACGCTCGAGGTTCTCGCACCAGGACTTGCCCCAGAAGGTCTTGGCGATCACGCGCCCGTCGATCGTCACCGGCGAAGCGGTCCTGCCCTTCTTGTTCAGAGCGGCCAGCTTCCGCTCCGCCTGCCGCCGCCGCTCGGCCACGGGCACGTAGGGCCGCCAATCGTACCAGCTCATGCCGTCATGCCTCCCTCATTGCCGCGTCCAGGTCGAGCGCCACGAGGTCGAGCAGCTCCTCGTCCTTCATCTCGGTCAAGGAAATCTCGCCGCCGCTGGTGAGGAAGTCGCCGGCCAGCCGACTCTTGGTCTCGATCATGTGGTCGATCTTCTCCTCCACTGTGCCGCGGCAGATGAACTTGTGCACCAGCACGTTCCTGGTCTGCCCGATGCGGAAGGCGCGGTCGGTCGCCTGGTTCTCGACCGCCGGGTTCCACCATCTGTCGAAATGGATCACGTGCGACGCCGCGGTCAGGTTTAGCCCGGCGCCGCCCGCCTTGAGCGAAAGCACGAAAAACGGCACGCTCTCGTCCTCCTGGAATCGGCGCACCAGGTCCTTGCGCTTGCCGACCGCGGTCGCGCCATGCAGCACGAGGCCCGGCCGGCCGAACAGCGTCGCCAGGAACGACGCCAGCGGCGCGGTCGCTTCCTTGAACTGCGTGAAGACCAGCGTCTTTTCCTGGCGCGCAGCCGCCACTTCGGCGATCTCGCGCAGCCGCGCCAGCTTGCCGCTGTCCTCTTCGGCCCAGGCGCTGTCGCCCAGCCATTGCGAGGGGTGGTTGCAGATCTGCTTCAGCCGCAGCAGGAATGCCAGTACGATGCCTTTGCGCTCGATGCCCTCTGCGGACTCGATCCCGTCCTTCAGCTCGTCGACCGCCTCGCGGTAGAGCGCCGCCTGCTTGCGGCTGAGGCCGCAGAAGGCCTTGACCTCGGTCTTGTCGGGCAGGTCGGCGATGATGCTCCGATCGGTCTTGAGGCGCCGCAGGATGTAGGGCCGCACCAGCTCGCGCAGCGGCGCGAACGGCATGTGCGGCCGATCGGCGAGCTTCTTGACGTAGTTCGAGAACGCCTTCGACGAACCGAGCAGCCCGGGATTTATGAAGTCGAAGATCGACCACAGGTCGCCGAGCCGGTTCTCGATCGGCGTGCCGGTCAACGCGATACGCGCCTCGGCCTTGAGCTGCTTGACCGAGCGCGTCTGCTTCGCGCCCGGATTCTTGATGGCCTGCGCCTCGTCGAGGATCACGAGGCGCCAGGATTCCGCCGCCAGCCGCGGTTCGCGCGAAAGGAACCCGTAGCTTGTGATGACGAGGTCGAATGCCGCGAAGCCGGCGGCGCTTCGCTGCTGCGTCGGCGCCGAAGGGTGCGCGAGCAGCGTACGGAGGCTTGGCGCGAACCGTTCGATCTCGCCGGCCCAGTTGGCGAGCAGCGAGGCCGGAACCACCAGGAGGCTGGGCATGCGCGCGCCGGCGTCCTCGCGCTTCAGGACCAGCAGCAGCGACAGGATCTGGATGGTCTTGCCCAGGCCCATGTCGTCGGCGAGGCACGCGCCGAGGCGAAGCTGCGCCACCAGGTGCAGCCATTGCAGCCCGGCCCGCTGATAGGGGCGCAGCGTGCCCTCGAGCGCCGGACCGGGATCGACGGCCCTGGAGCCGTCGGCGCCGCGCATCCGGGCAAGCGTTTCGGCGAGCCAGGGACCGGCGACCGTCCGCCCCCACTCGGCATCGGCGGTCTGGCCGGCATCGTCCTCGCTGCCCTGGGCGCCGGCCAGCAAACGCGTCGCCTCGAGGAAGCTCAGCCCTTCCGCCCGCGCGCGGCGATCGACGGCTTCGAACCGGTCGAGCGTCCGGCGCAGCCGTTCGCGGTCGACCTCGACCCAGCGACCGCGCATGAAGGCCAGCCCACCGGTTTCCGCCAGGAGTTGCCTGATTTCCGCCGCGGACAGCGTCTCGCCGTCGAGCGTCACTTCCATCCGGAAGTCGAGCAGCGCGCCCATGCCCAGCTGCGACGGCGGCCGGCCGCCCACGGTCGCCTTCACCTGGGGGCGCGCCGGGCGGTTCATGCGCCAGCTCGCGGGCATCCGGACGAGGACGCCGGCGCTCTCGATCGCGGGTACGTCCTTGAGGAAGCGCAGCGCATCCGGCGGCGTCCAGCGCAGCGGATGGAATATCTCGCCGGAGTCGACCATGTCCTTGATCCAGGAGCATCGGTCGGCGGCTTGGTTCACCGGCATCAGCAGCGACAGCAGCCGCTCGCGGTTGCGCGCGCCGGCGTACTCCTGGAGCGCCTTGCCGAGCGGCAGGTGCTGCGCCTTGGCATCGGCCGACAGCCGGGTCGTGTAGGTCGCCATGAAGGCGAACGGCGCCTCCTGGTCGTTACGGTTCTCGGCGAGATTGAAATAAACGCGTCCGACGAGGTTCCAGGCCCGGTGGCGCGTCTTGAGGAATGCCTGGACGGGAAGCCCGGCCTCGGTCAGCTCGGCATCGAACGCCGCATCGGTGTCCCGCCACAGGGCGGCGAGCACGGCCGGCGTCAGGTACTCCGCGCCGGTCATGGGGGGCACGGAGCTTGCCATCAGCTCCAGGGCGCCGTTGCCGGGCGCCGGCAGGGACGGCTTGGCCGTGCCCTCGGAAATTCCGGGCAGGGCGCACAGCGACGTGACGTAGCGCGCGCCGAGCTCCCGCCAGTACGCCCAGACCGGCGGCAGCGGGGTTCCGACCTCGTCGGCACCCAAATGCAGGAGCCCATACCCCGGTCCGCGCTCGAACGCCTTCTCCAGTCGCGCCGCCTGGGCGGGCGCCATCGGCAGGGGCTCCGCCGATGGCGCGACCCTCAGCTGTCCGTGCGGGGTGAGGATCGGCGCAAGCGTCATGATGACGACCCGCTATCTAGAGCGATTCGGCGACACTGTCACCGCGAATGTCCGTCCGCGCCCGGACTCCGACGATGGCCGGTCCCAGGCCTTATCCGGCGCTATCTCGCTTCGCC